>JANPGJ010000001.1:0-1972 GCA_031423955.1 Burkholderiales bacterium
TCATCGTCGCGATCTACCTGATCGCGATCGGCCTGATCGGCCTCTTCGGGGTCGGTGGCTTTCGGGCCTGACCGGGTTCCCATGTCCCAGGGGGTATGCACCGCGACGCGCGCGCAGCGGCTGATGAGCAACATTCCCCGATGAGCAACGTTCTCAAGCGCGGCTTCAGCCGCTGGCTGCGCCGGCGCCGGGTGGCAAAGCACTTCGGCCGTCATGCGCTGCTCGACAGCATCGCCGCCCGCGGCCCGGCGGCGGCGGCGCCGGCAGCGCTGGCCAGCGCCCTGCTGCTGGTGGCACGCGAAACGCCGGCGGCGGCGCTGGCCCGCTTCAACGGCAACGCTGATGGCCTGACCGCGCGCGAAGCCGCGGTTCGTCTGGCCGGCCAGGGACCGAACGAGGTCGAGCATGAAAAGCCGCCGCCCTGGTGGTTGAATCTCTGGCATTGCTACGCCAACCCGTTCAACCTGTTGCTGAGCATCCTGGCCGCGTTCTCCTGGCTCGGTAGCGACGGCCGCGCCGCAACGGTGATCGGCGTGATGGTTGGCTTGAGCACCCTGGTGCGCTTTGTGCAGGAAGGCCGCTCGCACCGCGCTGCAGACAGCCTGAAATCCCTGGTGAGCAACACGGCGACGGTGCTGCGGCGCGACGCGGTAAGTGCGGGCACCGGGAACCAGCCGCCGATTGCGCCGACGCCGCCGAACCAGGTCGAGGTGCCGATTCGCCAACTCGTCACCGGCGACCTGGTGGCACTGTCGGCCGGCGACATGATTCCCGCCGACTGCCGATTGCTGCTTGCGTGCGACCTGTTCGTGGCGCAGTCGGCGCTCACCGGCGAATCGCTGCCGGTCGAAAAATTCGCCGCTGTCCGCGATGGCCCGACCAGTGCGCTGGAACAACCGAACCTGGTGTTCATGGGCACCAATGTGGTCTCCGGTTCGGCCACCGCGCTGGTGGTGGCGACCGGCAATCGCACCTATTTCGGCACCCTGACGACGCACGCCACGGCGACCGGGCGCGCGCCGACGGCGTTCCAGGCCGGCGTCAACAGCGTGAGCTGGCTGTTGATCCGCTTCGCCATGGTGATGGTGCCGATCGTGCTGCTGGTCAACGGCCTCACCCGCGGCGACTGGATGGAGGCGGCGTTGTTCGCGCTCTCGGTAGCGGTCGGGCTGACCCCGGAAATGCTGCCGATGATCGTGACTTCGACCCTGGCCCGCGGCGCGATCGCCCTGTCGCGCCGCAAGGTGGTGGTCAAGCGCCTCGACGCGATCCAGAACTTCGGCGCGATGGACGTGCTGTGCACCGACAAGACCGGCACCCTGACCCAGGACCGGATCGCGCTGGCGCGCCATATCGATGTCTACAACCGCACATCGGCCGAAGTGCTCGATTTCGCATTCCTCAACAGTTTTTTCCAGACCGGGCTGAAAAACCTGCTCGACCATGCCGTGCTCGACCATGTGGAGCTTGCGGCCAGGCTCAAGCTCGATTCCGACTACGACAAGATCGACGAAATACCCTTCGATTTCGCGCGCCGCCGGATGTCGGTGGTGGTGGTCGAACGAAACCTCGTGCACCGGCTGATCTGCAAAGGCGCGGTCGAGGAGATGCTGGCCGTGTGCGGCAGCGTGCGTGGCGAGGACGGTGCAGTGCAGCCGCTGGACCCCGCCATGCTGGTGCGGGCGCAAGCCCTGACCGGCGAGCTCAATTCGAACGGACTGCGCGTGGTCGCGGTGGCGACCAGGGAGATTCCGCTCACCCAGACCACCTATTCGGTGGCGGACGAAACCGGCCTGACCCTGCAGGGCTTCATCGCCTTCCTCGACCCGCCGAAGGAATCGGCGGCGCCGGCCCTGAAGGCGCTGGCGGCGCACGGCATCACCGTCAAGGTGCTGAGCGGCGACAACGACCAGGTCACCGCACGCATCTGCGCCCAGGTCGGGCTGCCGGCCGGCACCGTGCTGCTCGGAAC
>JANPGJ010000002.1:0-2193 GCA_031423955.1 Burkholderiales bacterium
CATTTTTTCGGCAAGTACCCGGAACTGCTCGAAATGGTGTCGCGCATGTCCGACGACGACATCTGGCGCCTCAATCGCGGCGGGCATGATCCGCACAAGATCTATGCGGCGTATCACTCGGCGGTCAATCACAAGGGCCAGCCGACGGTGATCCTGGCGAAAACCATCAAGGGCTATGGCCTGGGCAAGCAGGGCCAGGCCAAGAACCCGACGCACCAGTTGAAGAAGCTGGATCTTGAAACCATCCGTGATTTCCGTGACCGCTTCAACATTCCGGTGGCTGACGACAAGCTCGAGGACCTGCCGTTCTACAAGCCGGCCGACAGTGACCCGGTGATGCAGTACCTGCATGCGCGGCGCCAGGCGCTGGGCGGCTACCTGCCGCAGCGGCGCATGCGCGCCGCGGAGCAGATGGTGGTGCCGGGGCTCGATGCGTTCGCGGCGCAATTGAAGGCCACCGGCGAGGGCCGCGAAGTATCGACCACCATGGCCTTCGTGCGCATCCTCACCGCGCTTTTGCGCGACAAGAACATCGGCAAGCGGATCGTGCCGATCGTGCCGGACGAAGCGCGCACCTTCGGCATGGAAGGCATGTTCCGCCAGCTTGGCATCTACTCCGCCGAGGGGCAGAAATACACGCCGGTCGACAAGGACCAGGTGATGTATTACCGCGAGGACGCGGCCGGCCAGATTCTCGAGGAAGGCATCAATGAAGCCGGCGCCTTCAGTTCATGGATGGCGGCGGCGACCTCGTACTCGAACTCGAACCAGATCATGATCCCGTTCTACATCTACTACTCGATGTTCGGGTTGCAGAGGATCGGCGATCTGGCCTGGGCGGCGGGTGACCTGCGCTCGCGCGGCTTTCTGCTCGGCGCAACTGCCGGTCGCACCACCCTGAACGGCGAGGGCCTGCAGCATGAGGATGGCCACTCGCACCTGCTGTCGGCGACCATTCCGAACTGTGTTTCCTATGATCCTACCTATGCCTACGAGCTGGCGGTGATCATCCAGGCCGGCTTGAAGCGCATGGTGCAGGACCAGGAGGATGTGTATTACTACATCACCCTGATGAACGAAAATTACGAGCATCCCGACATGCCGGCCGGTGCGGAAGCCGACATTCTCAAGGGCATGTACCAGTTCCGCAAGGCCGCAGCCGGCAAGGGGGCGCCGAAGCAGCGGGTGCAACTGCTGGGTTCCGGCACGATCTTGCGCGAGGTTCTGGCAGGCGCCGAACTGCTGGCCAACGACTGGGGCATCGGCGCCGACATCTGGAGTTGCCCTTCGTTCACCGAGTTGCGTCGCAACGGCATGGCGGTGGAGCGCTGGAACCTGCTGCATCCGGCCGACAAGCAGCAAGTCTCGCATGTCGAAGCCTGCCTGGCTGCAACAACCGGGCCGATCATCGCCGCCACTGATTACATGAAAGCGTTCGCTGACGGCATCCGACCGTTTGTTCCGCGCGGGCGCATCTACAAGGCGCTTGGCACCGACGGCTTCGGCCGTTCGGATACGCGCGAACAACTGCGCCATTTCTTCGAGGTCAACCGCTACTTCGTTGCGATCTCGGCACTCAAGGCGCTGGCCGAGGACGGCGCGATCGAAGCGCGCGTGGTGGCCGAGGCGATCGCCAGGTACGGCATCGATCCGGCCAAACCCGACCCGACACTGGTCTGATGCGCGCCGGCGCATCGGCGGGAAGCGCCAGCGGCGGACCGCGGACGCTGTTGCGCACAGGCGGCCCGGCTTGCATGCCGGGCCGCCTGGCCGGCGCGGCGGCGCCGTGAAGCGTGACCAAGGGCACTACAATTCCATTCGAACCGGAAACGTGAGACAAACATGGCTGTGAAGGAAATATTCGTTCCTGACATCGGTGATTTCAAGGACGTGCCGATCATCGAGATCCTGGTCAAGCCGGGCGACTCGGTGAAGGCCGAGGAGTCGCTGATCACCGTCGAGTCCGACAAGGCGACGATGGAAATCCCGACGCCGATCGCCGGCGTGATCAAGGAACTGAAAATCAAGCTCGGCGACATCGTCAACAGCGGCATGCTGATTGCCTTGATCGAAGAGGGTGTCGGCGGCGCGACGGTGGCGCCTGCGGCGCCGGTGGCTGTGCCCGCGGTGGCGGCAGCAGTCGCAGCCGCGCCGCAACCGGCCGCCGCGGCGCCGGCGGCAGTCGCGGTCGCG
>JANPGJ010000003.1:0-13033 GCA_031423955.1 Burkholderiales bacterium
CGGCGATCAGGATCAGCAGCGAAGACACTATGCCCGCAGTGAAATCGCGGCCCTGCCTGGCGCTGAACTGACGGAACACTTCCTCGTCACGCCGCCCCAGCGCGACCACCAGCGGGTAATCGACGAGCTTGCGGTAACTCATCTGGCGACCGCCACTGTCGCCGTCGCCGACCGAGCGGAACGATCCCGCATCACCCAGCTTCACATGCTCGAACAGCAAGGACCCGCGGATATCCTGCCCCGCAGAGGCCCGTGCGGACGCGTAACCCGCCCGCACGATGGCGTCGGTTCCGACCAGCATCGCCACGCTGTCGCGCCCCAGATCGAGGTCGGCATAGACCTGCGACAGATACTGGGAGTCGACTGCGATACTCACTACCCCGCCGAAACTGCCGTCGGACTTGTTGAGGCGCCGCGTCAGTTCAATCGACCAGCTGCCGGCGGCACGCCCCGGCACAGGTTTGCCGACCCGAAGTTCGCCGCTGTCGCGCGACTGATGCCACTTGTAATGTTCGCGCTCGGAGAGGCCGCGTTCACCTGCGTAAGACCGGCTACCCGCCACATTCATGCCGTTCTCGTCAATGATGCCGAGCTGGTTGAAGATGCGCCCGACGACCACCCCGTCACGCGAATAGTCGGCAAGCTCGATCCGGCCGTTGTGCTTTTCAAAGTCCTGCTTGATCAACAGCAGTACCTGGTCGGCGCCCTTCAGGGTGCGCAGCGTGTGCTCGGCGAACAGCCGCGTCAGGTTGGCATCGCCGCGACGGGCGCTTTCGAGCGTCTGGTCGCGATCGAGTTCGATCTGGGTCAGGGTGCTTGCCCAGAGCATGGTCAAGAGAAACAGCGCGCAGGCGCCAACCGCTGCCGCCGGCGACCGTTTGACGAATGCCGCAATCCGGCCGCTGAACTTTTCGGTTCGAGCCGCGGACCATGCGGTGCCGGCAGGCGAGGCGAACATTGGCTTGGATTGAATGGTCATTGAACTTTCCCCCGGGTTGCATCGGGTTAACGGCAATTCGGCTGCGAGCTTGAGCCGGTGCGCCGACAAGTTGCGTTGATCCGCCCCGGACCGCGCAAGATGTGAGCAAACACTTATCATTCAAGTGTTGCCAAAAATCAATTGTTTTGCGCTCAGTCGATCGTGTGGGGCTTTTGCGGCAGCATGTGAACGGCCTGCGAATTGCTCCAGGAAAAGCATTTTTCGGCAGCGGCGCGCCACGGCAGCCATTCGTACGCCAGATGCTCGGTCAACACCGGCACCACGGGTAGCGGAATGGTCAACCCAAACACATGCTCGGTGTTGTGGGTCACCCCTGGCCCGTAGCGGCTGACCCAGCGCTTGTAGATTTCGTAGCGATTGGTCAATTGCCAATCGCGCAGAACGTGGCCGGGCGCCGCGGTATCGATCCCGGTTTCTTCCAGCACTTCGCGCCGGGCGGTTTCGGCGATCGGTTCGTTCTCGTGGTCCAGGCTGCCGGTCACGCTTTGCCAGAATCCCGGGGCATTGCGCCGTTCGAGCAGCAGGACCTCGAGTGCCGGGGTATGAATCACCACCAGCACCGACACCGGGATCTTCCACTTGCTCACCGGCCTGGTTCCGCCATCAGCGTCCGCAGCGACCGTCGTCGAGGCGCCCGATCGCCGGTGTGCGTGTCCATATGCCGGCAAGTGCGCGCCCCGGCCGGCCCGCATGTCATCGACCGCGGCGTGGCAATCAATTCAGGACGTCGGGCGCCTGCCCTGACAGCAGGACCATGTCGATCATCGCGGTGTTGTTGACCAGGTCACGCACCTCCTGGTAGCCGGAAGCCGTATGCGCGGCCATCGCCGCGGCCTGCGTCGGAAACTCGATGATCGAGAGAAAACTCGGCGCCCAGTTGCCGGCGACGGTGGTGATCTGGTCGGCAAGCGCCATGTAGCGGCCCTTATGGGCGCGCACACCACGGTCGATGCGCGCACGGTGAACCTCGAACGCCGACCGGTTGACCACGCGGGTATCGGCCACGGCGTAAACCGGATGCGCGCCGCGTCCGGCATAGCGCGAGGCCGCGATGCCGTCGACGATGACGATATCGAACATGCCGCAGTTGCCGCGATTGATCTCGAGGCTCTGGTATTCGGCGGATGCGACCATCGCATCGGCGTCGGCCCGCGCACTGAATTCGACCAGCAGCATGCGCGGCGGCGCCCAGCCACCTTGCACCACCATCGGCTCCTGCCCGCGCGCCAGGAAGTGCCCGCGATGACGCGTCACGCAGACGCGGAACCGGCGGCGATACTCGTCGTACTTTTCGCGGTTGATGACGCGAATATCGGCAATCAGGAAAGCGGGCATGGTCAACCTGGGGCAAGCATCCAATTCATCAACGCATCCGGGCAAAGGCCGGCGACCATTCGACAATCAACGACTGCGCCGGACAACAAGAAAGCCGTTGCACAAGCGCAACGCCGGCATGCCGCAAAAACCGCTTCATTCAAAAGGCAACCTGGAACGGCGCGGTCAGCCGCCGGATCCTGCAATGCCCGCTTCATAGAGGCGGGAGACTTGGGAGTTCGATGATACGCGGGCTTCTCCAGGTCTACGCCCCCAAACCCGGATCAATGCGGATCGAATGTGCAAAAACGTTAAATAAATCACGCATTTCGAACCCTTCGAACCGTGGGGCAATCATGCGGCGGCGGCTGGTGAAGGCCACGACGCCGCAATCGGCCAGACGGCCGCGCCGGAATCTCACCTGCCGGCGATCGCCATTGACGATGTCAGGCCTTCGCGTTGCGCAAGCGGATATGCAGTTCGCGCAACTGCTTTTCATCAACCTCCGACGGCGCCTGCGTCAGCAGGCACTGCGCGCGCTGGGTTTTCGGGAACGCGATCACATCGCGGATCGACTCGGCGCCGGTCATCATGGTGACCACCCGGTCCAGGCCGAACGCGATGCCGCCATGCGGCGGCGCGCCGTACTGCAACGCATCGAGCAGGAATCCGAACTTGAGTCGCGCCTCTTCGGCACCGATGTTGAGCGCGCGGAACACCTTGCTCTGCACTTCTTCGCGGTGGATCCGTACCGACCCGCCACCCAGCTCCCAGCCGTTCAACACCATGTCATAGGCCTTGGCGGTGGCTTTGCCGGGGTCGGTCGCGAGGTAGTCCTCGTGGCCGTCTTTCGGCGCGGTGAACGGATGGTGCATGGCGTTCCAGCGCTGCCCCTCTTCGTCGTATTCGAACATCGGAAAATCGACCACCCACAGCGGCTTCCAGGCGTCGCCGGTAACCAGCTTGCGTTCGTGCCCCAGTTTCACGCGCAAGGCGCCGATCGCGTCATTGACCACCTTGGCGCGATCGGCGCCGAAAAACACCAGGTCCCCGGATTTCGCACCCGTGCGCTCGATGATCGCCTTGAGCGACTCCGGCGACAGGTTCTTGACGATCGGCGACTGCAAGCCGGTCTCGTTGACCTGCGCGGCATCATTGACCTTGATGTAGGCAAGCCCCTTGGCGCCATAGATCTTGACGAAATCGGTGCAGGCGTCGATCTCGCCGCGGGTCAGCGCCGCCCCGCCCGGTACCAGGAGCCCGACCACCCGCCCGCCCACCGCATTGGCCGGCCCGCTGAACACCTTGAATGCAACGTCCTTCATCACGTCGGTCAACTCGGTGAATTCCATGGTGACGCGCAAATCGGGTTTGTCCGAGCCGTAGCGGGCCATCGCATCGGCAAAGGTCATCACCGGGAACTGCGCCGCGAGGTCAACCCCGATCGCTTCCTTGAATATCGAACGGATCATGCCTTCGAAAATGGCACGGATCTCGACCTCGGTCAAAAACGAGGTTTCGCAGTCGATCTGGGTGAATTCCGGCTGACGATCTGCGCGCAGGTCTTCGTCACGAAAGCATTTGGTGATCTGGTAGTAGCGGTCGAAGCCGGACACCATCAGCATCTGCTTGAACAACTGCGGTGACTGCGGCAGAGCGAAAAACATGCCGTCGTGCACGCGCGACGGCACCAGGTAGTCACGCGCACCCTCGGGCGTGGAACGCGTCAGCATCGGCGTTTCGATGTCGATGAATCCGAGCATATCGAGGTACCTGCGGACCGCCATCGCCACCTTGTAGCGCAGCATCAGGTTTTTCTGCATCACCGGGCGGCGCAGGTCGATCACGCGATGCTCCAGGCGCACCATCTCGCCCAGGTTGGTATCGTCGATCTGGAACGGCGGCGTCACCGCGGCATTGAGGATCTCGAGTTCGCCGGCCACGACTTCGATCTCGCCGCTGGCCAGCTTCGGGTTGACCAGCTTGGGCTCGCGCCGGATCACCCGCCCGACCACCTTGATGACGAATTCGCCGCGAATCTTCTCCGCCGCCGCGAACACCGCTGCCTGGCCCGGATTGCACACCACTTGCACGATGCCTTCGCGGTCACGCAGGTCGATGAAGATCACGCCACCGTGGTCACGGCGGGTATTGACCCAGCCCATCAGGGTCACGCTCTGGTCAAGATGGCGGGCGTCGATCCGCCCGCAGTAATCGGTACGCATGTAGGTCGGCTTTCGCGAAAAATCAGGAAGCTGGTGAATTGGCGGCGGGCCTGCGGCCATTGCCGTTACCGTTGCCGTTGCCAGGTGCCACCACACCCATCGACACGATGTATTTGAGCGCCGCGTCGACGGTCATGTCGAGTTCCACGACTTCGTTCCTGGGCATCAGCAGGAAAAATCCCGAGGTCGGATTCGGCGTGGTCGGTACATACACGCTGACATGCTCGCCGGGAAGATGCTCGACAACGCCGGCGCCGGGCACTCCGGTGAGAAAAGCGATCGTCCACGAACCCTGACGCGGATACTGCACCAGCACCGCCTTGCGAAACGCCTGGCCGTTGGGCGACAGGATGGTGTCGGAAACCTGCTTGACGCTCGAATAGATGGTGCGCACGATCGGAATGCGCGCCAGCAACAACTCCCACCATCGCACCAGGCGCTCGCCGATGAAGTTCGCCACCAGGACGCCGGTGCCGAATACCAGCAACAGCACCGCGACCAGTCCGACACCCGGAATGTGGTAGCGGTCGACGATTTGCGGGATCATCCATGGCGGCAGCACGCCGTCCATGGTGGTCACCAGGAAACGGATCAGCCACAGGGTGACCGCGAGCGGCACCCAGACCAGAAGCCCGGCGACAAAGTAGCGTTTCACGATCCGCGGATCAAGGCAGCGCCGGCTTACGCGGCTTTGCTGGTGCCGCCGCCGGAAGGCGCGGGAGATGGCGCCGCTGGCGTGCTCGCCGGCGCAGGCGTCGCGCTATCGGCAGACTTGCTGTCCGACTTGGCCTCGGATTTGCCTTCCGACTTGCCTTCAGCCGCAGACGAACTGTCGGCGGACTTTCCTTCTGCGCCGGCCTCCGCCGGTTTCTTCGCATCCTTCTTGCCGCCGTCGCGGAAGTCGGTGACATACCAGCCGCCGCCCTTCAACTGAAATCCGGCAGCAGTCAGTTGCTTGCGAAAGCCTTTCGATCCACACGCGGGGCAGGTGGCGATCAGCGGATCGCTCATTTTCTGCAAAAAGTCCTGCGCATGCCCGCAATCCTCGCAGCGGTAGGCATAAATCGGCATTACTTTTCTCCAAAAAGACGTGGAAAATCAAAAGCCTGCGATTATAACGCAAATACACCGCACTGCCGCACTGGCGGCACGACTCCGCACGGTGCCGGGGATGTCCCGCCCCGACCGCCGATGACCATGCCGACGGGGTCGCGCGCCGGCCGGCGACTCACAGGCGCAGGTGTTCGCTCACCGCGTCGCCCCAGGGCGACATCACCTCGGTGCAACCCATGTTGCGGTCGCCGTCGCGCATCACGCCGGCCGGGCAGGCATACGCGTAGGGGAACACCGTGCGACGCGCGGTAGTGACGGGAAAGGCCGTGCCGAGCGCTTCAATCACCTCGGGTGCCAGCGCGCTGTCGGCAACCACCTTGCCGCCACCGCTCATGTCAATGCGCGGTTGATGGAAAGCCTCTTCCAGGCTCTGGCCGTGGTCCATCATGAAGGCGCTGATCTGCAAAACGGTGCCCAGGATCTTGCGCCCGCCGGAGGCGCCCAGCGCGAAACGGCGTCCGTCCGCGCCCTCGCCAACTACCGGGCAATAGTTGCCCAGGCAGCGCTTGCCGGGCCCGAGCGAATTCGGCTTGCCCGGCTCAGGGTCGAACCACATGATGCCGTTGTTCATCAAGAGGCCGGTGGATGGCGAGACCACGCGGGAGCCGAAGATCGACAGCAGTGTCTGCGTCACCGAGCACATGTTGCCGTGGCGATCGACCACGCTGAAATGCGTGGTGCAACCCGGCGCCGCGGGCGATTCGTGGTCACCCATGCCGGCCAGGCGTGCGCGGAACCCGTCATCGAGCGCGCGTGCGTAGGCCAGGTAACTCTGCGGCCCGGGCGCGCCGGCGACAGGCGCGGCGCCGGCGGCAAGCGCGGCGAGGCAGTGCGCCAGGGTCGGCCCGCCGGTCATGCCCGGCACTGCGAATACGCGGCCGCCGCGATACGGGATCACCAACGGCGCGACCATCTCGGCACGATAGGACGCGAGGTCCTTTTCCGACAGGCAGCCGCCCTTGGCGCGCACATCCTGCACCAGCGCGCGCGCCACATCGCCTTCATAGAACTCGCGCGGACCATTGCGGGCGACGGCCTCGAGGGTGCGCGCGAGGGCCTGCTGGTCGAGATGGCGCTCATTGACCGCGGTCCAGGTGCCAACGATCGGCCAGGTGCCGTCGTCCAGGAACATCGCGGCGGCATCGACGTCCTGCGCCAGGGCGCGGGCCGCCGAAGCGGTGACCAGACCCGAATACCAATCGACCAGCAGACCTTCCCGGGCAAGCCTGACCGCCGGTGCCACCAGGTCGCGCCAAGGCAGGCGGCCGAACCGTCCGTGCGCCAGCCCCATGCCATCGACCACGCCAGGCACGGCGATGGCGGTCGCGCCTTGCACGTTGCGGTCGTCCACCACCAGCGGCCATGGAAAGAATTCCGAGACCCGGCCGTCACCGGTGAGGGGGTAGTCGGCCGGGTCAAGTTCGAGCGGCGAACGCATGCCGTAGTTGATGGCATGTGCCTTGGCCTCGCCAGCGCGCCACAGGGTCATGCAGCCGCCGGCGGCGGGGCCACTCATCCACGGCTCGACCACGCCGATGGCGAACGAGGTGGCGATGGCCGCATCGACCGCGTCGCCGCCGGCCTCGAGCACGGCGGCGCCGACTTCAGCGGCGCGCTTGTGCTGCGCCGCGACCACGCCGCCGCGGGTGGCGATGACGCTCTTGCGGACCTGCTGTGTGTTGGAAAAATTGTCCTGCATTGATGGCTCCTCACAGGGCCGTCGTACGCGGACGGCGCTTGTTGTGATCATCGTGTGTTCATCGCGCTGCGCGGCGGCACGCGTGGAGCCGCGCCGGAGTCACCCGTTCTCAGGCATGCGCTTTGGCGTAACGCACGACATCTGCATGGGTGGCGAACCATACATCCTTGTGGGCGCCAATATGGCGGATCAGTTCCTCGAGGATCCAGATGCGCGAGCGGTAGCCGCTGATGTGCGGATGCATGGTGAGCTGGAACAGGCCGCCTTCGGCATAGGCGGCATCGAACTCGCGCCGGAATATGTCGAACACATCGGCCGGCGGGGTGTAGGGCCGGAGGCCCGCGAAACGGTTCATGTTGAAGTAGACCGCGTCGTCGCGGATCCACTCGACCGGCAACTCGACCACTCCGGTGTTCTCGCCGTCCTGCAGCAGTTCGTAGCAATCCACGTCGGCCATCAGCGATGAATCGTAGATCAGACCCATCTCGCGCGTGATGGCGAGCGTGTTCGGGCTGAAATCCCACGACGGCGTGCGGATCCCGACCGGGCGCACGCCGGTGACCTTCTCCAGCGTGTCGGCCGAGCGCATCTGCAGGTCGCGCTCGGACTCAAGCGGCAGCACCGAGTTGCGCTCGTGGATCCAGCCGTGCACGCCGACTTCATGGCCTTCGGCAACGACGCGGCGCTGCTCGTCGGGATAGAGAAGCGCCGTGACCGCGGGCACGAAGAAGCTCGCCGGCACGCTGTGGCGCTTGAGTATTTCGAGGATGCGCGGAATCCCCTGGCGATTGCCGTATTGCCCTTGCGAGAGCTTGCCGATCGATTCGCCGCCGTCGCGCAATTCGTTGGTTTCATGGTCGGAGTCGAACGAGAGCGCGACGGCGCAGCGCGCACCGTTGTTCCACTTCGCGGGCTTCAGCGACCGCCCGCCGCGCACATGATCGACAATGCCGCGCCATTGCGCTTCGGGCCATTGCCAGGGTTCGAGTTTGTCGCCGCTCATTTTTTCGCCGCTCCGATACGTTTGGCCACATCCTGCGTGATGGCGGCCTCGCGCGCGACGAAGCGCGCAAAGTCCTCCGGTTTCGAGGCCACGCCTTCAAGGCCCTGGGTTTCGAATTGCTGCTTCACTTCCGGGTCGGTGAGGGCGCGGGCCACCTCGGCCTGCAGCTTGGCCGCAAGTTCCGGCGACGCACCGGCAGGCAGCCAGAGGCCGAACCAGTTCACCACGTTGAAATCCCTGAGCCCGGCCTCCTGCAGGGTGGGCACATCCGGCATGCCCTTCCAGCGCTTGGCGCCGGTGACGGCAAGCGCTTTCAGGCGGCCGCTCTGCACATACTGCAACGCGATCTGGGTGCCGACGAAAAACATGTCGACGCGGCCGCCAATCAGATCGCTGAACACCTCGGCCACACCCTTGTAGGGCACCGCCAGGATATCGGTGCCGGTCATCGACTTCATCACCTCGGCCGGAATGTGACTCGCCGTGCCGACGCCGGCGGAGGCGTAGGTGAAGCGGCCGGGGTCCCTTTTCGCCAACGCGATCAATTCCTGCACGTTCTTCACCGGCAGCGAAGGATGCACCACCAGCACCTGGCCGTAGTTCTGCGCCGCCATCGTCACGTGGGTGAAATCACGCGCCGGGTCATACGGCACATTGTCGGAGAACGGCGGGATGTTGGTGTGCGAGGCGGTGGTGAACAGCCAGTTATATCCATCCGGCGGCAGCCTGGCCAGATAGGCGGTGCCGACGATGCCGCCGGCGCCGACGCGGTTTTCCACCACCACCGGTTGGCCCAGCGCGGCCGCCAACTTCGGCCCCAGCATGCGCATGATGAGGTCGGGCGGACCGCCCGGAGTGGACGGCACGATCACCTTGATCGGCCGGTTCGGATAATCCTTCGGCAGGCCCTGCGCGGCGACGCCGATGGAAGCGCCGGCCATCGCCGCCACGCCGATACGAAGAAAGAACTTCCTGCGATGCATCGATGCTCCCGGCGGGATCAAGTGGCAGAGGCGAGGGTGACCTGGCGGCCGTCGCGCGCCGAGGCGAGAATGGCTTCGAGCACGGCGACGTTGTGCACCTCGTCGCCGCCCGGCACCGCGATCGTGCGTTTCGCCATGACGGCCGCCGCGAAGGCCTCGAGTTCGGCGCGTTCGGTACTGGTGTCCTCGAACCTGATCGTGACCGGCTTCTGCTTGACCGTGACATTGGCGCGGTCAATCGCGCAATAGCGCATCTGCCAGGTGGTGAGGTGCTCGACATCGCCCACCTCGACCCAGCCGTTGGCGCCGAACACCTGCATGCGCCAGGTTTCGGCGGTGGCGATCACGGTGCCAAGATATCCGGTGGCGCCGCTCTTGAAACGGAACAGCATCGAGGTGGTGTCGTCGACACCGAAATCCTGCGCCAGACGAAAGCTCTGCGCCGTGACCATCCCGACATGGCCGGCCAGATACAGCATCGCATCGACCACGTGCACGCCGCGCCCGGTCATGCCGCCGGCCGGCACCTCATCGCGGTCGTGGCGCCAGTGCCCTTGCGGAAAGCGATAAGCGCTCGGGCCGCAGAAATTGCCCTCGATGTGCAGCAGGCGGCCGAGACGGCCGTCATCGATCATCCTGCGGATCTCGCGCAGCGCCGGTTGCTGACGCCAGTTGTAGCCCACCGCCAGCGTAACCCCGGCCCGGGCACAGGCCTCGACCGCACGCGCCGAATCGGCGGCCGTGAGGCCCAGCGGCTTCTCGGTGAACACATGCTTGCCGGCAGCCGCAGCGGCGACGATCTGTTCGGTGTGTTGCGAATGGGGGGTGGCCAGCACGACGGCATCGACCTCTCGATCGGTCAGTACCTGCTCGTAGCTCGCAGCCATGGCGATGCCGTGGCGCGCCGCGAATTCGGCCGCCTTGGCCGGCGTGCGCGTGGCGCCGGTGGTGAAGCGGAGCGCGGCGCTCTTGCCCTGCACGCTGTTGACGAGGTTCTGCCCCCAAAGGCCGATGCCGACGATGGCTGCGCGAATCATGATGTCGATCCAAAGAAAAATTCGCGTAGAACACGCGGTATTCGGAGTCAGGGTAGCAAGCTATTGACGATTTGTCGATGTCAAGTCCGGCATCTTGTTTTCCCGATCAGCGGCAGTGCGCATCTGCTGTCAGGCCATCTCAAACTGCGCCCCTGCACAGCGGAAAAAGAACGACACGCTGCCCGGGAAAATGCAGCAGTCCAGGTGATCGAAAGAACATTGATTCAAGTTGCCCCAAACTCAAGTGACCGCGTAGCGACGCATGGAAGCTGATGAAGCGCGCGGGTTTTCAGCTCCCCTGTGGGGCTCCAGCCAATGTGCAGCAAATTTAAGGCAACACCGGTTGGCGCTGGATAGCAAACAAAAAAGCCCGGGACAACCGCGTCACGGGCCTTCCTGTTCGCCGCACCATGCGCGACCGCTAGAACGGAATATCGTCGTCCATATCGTCGAAGTTGCCGGCGGGCTTCTTGGCTGGCGCCGGCTTGGCCGCACCGCCACTGCCGCCCCCGCCGCCGTAAGAACGCGCGCCACCACTGCCGCCATCTTCGTCGGCCGATGGCCCACCCATGCCTTCGCGGCTGCCCAGCATCTGCATCTGGTCGGCAATGATTTCGGTGGTGTAACGGTCCTGGCCTTCCTTGTCTTGCCATTTGCGGGTTCGAATCCGCCCTTCCACGTAGACCGAACGCCCCTTTTTCAGGTACTGCCCGGCGATTTCGGCGAGCTTGCCGAAGAACGCCACGCGGTGCCATTCGGTCGCCTCCTTTTTCTCGCCCGAGGTCTTGTCTTTCCAGGTATCGGTGGTGGCCAAGGTGATGTTGGCGATTGCGGCGCCGTCGGCGGTGTAACGCACCTCGGGGTCCTTGCCGAGATTGCCGACGAGAATGACTTTATTGACTGAGGCCATGCTTCCGTTCTCCTTCAAGAGAATTCGCGTTCGCCGAACTTCGTTTGAGCGGCTCGCGCATCGAAAAAGCGGCGATGAACCAGAGCAACATCATCACCGCACCAAAAACAAAAACCGCCTGAAAGCCTGTATATTTTACCAGGTATCCGCCTGCCACGCCACCTGCCGACAAACCCAATGCCTGTGTCGTATTGTATACACCGAGAGCGGTACCCCGTGCCGCTGGCGGCGCGAAGCGCGAGACCAGCGCCGGCAGTTGCGCTTCCAGGATGTTGAACGCCACAAAAAACACGAACAACAGGACGACGATTGACGCCGTATGGCGCACCCCTTCGATCAGCGCCAGTTGCGACATCAGCATCAACACGACCGCAGCCAGCAGCAACGGCTTGTTGCGCCCGCGTTTTTCGGCCAGGACAAGCAATGGCAGCATCGCCACAAATGACAGCAGCACCGCCGGCAGATATATCTTCCAATGCGTATCGACCGGCATTCCGATGAATTCGAGCAAGGCGCTCGGCACCACGACAAACATCGCCATCAGCACCATGTGCAGGGTGAAGATCCCAAGGTTCAGGCGCAGCAGATCCGGCAGCAGCAGCACACTGGCAAGCGTCGGTCGCACGCCGGCAGCGCCCGCCGCACGCGGCAACGGCGCCGCGGGCACCACCCAGATCACGACCGCGATCGCCAGGATCGCGAGCACACCGGTCAGGGCAAATATGCCGGACATGCCGACCCACCGGAACAGCAGTGGCGCGACTACCAGTGACAAGGTGAAGGTCAGGCCGATCGACGCGCCGATCAGGGCCATCGCTTTGCCGCGCTGCTCTTCGCGCGTCAGATCGGCAAGCAGTGCGGTCACCGCGGCCGAGATCGCGCCTGCGCCCTGCAGCGCCCGACCCACAATCGCGCTCCAGATGTCGCCAGGCAGGGCGGCGACGATGCTTCCAACGGCAAACAGCAGCAGCCCGAAAATGATCACCGGTTTACGCCCGAAACGGTCGGATGCCATGCCGAACGGAACCTGCAGGATGCCCTGGGTCAGGCCGTAAATGCCGAGCACCCAGCCAACCAGCGCGATGTCGAAACCGGGCAGGGTCCGCGCATGAATCGCGAACACCGGCAGAATCACGAACAGGCCCAGCATGCGCAGGGCGAAGATTGAGGAAAGCGACAGCGCCGCGCGCAGTTCCAGGGCGCTCATTGAACAGGAAAAATGAAAAAACCGGAAGAAAATGCGGGGGGGCGGGGACATTAACGGCATTGAAACCGTATTCCGCTATAGTAGCAGGTTCGCTTTTTGCCTCGTTCACCGCTTTGTCGGGCGCACCGCCTTGCCTGACCCGACGTAATTTTCAATTCGTTCGCGAGTGTGCATCGCGTACCCGGCATCGCGCCACGATGCCGCACGACACCGGGTTGCGGCGCGCTGTCGCACCTGCGCCCGGGGCGCTGCGAGTCGCATTGCCGGCTGTTCGAAACATGTTTGCTCGCGGAAACACTGAATAAGTCCGTAGGTTGAGAAAGCTGCTTCTGCAACCATTTGAATTGAAAAGAGCTTCCGTTCGATAGCCCGCATTCCAGGGGCTTATTCAGCGTTTTCTGAACGCATTTCCACTGATTGCGCCCATGGCCGAAATTCGCATCCGCGGTGCCCGCACCCACAATCTGAAGAACATCAATCTCGATCTGCCGCGCGACAAGCTGATCGTGATCACCGGGCTGTCGGGGTCAGGCAAGAGTTCG
>JANPGJ010000004.1:0-9873 GCA_031423955.1 Burkholderiales bacterium
ATGGCCGCGATCTGCTGCGCGATCTGCTGGCCGCGCGGTTCGCGCTCATAGAAGCGGAAAATCTGGATCCATGCCAGCACCGACACCAGCAGCAGGAAGGCGATGATGAAAAAGGTGCGCCACAACAGGCTCCTGGGCATCAAGCGCATGGGCGCCATTCAGGGTCGCATGACGCTAGTCCCATGTACGTCATGGGCAGGGCCGTCCGGTGGTCGGCGTTGCGTAAGACCTGCGGGGTGCCCGCGCCGGATTCAGTCCGGCACAAACACGTATCCAAAGCCCCATACCGTCTGGATATAGCGTGGGTTGGCCGGGTCCGGTTCGATCAGTTTGCGCAGGCGCGAAATCTGCACATCGATGGCGCGGTCGAATACGTCGTATTCGCGGCCGCGCGCCAGTTCCATCAGCTTGTCGCGCGACAGCGGCTTGCTCGGGTGGCGCACCAACACCTTCAATACCGAGAATTCGCCGGAGGTCAATGGCAGGGCGCCACCGTCCTTGGTCATGCTGCGGGTGGCAAGGTTGAGCACATACGGCCCGAAGGCGACGACTTCAGCCTCGGCGCTCGGCGCCGCCGGCGGCCCGCCTTCCTGGATGCGGCGCAGCACCGCGTTGATGCGCGCCACCAGTTCGCGCGGATTGAACGGTTTCGGCAGGTAATCGTCGGCGCCCATTTCCAGGCCGATGATGCGGTCGACTTCCTCGCCCTTGGCGGTGAGCATGATGATCGGCGTGGTGTTGCCGCCGGCGCGCAGGCGACGGCAGATCGCCAGCCCGTCTTCCTGCGGCATCATCAGGTCGAGCACGATCAGGTCGAACAGTTCGCGATTAACCAGCTTGTCCATGAACTGGCCGTTGGGCGCTGCCTGCACCGCGAACCCCTGCTCGCCCAGGTAGCGCAGCAGCAGTTCGCGTAGGCGCGCGTCGTCGTCAACAATCAGGATCTTGCGTTTTTGCTGGTTCATTCGATACTTTCCACGTAACGCAGGAGTTTAGCCGCTTGCAACAGACAACGCCGCGCGTTGATGTTTCGGCGTACCGTGTTTTGCAACAGGATGTAAATCGGTTACCCTCGACCCCACTTTATTCCTGCCCGGAGAGATGGCATGAAAGTGCTCTATACCGATCATGGCTTCCCCGACGTCGAACTCGAGCGCGCGCTCCTGGCCGCCGCCGGCATCACGCTCAAGGTGGCGCAGTGCGCGACGGTCGAGGATGTGATTGGCGAGTCGGCCGATTGCGATGCGCTCCTGATCACCTACGCACCGGCCGACGCCCGGGTGTTCGAGGCGCGCCCGCAGATCGGTATCTGCAGCCGCATGGGTGCCGGTTTCGACACCATCAATACGGCGGACGCGCAGCGTCACGGCGTCTGGGTGGCCAATTCACCTGACTACGGCTCGTCCGAGGTCGCCTTGCACGCGCTGTCGATGGCGCTCTCGCTGGTGCGCCACTTGCCGCAATTTGATGCCGGCATTCGCGCCGGCGTGTGGGATGCGCATGCAACCGGCGCCACCCGGCGCCTCGCCGACATGACCGTCGGCGTGCTGGGCTATGGGCGGATCGGCAGCCGTTTCGCCTACTTCGCGCACACCATGTTCGGCCGCGTGCTCGCCAGCGATCCCTACCGGATCGATGGCGATTTCGCGCCCTATGTGGAGCCGGCGACTGTCGAGCACCTGTTTCGCGAGGCCGACGTGATTTCCCTGCACACGCCGCTCAACGACGAAACGCGCGGCATGGTCGGCGCCCGCCTGCTCGATCTGATGAAGCCGGGCTCGTATCTGGTCAATACATCGCGCGGCGCGGTGATCGATATCCAAGCCCTGTCGTCCCGACTGCATCGTTTCGACGGCATCGGTCTGGACGTGCTGCCGCGGGAACCGGTACCTCGTGAATCGCCCTTGCTGGCGGCCAAAAACGTCATTCTTTCGCCGCATGCCGCGTATTACACGGTGGCGGCCGAACGTGAATTGCGGCGCAAGGCGGTACAGAACATCGTGTCGTGGTTTCAGCGTGGGCGGCCGGATTATCCGGTGGTTGAAGGAAATCGCAACCCGCCGGCACGTTGATTCGCGTGTCGTCGCGAGACTGGCGTTACTACCCTGGATTGCCCGTTGCGTTCGGGTATTCCCGCAGTTTCGCGACAGCTGGTGCGATGCGGCATTAAAAAATTGGCCTTACCATTTGACAGCTTGAGAGGCGCACGCTAGCCTTGCGCGACCTGTTCAACAGGCTGCCGAGACAAGGCCTTCGCGCAACATGGGCGCAGTATGCACGGTGATCGTCAGGCGGCCACAATTCGGAGACATACATGCCTGGATTCACACGCCGCGCCGTCGCGGCAGCACTTGTGGGCGCGATACTTACGGTGGCGGCCAATTCTGCGTTCGCGCAGGAACGCCTCACCGTCTGGTTCACCAAGGGCTTCTACCCGGCCGAAGACAAGGCGCTGGAAACCATGATCTACCGGTTCGAGCAGAAAACCGGGGTCAAGGTCGACCTTTCGCTGTTCGCGGTGCAGGACATCATGCCCAAGACGGTGGCCGCGCTCGATGCCGGTACCGTGCCGGATCTATCTTTCGGCCTGACCTACGACTTCCAGGCGGCCGGCAAGTGGGCATTCGAGGGCAAGCTGGTCGACCTGTCGGACATCTTCAACCCGATCAAGGACAAGTTCCTGCCCAACACCCTGTCCACCGCCTATCTGTACAACGACAAGACCAAGAAGAAGGCGTACTACGCATTTCCGGTCTACCAGCAGACCATCCATGTCAACTACTGGAAGGACATGCTCACCGAAGCCGGCTTCAAGGACACCGACATTCCGCAGGACTGGAAGGGCTACTGGAGTTTCTGGTGCGACAAGGTGCAACCGGCGCACCGCCAGAAAACCGGCAAGCGGACGTTCGCGATCGGCAATCCGATGGGAGTCGACTCGACCGACAGCTTCTTCAGCTTCTACCAGTTCCTGATCGCCCACAACGCCAGGCTGGTCGACGACAGCGGCAAGCTGGTGATCGAACAGCCGAAGAACAAGGCCGGCGCGGTGGCCGCGCTCAAGGATTACACCGACATCCTGACCAAGGGCTGCACGCCGCCGTCGTCGACCAGCTGGAAGGATCCGGACAACAACGTGGCGTTTCACAACAAGACCACCCTGATGACCCACAACGCGACCATCTCGATCGCCGCCAAGTGGCTTGATGACATGAACAACACCGCGCTCACCGGCGAACAACGGGCGACGGCCAAGAAGAACTACGAGGAGCTGATCGCCACCACCGGCTGGCCGAAAAAGGCCGACGGCACGCCGATGGCCTATCTGGCGGCGATCAAGCTGGGCGCGGTATTCGAGGGGGCGAAAAACATCAAGCGGGCCAAGGAGTTCGTTGCCTTCATGATGGAGGATTCGAACCTGATTCCATATACCGAAGGTGCGCTGGGGCGCTGGTTCCCGACCACCAAGGGTGGTGCACAGCGCGATTTCTGGAAGGCCGATCCGCATCGCCGCACGGTGTTGAAGCAATTCTCCGACGGCACCAGCCCGTTCCCGTTTGTCTACAACTACAAATTCACCATTCTCAACAACGAGAACGTGTGGGCCAAGGCGATGAGCCGGGTGACCAATGACAAGTGGACGCCGGAGAAGGCGGTCGATGAAATGATCGCGCGCATCAAGGCGGTGGCCGGCTGAGCGGAGCGGAATCGCAGCCGAGACTCCGCCGATGGCAGCGGTCCTGAGTCCTGGAGCCACGCCGGCAGCGAGCGCCACGCTCGCGCCGCCGGCGTCGGCGCGGCCGTTCCGGCCAACTTCGTGGAACACGGTCGGCCTGATGCTGGTCGTGCCCTACGTCCTGGTGTTCGTGGTGTTCGTGCTGTACCCGGTGGGCTACGGGCTGTACCTGGCGCGCGACCCGCAAAGCTACGTCAAGCTGTGGCACGACCCGGTGTTTTTCAATGCGGTCATCAACACCCTCCTGTTCCTGGTGGTGGTGGTCAACATCAAGTTCCTGCTGGCGCTGTTTCTCTCCGGCTTCTTCGTCCATGAGCGCAAGTGGATCCGCGTGCTGTCGGTGATCTTCATCCTGCCCTGGGCGGTGCCGTCGATCCCGACCATCCTGTCGTTTC
This sequence comes from Burkholderiales bacterium, assembly GCA_031423955.1. Lineage (GTDB taxonomy): Bacteria > Pseudomonadota > Gammaproteobacteria > Burkholderiales > JAEUOS01 > JAEUOS01. Next base: position 4,132 of record JANPGJ010000004.1, read on the forward strand.
GTTTCATGCTCAATCCCGAATGGGGCGTGGTCAACAGCCTGATTTTCAAATTGACCGCGCTCGATGGCCCGAACTGGCTGAACGACCGCTGGATCGCCTTTTCGATGGCCGGGCTGGTGCACATCTGGAAGTCGTTGCCGTTCTGGACCCTGATCCTGGTCACCGGGCGGCTGGCGATCTCGAAAGACCTGTATGAAGCCGCGGCGGTCGACGGCGCCAGCGGCTGGCAGAGATTCGCCTGGATCACCTGGCCATCGGTGCGCACCCTGTACCTGACCAGCGTGATCCTGTCGATGATCTGGACTCTCGGCGACTTCAACAGCGTCTACCTGCTGACCGGCGGCGGCCCGGCCGACCTCACGCATGTGATGGCCACACTCGGCATCCGCTACCTGCGCCTGGACCAACTCGACATGGCGATGGCCACCATCGTCACCGCGCTGCCGTTCGTGCTGCCGCTGGTCTACTTCATGGTCAGGCGCCTGTCGGTCGATCCGGACAGCAAATGAACTCGCGCAAGTGGTTCAACGAGGCGACGCTGATCCTGATCGCCATTCCGGTCTTTTTGTGGACGGTGGTGCCGATCTATCACATGTTCCTGTTCGCCATCTCGAGCAAGGACGGCGCCTTCGCCGGCCATTTGTGGCCGGAGCATCCGACATTGAAGAATTTCGAGTTCGTGTTCATGCAGAAGCACCACTTCCTCAACCACTTCTGGGGCCAGTTGTGGTCGAGCACGGTGATCGCCTTCGCCACCGGCATGCTGACCCTGATGATCGCCACCGGCGCGGCCTTCGCAATCAGCCGTCTCAAGGTGCGTGGCGGGCGCACGATCATGAATTTCGCGCTGGCAACCTACTTCATTCCGGCCGCGTTTCTGGCCGTGCCGATGTACAAGGCGATGGGCGTGTACGGATTGCTCAACACCAAGGCGGCGATGATACTGGCGATGGTGACGCTTGCTTCGCCCTACGCGATATGGGTACTCAAGCAGGCCTCGGACAAGTTGCCGGTCGAACTTGACGAAGCCGCGATCATGGATGGCGCCACCGCGATGCAGTTGTTCCGGCTGGTTTATCTGCCACTGATGGTGCCGTCGCTGGTGGCCATCGGCACCTACGCGGTATTGCTGGCCTGGAATGAGTACTTGTATGCGTTCCTCCTGATGTCGGACGAAAAGACCGTGCCCTTGTCGGTGGCGCTGGGACTCTTCCTGTCGGCGGACGATTCGCCATGGGAACTGCTGATGGCCACCGGCTTCATCTACGCGCTGCCGCCGGCGGCGATCTATTACGCGTTCAAGAAATACATGGTGTCGGGCCTGACCGCGGGAGCGGTGAAAAGCTGAAACCGTTGCCGACGAGAGACCCCGGGGCCGGCGGAGGTGCGCGGTATGCTTGCAAACCATGCTTGACGAAAACAGGAAAAGGTAATGACCCAATCGATCAGCGCGCGACTGGCGCTGCTGTACAGCGGCGCGGTGCACGATGTGCTGCGCGGCATGGGACACGACAACTGCGTGCTGCCGACCAACATCCGCCCGCTCGATCCGTCGCTCAAGGTTGCCGGGCCGGTGTGGACCGTGTCGGGGCGGATCGATCGCACCAAGTCGCGCCATGAAACCCTGCTCGGCTGGACCACGGTGCTGTCGAAAGCGCCGGCCGGCCATGTGGTGGTGTGCCAGCCGAATCACCAGGAAGTGGCGATGATGGGAGAGTTGTCGTCCGAGACCCTGAAGAACAAGGGCGTCCTGGGCTATGTGGTCGATGGCGGTTGCCGCGATACCGATTTCATATTGCAGCAGAAGTTTCCGGTGTTTCATACATTCTTCACGCCGTCCGATATCGTCGCGCGCTGGATTCCCGATCATTTCGGCGAGCCGGTGACCCTCGGAACGGTCACCATCCGCAACGGCGACTACATCCTGGGCGATCGCGATGGCCTGGTGGTTATTCCGCACGAGATGATTGAAGAGACGATCACCAAGACCGAAGAGGTCGCCTCGACTGAAAACAAGGTGCGTGATGCGATTCGCAGTGGCATGGACCCGGTCGATGCCTATCTGAAATATGGCAAGTTCTGAACGGCGGTGCAATTGGCGGCTCGCGTTCGATGATTTCGCGGCGGCTCGGGTTTGATCGTCCTGAAACTGGCGGCAGCGCCAGTGGTGGTATGGCTGGCCAGCCAGGCCGGGCGCCGCTGGGGCCATCGGGTGGCCGGCCTGATCGGCGGCTTTCCCCTGATCGCGGCGCCGATCATGCTGTTTCTGGCACTCGATGCGCCGCGCGATCTGGTGGCGGAAACCGCGTGGCTGATCATGGCGGGGTCCCCTGCGGTGGCGGCGCATTGCCTGGTGTATGCCTGGCTGGCGCGATTCTGCGAAGGGCGCATGCGATGGATCGTGTGCCTGCTGGTCGCCTGGGTCGCTTGCGTGGCGGTTGCCTGGGTGCTGACTGGCTGGGCGGTGTTCGGGTGGTCAGGCTACCTGCTCGCGCTTGGGCTCGGCTTGCTGCTTGCCAAGCTGATGCCGCGGGCGCGCACGCCGGCCTCGCTGGTCGTGATTCCGGCCGTCGAGATCGCAGTCCGCATGGGCGCGGCCCTGGCCCTGGCCGCCGCTGCAATGTTCGGTTCCGAAACATTCGGGCCCAGGGTGAGCAGCGTGTTGCTGGTGTTTCCGATCACGGCGTCAGTGCTGCCGGTGTTCACCCTGAGCTTGCACGGCGCCGACGCCGCCATTCGCCTGCTCTCCGGGTTCGCGGTCGGCTTGCTTGGGTTCACCACTTATTTTTTCGTTTTTGCGTCGCTGCTCAGGGTGGCCGGTCCGGCGCCGGCGTTTGTTGCGGGAGGGATGGCCAGTGTGGCGGCGGTCAGCCTCATTCTGGGTTGGTACCGATATCGCAACCAGCGGCGCGCATGACCGATGATGGCGGGTTGTCGGCAAGCCATGGACGCCGGCATGGTATTATCATTGGTATTACCTTGACCCACGAGTTGCGATCATGACGTTGACCATCAAGCTCGAACCGGAACTTGAAAAGGCATTGGGTGCACGCAGCCTGGCCCTCGGCCGGCCCAAGAGCGTGCTTGTGCGGGAAGCCTTGCGGGCCTATCTGGCCGATTCCACATCGCCGTTCGAATTGGGCCGCGACCTGTTTGCACGTCATGCCGGTCCTGCCGACCTTGCGACGAACCGCAAGCAGCATTTTGCGGAGGCATTGGTTGAAAAGCGTCGCGGCCGATAGCGGGCCCTTGCTGGCACTGTTCAATCGCGCCGATTCCTGGAACGCGCCGGTGCTGGCCTGGCTGGAGGCGAATCCCAAGACCCGCCTGATGACTACCTGGCCTGTGGTCACCGAAGTCTGTGCCTTGCTCGCAAAGCGTGTCGGCGAGCCTGCGGCGCTCGACTTTTTATTCTGGATCGAGCGCGGCGGCGTGACCCTCGACACGCCGGCACCGGCCTCGTTCCATACGGTGCTGGACATCACGCAACGCTACCGCAATGTGCCATTCGACTTTGCCGATGCGTCTGTGGCAGAACTGGCGGCACGCCACGGACTCGCCGATGTTCTCACGATCGACAGCGATTTCGACATCTATCGCGACGGCCGCGGCAGGGCGCTGCACAACGTCTTGCGTAGTGCGGTGCCCGGCCGTGGCAGGTCGAAGTGACTTCGCAGAAGGCCTCGCCGCCGCCGATCTTGCCGGCGGCGCCAACGCATGAACATGTTTGAAGACGACATGCGCCGCGCGGGCCTGTTGCATCCGGGCGAGCACGCTTTGATCGAACCACTGACCGGCGGCGTGTCGTCGGATATCTCGCTGGTTTCCGTCGGCACGCGGCGCTTTTGCGTCAAGCGCGCGCTGGCCAAACTCAAGGTAGCCGCTGACTGGCGGGCGCCGGTCGAGCGCAACAAGAGTGAAGTCGACTGGATGAAGGTGGTGGCGCGGATCGTGCCGACGGCAGTGCCGGAAATCCTCGCCGATCGCTCGCACGATGGCTGGTTCGCGATGGCATACCTTGATCCGGGGCAGCACCCGTTGTGGAAGGCAGAGTTGCGCGATGGCCGCGTCGATGGTGCGTTTGCCGCCACGGTGGGTAGCGTGCTGGCGCGTATCCATTCGCGCACTTCCCTCGACGCATCGCTGGCGCAGCGCTTTGCGACCGATCACATTTTTTACCCGATCCGGCTCGAACCCTATCTGGCTGCCACTGCGACCAGGCATCCGGACTGCGCGCCGCGACTGACGGCACTGATCGCACAAACGCAGAAAAACAAGCATGCGCTGGTGCATGGCGATGTGAGTCCGAAAAACATTCTGGTCGGACCCGGTGGGCCGGTGTTCCTCGACGCCGAATGCGCATGGTGGGGCGATCCCGCCTTCGACCTGGCGTTTTGCCTGAATCACCTGCTGCTCAAGTGCGTCTGGCGGCCGCAATGGTCGGCGCGCTACCTGGCGTCCTTCGACGCATTGGCAACTGCCTACCTGACCGGTGTCGACTGGGAGGCGCCGTCGGCGCTCGAGGCGCGTGCCGCCGGCTTGCTGCCTGGTTTGCTGCTCGCACGCATCGACGGCAAATCGCCGGTCGAATACATCGTCGATGATGGCGACCGGGCGCGGGTGCGCCGGGTCGCCCGCCAATTCCTGCTTGAACCGGTGGGCACATTGGCAGCGCTCGGCGCTGCTTGGAACAAGGAAATGAAGGCATGAGCGAAATAGTTGATGTCAAGGGGCGACGGGTCTGGGATTCGCGCGGGCGGCCGACGGTCGAAGTGGATGTCACACTGGCCGACGACAGCATCGGGCGCGGCATCGCGCCTGCCGGCGCGTCGCGCGGCACCCGCGAAGCGATCGATTTGCGCGACGGCGGCGCCAGGCTGGGCGGCTTCGACGTGCAGCATGCGGTGGCCAATGTCAATGGCGAGATCGCGGCCGCGCTCGGCGGCTGCGAGGCCGCCGATCAGGCGCGGATCGACCGCGTGTTGATTGAACTCGACGGCACCCCCAACAAATCCCGGCTTGGCGGAAATGCGACGGTGGCGGCGAGCATTGCCGTACTGCATGCCGCCGCGGCCTCGGCAGGAGTGCCACTGTGGAAGCATGTTGCGGCGGGTCACCCGGTCAGCATGCCGCTGCCGGAGATCCAGATTTTCGGTGGCGGTGCACATGCCGGCCGCCGCGTCGATATCCAGGATTTCATGGTGATGCCAGTCGGTGCGGCCAGCTTTGCGCAGGCGCTGGAGATGACCGCCGAAGTCTATCTGGCAGCCGGCAGCCTGATGAAGGCCGCAGGCAAACTGGCCGGCGTGGCCGATGAGGGCGGCTGGTGGCCGCTGTTCGATGCGAATGAAGAGGCACTGGAAATGCTGACGCGTTCGATCGAGCATGCCGGCTTCAAGGCGAGAAGCGAGATCGCGATCTCACTCGATATTGCGGCCTCCGAGTTCGGCAGCGGCGGGGTTTATCGGTTGGGTCTGGAGAAGCGGCAGCTCGATACCGGCGGCATGATCGACATGCTGGGGCGCTGGCTCGATACCTACCCGATCGTGTCGATCGAGGATCCGCTGGCCGAAGACGACGAAGCCGGCTTGATCGAATTTACCCGCCGCTTCGGGCCCCGCTGCCAGATCATCGGCGACGATTATCTGGTGACCAGCGCGGACCGGGTGCGCCAGGCTGCTGCGCTCAGGGCGGTCAACAGCGCCCTGATCAAGTTGAACCAGGCCGGCACGGTAAGTGAAA
>JANPGJ010000005.1:0-14959 GCA_031423955.1 Burkholderiales bacterium
CGATCCACTGCCTTCGTCCTACCCCTTGGTCAAGGGCGGCAAGTTGAAGCCGCTGGCGGTCACCGGCAGCAGGCGCGTGCCCTTCATGCCCAATGTGCCGACAGTGGCCGAATCCGGCTTAACCGGCTTTGAGATGGTCTCCTGGTATGGCCTGTGGGGCCCGCCGGCCTTGCCCAAAGACATCGCCGCCCGCCTCACCACCGAAACGGCGCGCGCGGTGCGTTCGCCGCAGGCCGCCGAGCGCCTGGGCGAACAGGGCTTCGAGGCCTCGGGCACCGGGCCGGAACAATTCGCACCCTACATACGCGACGAGATCGCGCGCTACGCGAAGATCATCAAGGACGCCAATATCAAGGTTGAATAGGCCGCCGCGCGCCAGGTAGATCACGGTTGGCGTATGCTGATGCCAACGTCCCGAACCATCATTGGCCATGTCCGCCGTACTGACCACACAACTCACCTACGATGGCTATCTGGCCTGGGAAGCCAGCCAGCCCGGCAAGCACGAGTTTTTCAAAGGCCAGGTGTTCGCAATGGTCGGCCCGCAGCGTGTACATGGCGAGATCGTGCGCAACCTGACGGTGGCCCTGCAAACGCATCTCCGTGGCACCCCGTGCCGGTCCTACAGCGCCGACATGAAACTGCGCGTTGCCGCAGCAGACGCGGTGTTCTACCCGGACCTCTTCGTCACCTGCGACCCGCGCGATCTGGTGACCGAACTGGTGTTCGAGCATCCGACCTTGGTCGTCGAAGTCTTGTCGGACAGTACCGCTGCCTACGATCGCGGCTTGAAGTTCGCGGCCTATCGCCAGTTGCCTTCGCTTGCCGAGTATGTGCTGATCGCGCCCGAGCGCAAGAGTGTCGAGGTATTCCGCCGCAACCCGGAACACCTGTTTGTCCTGCATGATTTCACCGGGTTGGCGCTGGTGGAATTTCAGAGCATCGCCGCCAGCGTTCCGCTGTCGCAGATCTTCGAGAACGTCTGAAACTTGGCGGGCCATAGCGTGCGGCGTCGCCGGTTTCTTGCGTTCTTCGCCGCTGGCACTGCCGGGCCGCTCCTGGCACAAACCCCATCGACCGCTGCAAGCGCCACGCGCATGGTTTCGTCAGCCGCCGCCTTTGTTGCCGTGCTCAGGGAAAGCAATCGCCGCCGTGCGCAACTGGCATTCGACGCCCCGGAACGCACGCGCTGGCGCTATACACCCGGCACGCGCGCCGGCCTGACCCTGGGCGAAATGAATCCCGCCGAACGCGCCGCCGCCAAGACACTGCTTGCTGCCGCCCTGTCGCGCGCCGGCCAGGAGAAGGTCACCAACATCATCGAACTCGAACTGGTATTGCGCGAAATGCAGGGCGAGTTTCGCGACCCCGACCGCTACACCGTGGCCATTTTCGGCAAGCCTGGTGCTGCGCTGTGGGGCTGGCGCTTCGAGGGGCATCACTTGTCGCTCAATTTCACGCTCGCCGCTGACCGGGTGGCGATCGATGCCCCGAGCTTTTTCGGCGCCAATCCTGCCGAAGTAGGCAACGGCCCGAAACGCGGCCTGCGCGCCCTGCGTGAAGAAGCCGATCGCGCCTGGACCCTGCTCGGCGCACTCGATGATGCGCAGCGCGCACGCGCGGTGATCGATTCGCGCAGCTATGGCGACATCGTCTCCGGCACTCCGGCCAGACTGGATCCGCTCAAGCCCGAGGGCCTGCGTGCCAGCGAGATGAGCGCCACGCAGCGTGCCCTGTTGCGGGCCTTGATTGCCACCTTCGCCGAGGGCTTCGCCGACGACTTGCGCGATGCGCGGATGGCGCGGGTGCGCGCCGGCAGCGACGAAACCCTGTTCTTCGCCTGGGCCGGTGCCACCGTGCGCGGCAAACAGTTCTACTACCGCATCCAGGGTGCGCAGTTCCTGATTGAATTCGACGCCTCGCAAGACGGCGGCAACCATCTCCACACGGTGTGGCGCGATTTCCGCCAGGACTTTGGGGCCGGACTCGGCGCAGGCACTGCTGCTGGATACGGCCGCGATTTGCTGCGCGATCACCACACGGCTTTTGCAGGCCTGGGCCGCCGGCCCGGACACCGCCACTGAGGTTCGCTGCGGCCGGCACCGCCCCGACCATCGAAGCTCGTCGCGCTAGCGCAAACGCACATCCGGTTCGCCGCGGTTGCCGGCTTCCCGCGTGCGCAGAAACCACGGCTGCGAATCGCAGCGAGCACGCCGGGATCGCAATGAGCAACACCACCCGGCCCCGATCCGACAAAGCGGCACAAGCCCGAACGCACCAGATCAGGGATGACAGCACCGTTTGAGTGCTGCATTGCACAAAAATCGCCCGACCGCACACCTGATGCACCTGTGGCACACAGCTTGCAATGGCTCCGTCATGCGACTCAATGAAGAGCCGCATCGCCTCAACGGAGATGGCCTGCATGAAAACCGCATTCTGGAAAGCCGGACACCCCCCAACGCTGCTTGCCGCATTCCTGTATTTCGATCTCGCGTTCATGGTGTGGGTAGTGCTCGGACCGCTCGGCGTGCAAATCGCCAGCGATCTCGGCCTCAGCGCCGCGCAAAAGGGCTTGATGGTCGCCACACCGGTGTTGGCGGGCGCCCTGTTGCGCATCGTCATGGGTGTGATGGTCGATCATCTGAAACCGAAGATGGCGGGCGCGATCGGGCAGGTGGTGGTGATCGCCGCACTCATGGTGGCATGGCTGGTCGGCGTCCACAGTTATGAGCAGGTGCTGCTGCTGGGCTTGTTTCTCGGTGTGGCTGGTGCATCGTTCGCGGTCGCACTGCCGCTGGCCTCGCGCTGGTACCCGCCCGAGCATCAGGGCACGGCGTTGGGGATCGCCGGCGCCGGCAACTCCGGCACCGTGTTGGCAGCGCTGTTCGCGCCGACGCTGGCACAGGCGTTCGGCTGGCAAAACGTGTTCGGCTTGGCGCTCATTCCATTGGTGCCGGTATTGATCCTGTACCTGCTGATGGCCAAGGACAGCCCGGAATGCCCGCCGCCAAAGCCGCTTGCGGAATATCTCAAAGTACTCAAGGACCGCGACGCCTGGTGGTTCATGTTTTTCTACAGCGTCACCTTTGGCGGTTTCGTCGGCCTGGCATCGTCGCTGACGATTTACTTCAATTCCCAGTACGGTTTACCGGCGGTGACCGCCGGGTTCTTCACCGCGGCCTGCGTTTTCGCAGGTTCGATGTTTCGCCCGCTGGGTGGTGCGATCGCCGACCGCATCGGCGGTATCAAGTCGCTTTCGCTGATGTACCTGCTGGCCGCACTGTTCCTGTTCATCGTCAGCTTCGCGCCAGCCTCGCAATATGTCGCGCTCGGTTTCTTCATCGCCGCGATGCTGTGTCTGGGCATGGGAAACGGTTCGGTATTCCAGCTGGTGCCGCAGCGTTTTCGCCGGGAAATCGGGGTAATGACCGGAATGGTCGGGATGGCCGGCGGCGTCGGCGGCTTCTATCTGGCGTCCAGCCTCGGATATTCGAAGCAGATCACCGGCAGCTACCAGAGCGGCTTCCTGATCTTCGCGGCGCTGGCGATCGTCGCGCTGATTGGCCTGACGACGGTAAAAACCCGCTGGCGCACCACCTGGGGTTCGGCGCAAATGACCAGCGCGAAGGTCTGACCCCGGACGGCGACAGCTAACATGGCGCCATGCCGCTAGAACTCAGCACGGGCTACGCCTCCGACAAGGGGGTTCGCGCAAACAACGAAGATTTCCTCGGGATGATCATGCCCGAGGGCGAGGAGTTGGCCAACAAGGGGGTGCTGGCGGCGATCGCCGACGGCGTCGGCGGCCACGGCGGCGGACGCGAAGCGGCCGAATACGCCGTCCGCGGATTGCTCGCCGACTACTACGCCACTCCCGACACCTGGGAAACCGGCCTGGCGCTTGATCGCGTGGCCAATGCAATCAACCGCTGGGTGATTGCGCAGGGCCGCTCGCACCATGCATGGAGCGGCATGGCCACCACCCTCACCGCGCTGGTGCTGCGCGGGCGCCGCTACTGCCTGGCCCATGTCGGTGACAGCCGCTGCTATCTGGTGCGTGGCGGCAAGCTCACCCAGTTGACCTGCGATCACGTCTGGGACCGGCCCGACATGGGTCATGTACTGACGCGCGGCATCGGCATCGACGAGCGACTGCATCTGGATTTTTCAGAGGACGAGATCCAATCCGCCGACCTGTTTCTTCTACTCACCGACGGCGTGTGGGAAAGCCTGCGCGACCAGGGTTTGTCGGACATGCTGCGGATACACCAGGAACCGCGCTTCCTGGCGCCTGCGCTGGTGCAGGCGGCGTTGGCCGCGGGGTCGCAGGACAACTGTTCGGCCCTGGTGCTGGCGATTGACGTCTTGCCCGAGGTCAGCGCGCGTGACCTCGACGCGGCGAGCCGCACCCTGCCGATACCGCCGAAACAAAAACCGGGTCAGGTACTCGACGGATTCACCATCCAGAACGTGCTGGCGGAATCGCGCGCGACCTTGCTCTACACCGCGCGCGATGGCGCAACCCAGCAGATCGTGGTGGTCAAGACATTGCATCCGCGGCTGGCCGGCGATGCCGCCGAAATCGAGGCCTTCGCACGTGAAGAATGGCTGGCCCGGCGCATGGTGTCGCGTCACTTTCCGCAGTACATCCCGCTGGCGCCCAACCGCCGCACGCATCTTTACTTCGTGATGTCCTGGCACCCCGGGCAGACCTGGCAACAATCGCTCGATAGCGGCGCTCACTGTTCGGTGCCCGACGCGGTGCGCTATGGCAGGCAGCTGCTCAAGGGCCTGGGCAGCCTGCACCGGCTCTCGGTCCTGCATCGCGATATCAAACCGGCGAATATCCACATCGACCAGAGCGACGAGTTGCGGATTCTCGATCTCGGGGTGGCGGCGATCGGCCGCCACGCGCATGATGGCGGCCAGGCGGCGCCCTTGGCCGGCACCCCCAGCTACCTGGCGCCGGAGTTGTTCGGCGAAGCCCAACCCGGGGTCCAGACCGATCTCTATTCGGCCGCCGTGACCCTTTATCACCTGCTCACCCGGCATTACCCGTATGGCGAGATCGAGCCGTTCCAGCATCCTCGCTTCGGCGATCCGGTCGCGCCGTCGCGCTGGCGCCGCGACATTCCGCTATGGCTCGAACGGGTATTGCAGAAAGGCGTGGCGCGCGATCCGAAATTGCGCTTCGAAACGGCGGAGGAATTCGTCCTTGCCCTGGAGCGCGAGGAAGGCGGCCTGTTGGCCGCACCGCGCGCCACGCCCTATTCGGCGCGCGATCCGGCGAAATTCTGGTATGCGGTCGCGCTGGTATCGGTGGTGTTCAACTTGTTGTTGCTGTACTTGATCGCGGTGCGCTAGCGGCCGGACGCTGGCATGCACCTTGCGAATTGCACAGAATGCACAGAACACCGCATCGTGCGTGCCCGCAATGCCCCGCGTCCTGATTGTCACAGAGCCACCCGTTCCGCCCGAGCCGTTCCGGCTTGGCTTGTTGGGTCTTGGTTATAGCGTGGTCGACGAGATCGACGATCCGTCGCGCCTGCTCAAACGCGCGATCTCGATCGACCCTGACGTCATTTTGGTGGGCACCGAGTCGCCATCGAAATTCCTGTTGGCGGCGACCGCGGCGCTGGAACAACATGCGCCCTATCCGATCCTGGTCTTTGCGACGGACGCCGATCCGCAATGCATCGAACAGACCATCCGACATGGTGTGCAATCGTATATCGTCGACGGCTTTTCGGCGCGCCGGCTGCCCGCGCTGCTCGCCGTGGCGCGCGCGCATTTCGCGCTAGCGCAGGAATTGAAGGGCCGCCTGCACGCGGTCTCAAGCCAACTCGAAGAGCGCAAGCTGGTCGATCGCGCCAAGGGCATCCTGATGCAATCCAGACAGCTCAGCGAGGAAGCCGCCTATGCGGCGCTGCGGAGCCTGGCGATGGAAAAACAACTGAAGCTCGGTGCGATGGCCGAGCAGATCATCACCGCCGCCCGCCTGCTGGTTTGAGATCCGACCGCTCCAAAGCGGTGCGGCGATGCACCGCTTTGCGGTCCGGCGCATTGGCGCGCGCGTGCGCACACCAGCCGCTGACACAGGCGCTGCCCGCAATGCCTTGGCAGATGTCGGTGGCACCACGTCCCTGGTAGTTGGCATAGGGGTTGCTAAAAGAACACAAGCACACTCAAAGGCGAGTGTGCGCCGAACAAAGGCGTTCGATCCCGTCCCCAGCAAGGGGCAGCGGGTTCGAACGCCTTTTTCTTTTGTTCCATCGAAATCGAGGTTTTGTCATGAGCACCCGCATTCCCCTCGCCCGCAGTGCGAAGCCCGCCACGCGGCAAACGGCCAACGAAGGCCGTCGCACACTTCTCAAGCGCGGTTCGGCCTTGGGAGGTGCCGCCTTGATGGGCATGTTGACCCCCGGCATCCGCGGTGCGGCTTACGCCGCCGGCTCGGATGCCCCGGAAAAGAAGGAAGTCCGGATCGGCTTCATTCCATTGACCGACTGCGCCTCGGTGGTGATGGCCTCGGTGCTCAAGATCGACGAGAAATATGGCGTCAAGATCATCCCGACCAAGGAGTCCTCCTGGGCCAGCGTGCGCGACAAGCTGGTCAACGGTGAACTCGACATGGCGCATGTGCTTTGGGGCCTGATCTACGGCGTGCAAATGGGGATTGGCGGTCCGAAAAAGGACATGGCGATCCTGATGAACTTGAATCACAACGGCCAGGCGATCACGCTGTCGAAAAAGCTGGCCGACAAGGGCGCGATCGACGGCCCTGGCCTGGCCAAGCTGATGCAGGCCGAAAAGCGCGAATACACCTTCGCGCAAACCTTCCCGACCGGCACCCACGCGATGTGGCTTTACTACTGGCTGGCCGCCAACGGCATCAATCCGATGAAGGATGCCAAGGTCATCACCGTGCCGCCGCCGCAGATGGTGGCCAACATGCGGGTCGGCAACATGGACGGCTATTGCGTCGGCGAACCATGGAACCACCGCGCGATCGCCGACGGCATCGGCGTGACCGCGGTCACCACCCAGGACATCTGGAAGGACCATCCGGAAAAGGCGCTGGGCACGCAACTCGACTTCGTCAAGAAAAATCCCAACACCTGCCGCGCGGTCACCGCCGCCATTCTCGAAGCCGGCAAATGGATCGATGCCGGCCTCACCAACAAAAACAAGATGGCCGAAACCGTGGCCGACCGCGCCTATGTGAATACCTCGGTGGTCGTGATCAACCAGCGCATTCTGGGGCGCTACCAGAACGGCATGGGCAAGACCTGGGACGACCCCAATCACATGAAGTTCTTCAACGACGGCTATGTCAACTATCCCTACCTGTCCGACGGCATGTGGTTCCTGACCCAGCACAAGCGCTGGGGCCTGTTGAAGGACGACCCCGACTACCTGGCGGTGGCCAAGCAGGTCAACCAGATCGGCATCTACAAGGACGCCGCCACCGCCACCAGGACCAGCCTGCCGAAGAGCGACATGCGGTCCTCGAAGATGCTCGACGGCGTGGTCTGGGAGGGCCGTGAGCCGAAGAAATACGCCGCCGGCTTCAAGATCAACGTCGCCTAGTACCCGTGACCAAGGAGAACACCATGAGCGCAATTCTGGGAGCCGGCGGCACACCCGCGGCGGCGCCGGCGGAAGCCCGGCCGGCGGCCAAACCTTCGACCAGGCTTGCTGCTGCGCAGGTGGCCGCGGCACCCGCCAAGCCGGTGGTCAGTGCCGCGGTGCTGCTGGCGCAACGGCGCGCGGTGTTCCTCAAAATCCTGGCGCCGATCGCCGGCTTCGCGCTGTTTGTGTTGATCTGGCAATTGATCGCGCACACCAGTGGCCAGATTCCCGCTCCCGCAAAGGTGTGGGAGGCGGCGGTGAAGATTTACGGTGACCCGTTCTACCGCAAGGGCCCAAACGACCAGGGCATCGGCTGGAACATCCTGGCCAGCCTTGAGCGGGTCGCGCTCGGCTTCGGCCTGGCCGCGGCGGTCGGCATCCCGATGGGTTTCATGATCGGCCGCTTCCGCTTTTTGGACGACATGACCAATCCGATCATCAGTCTCCTGCGCCCGGTGTCGCCGCTGGCCTGGCTGCCGATCGGGCTCCTGGTGTTCAAGGCCGCCAACCCGGCGGCGATCTGGACCATCTTCATCTGCTCGGTGTGGCCGATGATCATCAACACCGCAGTCGGCGTGCGGCAGATTCCGCAGGACTACATGAACGTGGCCAAGGTGCTCAACCTGTCGGAATGGAAGGTGTTCACCAATATCCTGTTTCCGGCGGTGTTGCCATTCGTGCTGACCGGCGTGCGCCTGTCGATCGGCGTGGCCTGGCTGGTGATTGTCGCCGCCGAGATGCTCACTGGCGGCGTCGGCATCGGCTTCTGGGTGTGGGACGAATGGAACAACCTGAACGTCCAGCACATCATCATCGCGATTTTCACCATCGGTATCGTCGGCCTGCTGCTTGAAATCGGCATGGTCGCGATCGCCCGCCGTTTCGAATACTCGTAGGGAGTCGCGCCAATGGTTCCAATCACCCAGTCCGCGAAAGCGGCCCATGTCAAGCATCCGGGCCGCTATCTGTCGATCGACCGTGCCGGCATGGTGTTCGACACCAAGAACGGTTCGTTTGTCGCGATCCGCGACATCAATCTTGATGTCGCCAAAGGCGAATTCGTCTCGCTGATCGGCCATTCCGGCTGCGGCAAGTCGACACTCCTGAATCTGGTGGCGGGCCTGACGGCGCCGACTTCCGGCACGCTCTTGTGCGCCGAGCGCGAAATTCGCGGGCCGGGGCCGGACCGCGGGGTGGTGTTCCAGAACCATTCGCTGCTGCCCTGGATGACCTGTTTCGACAACGTCCACCTGGCGGTGGAGCGGGTGTTCGGCAATACCGAACCCACCGCCCGCCTCAAGGAACGCACCCACGACGCCCTGAAACTTGTCGGCCTGGCGCACGCCGAAACCAAGCGGCCGGGCGAGGTGTCCGGCGGCATGAAGCAGCGGGTCGGCATCGCCCGCGCGCTCGCCATGCAGCCCAACATGCTGCTGCTTGACGAACCGTTCGGCGCACTCGATGCGTTGACGCGCGCCAACCTGCAGGATGAACTGATGCGCATCGTCGCCGAGACCGGCAGCACGGTGCTGATGGTGACCCACGACGTCGACGAGGCGGTGCTGCTGTCCGACCGCATCGTGATGATGACCAACGGCCCGGCGGCAACTATCGGCGAGGTGTTGTCGGTGCCGCTGGCGCGGCCGCGCGACCGCCTGGCGCTGGCGCATGATGCCGACTATATCGATTGCCGCTCGGCGGTACTGGAATTCCTGTACCAGAAGCAGCGCAAATCTGCGGCCTGATCATTTGGAGAGGTCCCCGCCAATCCCCGTCGCACCGCGATGGTGCGGTGCGGCATCGGGTATCACGTCGATGGTGCGGCCGGCATCCACAGGCGCCGACTGTCGCGCCGCGGTGCGCCCGGTCGCGGCACATCATGCCCTCACGCCGGCTGCGCCAAAGTGAGACCGCCGCGCAGCCTTCGCACCTGTGCTGGCACGGCGCTTGCACTTACCTCGTCATGCTCCCTGACAGGCAATCGCAATGAAACGCATGAAACTGGTCGTCGTAGGCAACGGAATGGCCGGTGTTCGCACCGTCGAAGAGCTGTTGAAGATCGCACCCGATCTTTACGACATCACCATGTTCGGCGCCGAGCCGCAGCCAAACTACAACCGCATCCTGCTCTCGCCTGTGTTGTCGGGCGAGCAGGAATTCCAGTCGATCGTGCTCAACGACTGGGATTGGTATCGCGAGCACGGCATCACGCTGCAGGCCGGCAAACGGGTCACCGGCATCAACCGGGCCCGCCGAACGGTGTTGTCGGAAGACGGCATCGAGACCGCTTACGACCGGCTACTGCTGGCCACCGGCTCCGACCCTTTCCTGCCGCCGCTGCCGGGCATCAAGCTGCCGGGCGTGCTGGCCTATCGCGACATCGCCGATACCGAGGCGATGATCGAAGCCACCCGCACGCACAAGCGCGCGGTGGTGATCGGCGGCGGCCTGTTGGGCCTGGAAGCCGCCAACGGCCTGGCGGTGCGCGGCATGGAAGTGACCGTGATCCACCTGGCCGGCTGGCTGATGGAGCGCCAACTCGACGCCACCGCCGGCGCCCTGCTGCAAGGCTCGCTTGAAGCGCGCGGCATCAAGTTCCTGATCAACACCCAGACCGAGGCCCTGGTGCAGGGCGAAAGCGGGCGCGTCGCCGCAGTGCGCCTGAAAGGCGGCGCGGCCATCGCCGCCGACCTGGTGGTGGTGGCCATCGGCATCCGCCCGAACACCGCGCTGGCCCAGGCCGCCGGCCTGCAGGCGGAGCGCGGCATTCGCGTCAACGACACCCTGCAGACCTTCGACCCGCGCATCTATGCGGTGGGCGAATGCGTCAATCATCGCGGCAACGTCTACGGGCTGGTGGCACCGCTGTTCGAAATGGCCAAGGTGTGTGCCAACCATCTGGCCGAATACGGCATCGGCCGTTACACCGGCTCGGTCACTTCGACCAAGCTCAAGGTCACCGGCATCGACCTGTTTTCGGCCGGCAGCTTCATGGGCGGCGAGGACACCGAGGAAATCCTGTTGTCCGATCCGGTCGGCGGGGTCTACAAGAAACTGGTGATCAAGGACAGCAAGCTGATCGGCGCCTGCCTGTATGGCGACACCTCCGACGGCAGCTGGTACTTCAAGCTGCTGCGCGACGGCCGCAACATCAGCGACATGCGCGATGCGTTGATGTTCGGCGAAGACAATCTGGGCGACACCGGCCACCAGGGCCAGAACAAGGCCGCCGCGATGGCCGACGATGCCGAGGTCTGCGGTTGCAACGGCGTGTGCAAGGGCACGATCGTCAAGGCGATCAAGGAACGCGGGCTGTTCACGCTCGACGAAGTGCGCAAGCACACCAAGGCCTCGGCGTCATGCGGCTCCTGCACCGGCTTAGTCGAGCAGATCCTGATGTTCTCCGCCGGTGGCGACTACTCGGCGCAGCCGGCCAAGAAGGCAATCTGTGGCTGCACTGACCATTCGCACGACAACTTGCGGCGCACCATCCGCGAACAGAAATTGCTGTCGGTGCCCGATGCGATGGCATTTCTCGAATGGCGCACGCCGAACGGTTGCGCCACCTGCCGGCCGGCCTTGAACTACTACCTGATCTCGACCTGGCCCAAGGAAGCAGTGGACGATCCGCAATCGCGCTACATCAACGAGCGGGCGCATGCCAATATCCAGAAAGACGGCACGTTCTCGGTGATCCCGCGCATGTGGGGCGGCGAAACCACGCCGGCCGAATTGCGACGGATTGCCGATGTTGCCGAGAAGTACGAAATCCGAACCGTGAAAGTCACCGGCGGCCAGCGCATTGACCTGCTGGGCGCGAAAAAGCAGGACCTGCCGGCGATCTGGCGCGAGCTTGACATGCCTTCCGGCCACGCCTACGCCAAGGCATTGCGCACCGTGAAAACCTGCGTTGGCTCCGAATGGTGCCGCTTCGGCACCCAGGATTCGACCGACATGGGCAAGCGTCTTGAGCGCGCGTTGTGGCGCATGTATGCGCCACACAAGGTCAAGCTGGCAGTGTCGGGCTGCCCGCGCAATTGCGCCGAATCCGGCATCAAGGACGTCGGCGTCATCGGTGTGGATTCCGGCTGGGAAATCTACGTCGCCGGCAACGGCGGCATCAAGACCGAGGTTGCGCACTTCCTGTGCAAGGTGAAGACCGCCGAGGATGTGCTGGAGATGTCGGGAGCGTTCCTGCAACTGTATCGCGAGGAAGGCTGGTATCTCGAGCGCACCGTGCATTACGTCGGCCGGGTCGGCCTCGATTACGTGAAAAAGCATGTGCTGGACGACCCCGCCAATCGTGCGGCATTGTGGGCGCGCCTGCAGTTCGCGCTCGATGGCGAACCGGATCCCTGGCATCAGATGGCCGAAGCCCGCGTCGACGCGCGTCAATTTGAATTGTTGTCGGTCTAGAGGAAGCAAGCCATGAATGAGGAATGGAGCGTCGTATGCGCCGTTGACGATGTGCCGGTACTCGGCGCGCGGGTGATCCGGCGACCGGCCGCCGGCGACATCGCGGTGTTCCGCAATGGCGAGAACCGGGTGTTTGCGCTTCTTGATCGTTGCCCGCACAAGGGCGGCCCGCTGTCGCAAGGCATCGTCTACGGCGAACGGGTGGCCTGCCCGCTGCACAACTGGCAGATCGGCCTCGCCGACGGTTGCGCGCAGGCGCCCGACGAAGGCTGCACGCAGCGCTTTGAAATACTGGTTGATGCGGGAACGGTGATGCTCAGGCAACAAGACTTGCAGGCACACGAACCCGCAGCGGAAGCGGCGACGGCTGCCGCGACCTGAGTCGCGGCCGTCATCGCCTGCAGACCTTCATCATGCAAGCCACGCCGGTAATGATCCAGATACAAAGCGAGACGCGCAGCACCTGCCCGTACTGCGGTGTCGGTTGCGGCGTGATCGTGTCGTCCGTCGGCGACCGCATCACCGACGTGCGTGGCGACCCGGATCACCCTGCCAACTTCGGGCGCCTGTGCAGCAAGGGCAGCACCCTGCACCTGACCGCCGACGCGGCCGTGGCCACCGCCCGCGCCGGCGCACCCGAAATGCGCCCGGGCAAGGAAGGCATCCGGCAACCGGTGAGCTGGGATGTCGCACTCGATCATGTGGCCGACCGCTTCGCCGCCGTGATCCGTGAGCATGGGCCGGACGCGGTGGCGTTCTACATCTCGGGCCAGTTCCTGACCGAGGACTATTACGTCTTCAACAAGCTGGCCAAGGGCCTGATCGGCACCAACAACATCGACAGCAATTCCCGGCTGTGCATGTCGAGCGCGGTGGCCGGCTACAAGCGCACCCTCGGCGCCGATGCGCCGCCGGCCTGCTACGAAGACCTTGATCACGCCGACTGCATTTTCATCACCGGCTCGAACATGGCCTGGGCCCATCCGGTGTTGTATCGCCGGCTCGAAGACGCGCGCGCGCGCAATCCGCAACTGCGCGTGATCGTCGCCGACCCGCGGCGCACCGAAACCGCCGAGGGCGCCGATCTGCATCTGCCCTTGTTGCCCGGCACTGATGTCGCCTTGCACCACGGCCTCTTGCATATCGCACTGTGGGAAGGCTGGATCGCGCGCGATTTCATTGAAGCCCATACCGAGGGATTCGAGGAATTGCGCGACGCGGTGCGCGAATACACTCCCGAGCGCACCGCGCAAATCACCGGCCTGGTGCCGGCCGATCTGCACAAGGCCGCGCAATGGATCGGCCAGTCGAAGGCGTTTTTGTCGCTCTATTGCCAGGGCTTGAACCAGAGCAGCAGCGGCACGGCGAAAAATGAAACCCTGATCAACCTGCATCTGGCACTGGGGCAAATCGGCCGGCCGGGCGCCGGCCCGTTCTCGCTGACCGGGCAACCGAACGCGATGGGCGGCCGTGAAACCGGTGGCATGGCCAATCTGGCGAGCGCCCATCGCGAGCTTGCGAACCCCGAACATCGTGCCGAGATCGCCGCCTTCTGGCAGGTCGATCAGGTACCGGCGACGCCCGGCTATACCGCGGTTGAATTGTTTGAAGCAGCTGCCGCAGGCAAGATCAAGGCGCTGTGGATCGCCTGCACCAACCCCGCGCAAAGCATGCCGGACCAGACCCTGGTGGACGCCGCGCTCAAGCGCTGCGACCTGGTGGTGCTGCAGGAAGCCTGGGCAGATACCGCGACCGCGCCCTATGCCGACGTGTTGCTGCCGGCCACCACCTGGGGCGAGAAAAACGGTACGGTCACCAATTCGGAACGGCGCATTTCACGCGTGCGCGCCGCGCGCAATGCACATGGCGAAGCGCGCGACGACTGGCGCATCGGCGCGGCGTTCGCCACCCGGCTGGCCGCACGCCTCAAACCGGCGCGCGCACCGGACTTCAACTACGAAAGCGCCGAACAGGTGTGGAACGAGCACCGTGATTCCACCCGTGGACGCGACCTCGACATCACCGGCCTGTCATGGACATTGCTGGACCAAGCCGGACCACAGCAATGGCCGTATTCACAGGGCCAGGCCAGCGGCAAGGCACGCCTCTACGCCGACGGCATCTTTCCCACCAGCAACGGCCGCGCGCGCTTTTCCGCTGCCGCCTACAAAGCGCCGGCCGAAACCCAGGATGCGCGCTTTCCATTGGCGCTCAACACCGGGCGATTGCGCGACCATTGGCACGGCATGAGCCGCACCGCGCGCGCGCCGCGCCTGTTCGGCCATGTGCCGGAACCGGCGGTGGCCTTGAATCCGCGCGATGCCGAACGGCGCGGCCTGAAGGCGCGCGACCTGGTGGAACTGTCGACCCGGCGCGGCAGCATGGTGCTGCCCTGGCAAGCCGACTTGAGCCTGCGCAGCGGCCAGGCCTTTGTCGCCATGCACTGGGGCCCGGAGTTTGTGGCCGGCGGCGTCAACGTTTTGACCAACAAGGCGGTTGACCCGGTATCGCGTCAGCCGGAGTTGAAACACAGCGCGCTTGCGATCAGGCGGGCGGAGTTGCCATGGCAAGCCGTGCTGGCCGGCTGGTTCGAGCCTGGCCGCGCACAAACCCTGCGCACCAGTTTGCTTGGCGCCGCGCAATCGTTCGCGTTCGCCGCCTGCGTGCCCTTCGGCCGCGAACGCCACGGCCTGATGCTGCGCTTGGCCGCCGCAACGCCGCCGGCCGCGGAAACACTCGCTCCCATGCTCGAGGCCTTCGGTCTTCACGGTGACGCTGTATTGCGCTATGACGACCCAATGCGCCATCACTCGCGCCGGCTTGCCGTCAGTGAAAACACATTGCAGGCGATCGCGCTGTTGGGCAGCACCGTCGGCCAGGATTGGCTGATCGCCTGGCTCAAGGACGG
>JANPGJ010000006.1:0-2095 GCA_031423955.1 Burkholderiales bacterium
GACCATCGCCGTGCCGAACACCGCACCAGTGGCGGTAATCAGCGGCGCCACCAGTGGCCTGACCGGCGCGGCCTTGAGCTTCTCGGGGTCGGGCAGCACGGACGCCGAAGGGCCGATCGCCAGCTACGCCTGGGACTTCGGTGATGGCACGGTCGGCAGCGGCGTATCGGTCACCAAGACCTACACCACGGCGGGCAGCAAGACAGTGACCCTGACAGTCACCGACAGCGGCGGGTTGACCAACAGCAGCACGCGCACGGTGACCATCACGACGGCAGGTGGTGGTTCTGGAACGACGACGATCTGGATGGACGATGCAGTACCGGCCGGGGCGACGCAGGTTGCCGATATCGATGGCTGGAACTGGGTGAGCACCAACCCGGCTCCGTTCTCCGGAACACAAGCGCATCAGTCGGCGATCTCGCCTGGCGTCCATCAGCACTATTTCAACGGTGCGACAGCGAGTTTGCCGGTGTTGACGGGCGAGACATTATTCACCTACGTATATCTGGACCCGGCCAATCCGCCGCGCGAGGTGATGCTGCAGTGGCACTCCGGCGGCTGGAACTATCGCGCCTACTGGGGGGAAAACCTGATTCCCTGGGGAACCAACGGCACGGCAAGCTTGCGCTACATGGGGCCGTTGCCAGCGACCGGGCAATGGGTACGCCTGGACGTGCCGGCGTCGCAGGTAGGGCTGGAAGGACGCACCATTACCGGCATGGCGTTCACGCTCTTTGATGGGCGCGCCACGTGGGATTATTTCGGCAAGGTTTCGCCGTAAGTTGTACTTCAAGCGATCACGACGAAACATCGAATGAGGAGAGCGACTGTAACTGTCGACCTGTCGCCCGAGATCATCAGCTCCCAGCTTGCTTCGAGGAGCCTGTCAGCCGCCGCGTGGGCTTGGCATTGCTGACATCCCAAGGCAGCACGCATGCTGAATCCAGCCAGGACGATTCGGGGCGGTGCAAAAGTTCGCCAGGCGCTGGTGTTGATGATTGGCGCTCGTCGACAGCTGACACGATACCTTGACTTCCTGCATGATTGGTACCTCGCGAATACAGCCGAACCACACTATCTTGCTCCCGAAGCACCCGGTAGCGGGTTGGGCAGCGATTTCTGGCGCGCAACGCAGTTCGCTTCAATGCCTTCTAGATGCGCCGCAATTACAGTTCACCACCAGCGGCAGGGCGGCACTCCTGCACGCCCTCATTCGGCTCGGTGTTGGCAAAGGCGATCTCGTGCTGGTGCCGACGTACCATTGTCCGTCGATGGTTGCGCCGATCGCCGCGTTGGGGGCCCAGCCGGTCTTTTACCCGATTACCGTAGGCGGCGGCGTTGATCTAGCGGTAATCCGTGGCTGGCTGGGCGAAATGCGTCCGCGTGCCATTATTGCGGCGCATTTCTTCGGTCTACCGCAGCCAATGACGGCACTGCGCGCGTTATGCGATGAATCAGGCATGGCACTGATCGAGGATTGTGCGCACTCCTTGTTCGGGTCGAGCGACGGTCGCCCGGTCGGACAGTGGGGAGACTTCGCGATAGGCAGCCTGACGAAGTTTCTGGCGGTACCGGAGGGTGGTTGCCTGATTTCTAAGGGCAGTTCGGGGGCGCCAATCCATCTCGAGCCACGTGGATTCGTTGAGCAGATCAGGGCTGCAGTCGATGTGGTTGAAACCGGCGCACAGTATGGCCGTTTTCAAGGTATCAATTGGCTGCTGGCTGGCGTATTCCGACTAAAACGCCGCTTCTTGAAAGGGAATTCCGATGCCTTGGCCGTACAGGAATCGCCCGATGTCGCCGGCGCACCGGATGCGTATCTCTCGCTCGATACTGCCCTGGCCAACAAACGGCTTGCCGCGGTATGTGGCTGGATCGCCCGACGCGCGCCAAAGGCGCGCGTGGTAGCCATCAGGCGTCGCAACTATCAAATGCTGGCGAACGCATTTCAAGGGTCCCGCACCATGCGACCGCTCATGCCGGTACTACCCGACCAGAGCGCTCCATACGTGTTTCCACTCTGGGTCGAAAATCCTGACCCCGCTTACAAGTTGTTGCGCCAGAGAGGTTTCCCGCTTTTTCGATGGGATTG
>JANPGJ010000007.1:0-1537 GCA_031423955.1 Burkholderiales bacterium
CTTGCCGCCCTTCACATGCGGCAGCGCGGAGGGCAGGTTGTCGAACATCACGTCGACCTGGCCCGACAGCAGGCCCAGCAGCGCCGGGCCGGAGCCGGTGTAGGGAATGTGCGTCATGAACACACCGGTCATGGACTTGAACAACTCGCCCGCGAGATGGATGGACGTGCCGTTGCCGCTGGACGCCATGTTCAGCTTGCCCGGATGGCTTCTTGCGTAACGGATGAAATCGGCCACACTGTTGATGCCCAGTTCCTTCGCCGTGTCGGTGTTCATCACCATCACGTTCGGCACCCCGGCCACCAGGGTGATGGGCGCAAAGTCCTTCTGCGGATCGTAGGGCAGCTTGCTGTACAGCGACTTGTTGATGCCGTGGGTGCCCACGGTGCCCATCAGCAGCGTGTAGCCGTCGGCCGGCGACTTGGCGACGATGTCCGCACCCAGGTTGCCGCCGGCACCGGCCCGGTTCTCGACCACGAAGGTCTGGCCGAAGGCCCTGGACAACTCGGGTGCCACTGCGCGGGCCAGGATGTCGGTGGTGCCACCCGGCGCAAACGGCACGACGATGCGCACCGGTTTGGTGGGCCAGCCCGATTGGGCCTGCGCCGGTATCGAAGCCGCGCCGAGCGCCAGACCGGCCAGCACGATGAGAGCAAGCCGCCGGGGTGGGATGAACGTGATGGGCATGGAGTCTCCGCAATGGTTGAATGACCGCGGGGCCCCGAAACCCCGCGTGAACCACCGATTAGACACCGCCGGCGTCAGTCGGCGAACTGCTTGGCGGCCTCGATGACCGGCTTGAGCTTGGCAATCTCGGCCGCCACGAAGGCCTTGTGGGCAGCAGGCTCGATGCGCGCATCGGCAATGACAGTGGCGCCCAAAGCCTCCTGCTTCTTGACAAAATCGGCATCCTTCAGCGCCAGCCGGAGCGCGTCGTTGATCTGCTTGAGCACCGGCGCAGGTGTACCTTTGGGCGCATACAGACCGTGCCAGACTGTCAGCTCGAATCCCTTGAGGCCCATCTCCTGCAGCGTCGGGTAGTCCTTCAGCAACTTGTGCTTGGACAGTGGCTTGGCGGTCGTGACGGCAAACGCCTTGACGCGCCCCGTCTCGATCTGCTGCGTGGTATTGGTGGTCTGGTCGCACATCAGGTCGACCTGACCGCCCAGCAGCGCATTCATCGCGGGCGCGGTGCCACCGTAGGGAATCGTGGTCATCGCATCGCTGGCCTTGACGGCCGACTGCCACATCAGGCTGCACAGGTGCGAGGCGGAGCCGAGCCCCGCATGGGCGATGTTGAGCTTGCCGGCGTTGGCCTTGATGTAGTTCTCGAAATCACGGTAGTTGTTGGCTGGCAACTGCGGCTTGCCGATCAGCGTCATCGGCACTTCGTTGATCATGCCGAGGTATTCGAAATCTTCGAGCGGCTTGTAGGCCAGTTTGCGGTACAGCGCGGGCGCCGACGCCATGCCGATATGGTGCAGCAGCAGCGTGTGACCATCCGGCGCCGCCTTGGCAACCTTGGTTGCGCCGATGG
>JANPGJ010000008.1:0-3663 GCA_031423955.1 Burkholderiales bacterium
AGACCTGCCCATTGGGCGTTGGCAGAAAAGCTGACGGTGGCGATAACGGCGGCAAAGCCTGCCTTGAGTGAAAAATAGTTCAACACGTTCCCCCTTGGATTGAATGTTCGAAAACCGCCTTCGTCTGAGCGTTTTGATTGAAACGTTCAACGTGGGAAGCAGCCTAGGTTCCTCTTGTGACACCCGCCGCATATGCCAGGGGCATAACGCTGGTCCGATCGGACTACGTGGTCCGGCATCGCGCGTAAATGCTGGATGGCACCGCAGCTTTGATTTGCCACTGAAGCTGCATGTCGGCAGCCAGTCAATCTGGACAAAGCCGGCGACGCCGGATAGCATCGGTCGGATGGACGAAATAATCGGCTTGTTCCCCACTCCCTTCATGCGTGCCCCGGCGACCATCGGCGGCGCGCTGGTCGCAGGTCTGGTCACGCATTTCAGTGCCATGGCAGAGCGCGACAACAGCTCGTCTGCCAATCTCACGCACACCGCGGTGCTGCGCCCCGGCGACAGCCCGCTATTCGTCGAGGCGGCGAATCTGATCACGCCCAAGTTGTCGGAGTTCGGCGTCCTGCTGTTTGGCGAGCGCCTGCCCTGGGCGATCAAGGAAATGTGGGTCAATTTCCTCGATCAGGGTGGCCGCCAGGCGATGCACAACCATGCCAACAGTTTCATCTCCGGCATCGTCTACTTGACGCCCACGCATCCGGATTCGCAGACGGTCTTCATGAAGTCACCCGGCGGCTACGACTTCGCGTTCAAGAACGACCATGCCGGCACCAGTCCGAACCAGTACAGCGCCGACAAGTGGATCAGCCCGGCGCCGACCCCGGGCGACATGGTGCTGTTTCCCAGCTACCTGATGCATGCCGTGCCACCCAACCCCGGCGCGCGCCGCATATCGATGGCGTTCAACGCGATTCCCACGCGGATTGATTCCTGGGGTTACAGCATCACCTTCGGCGGCTGATGTAGTTCAAGCGCCTCCCGCCGCGGCCTGCCGCAAGCGCGGATGCGGGGCGTCACGCCGCTGTCACATCGCTGTCACGCCGCTGTAACGCCGCTGTAACGTCGCTGTCATCAAACTGTCCCTTTGCTTCGCTAGCATGGCGAAACAATGACAGAGATCTCCTTCCCCAATTCACAGGCGGCTGATTCGCGTCGAGGCGAGTCACGCCATCTGCTGGCGCTGACCCTGATGTTCGCCTCCGGCTTTGCTTCGCTGGGCTACCAGATCGTGTGGACCCAGCAATCCGCGATCTGGCTGGGCCATGAGACCGCAGCTGTACTCGCGGTGGTGGCGGCGTTCTTCGGCGGCCTGGCGTTCGGTGCGCTGCTGCTGGGCGCGCGGATCGAGAAAAGCCCGGTCCCGGCGCGCTGGTACGCCGCCTGCGAAGTGGTGATCGCGGTATGGAGCGTCGCGCTGGCATTGTTGATCGAACCGCTGGGCGCGTGGTTGCTCACCGTGATCGGCGTCGCGCCTGACCCGGCATGGCAATGGACAACGGCCTTCCTTGGCACCTTCGCAATGCTGTTGCCCGCCACCGCCGCGATGGGCGCGACCTTGCCGGCGATGGAGCGGGTCACTGCCCGCATGCGTCGCCAGGGTCATGCGATCGCCGCGTTGTATGCGAGCAATACGCTGGGCGCGGTGGTCGGTGTACTCGCCAGCGCGTTCTGGCTGGTTCCGGCGGCAGGCCTGGCACGCACCGCTGCTTTGTGTGCGGTGGTCAACCTGTTCTGCGCGGCTGCTGCCTTGATGCTGCGCACCGACAAGGCCGTGCCGGTGCAACCCGCGCATCCCGGCGCCGGGCTCCTGCTGCGCCTTGCCGCGACCGGGCTGCTGGGCATCGGGTTCGATGTGTTGGTGGTTCGGGTGCTCAGCCAGGTGACCGAGAACACGGTATTCACTTTCGCGATTCTGCTCGCGGTGTATCTGGCCGGCACCGCCGTCGGCGCGGCCGCTTACCAGCGCTGGCTTTCCACCGTGGGCGATGCGGATCGACTGCGCGACCGCTTGCTGTGCCTGATGGCCATCACCTGCCTGATTGCCACTGGCGTACTCGGGAGCGCGGAAGCGCTCCTGGCGAACCTGCTGCGTGTGGCCGGCGATGGCATGTCGGCAGCGCTGGCGGCGGAAGCCGCACTGGCGATCGCCGCGTTCGGCCTGCCGACATTGGCGATGGGCGCGTTGTTCAGCCACCTCGCCACCCAGGCCCGCACGGCTGGCGTCAGCTTCAGTCGGGCCCTCGCTGTCAACACACTGGGGGCTGCGGTCGCGCCGTTGCTGTTCGGTGTGGCACTGCTTCCCGCGGTCGGCCCCAAGTTCGCGCTCCTGGCGGTCGCCACCGGCTACCTGGCCCTCGCGGCGCCACGATTCTGGCGCGCACCGATCGCCTGGCTGCCCGCCGCGGCCGCGTTCGGCATCGCCATCTGGGCGCCGCCGCTGGCCTTCGTCGAGATTCCCGAAGGCGGGCGCATCGTAGCCTATCGCGATGGTGCGATGGCCGCGGTAAGCGTGGTCGAGGATGGCGGCGGCGTGATGCGCCTGCGCATCGACAACCGTCAGCAGGAAGGCAGCAGCGACAGCCGCTTTGCCGACGCGCGCCAGGCCTTGCTGCCGCTGCTCCTGCATCGCGCGCCCCGTCGTGCCCTGTTCCTCGGCCTCGGCACCGGGGTGACGGCGTTCTCGGCGGCGACCGATCCGACCCTTGCGGTCGATGCGGTGGAACTCCTGCCCGAGGTGATCGCCGCTTCCGCGCACTTCACGCGTGCCATGGGCAACCAGGAAGCGGCAGCGCGTGTCAACATCATCGCGGCAGATGCGCGCCGCTATGTGCGCGCTTCGGCACAGACCTACGACGTGATCGTCTCCGACAATTTTCATCCGGCGCGCAGCGGTTCGGGTGCGCTCTACACGGTGGAACATTTCCGCGCGGTCAGGCAGCGCCTGAACGCGGACGGATTGTTTTGCCAATGGCTACCCCTGCACCAGCTCGATCTTGAAACCTTGCGTTCGGTGGTGCAGGCGTTCCTGCTTGCCTATCCGGGTGGCTGGGCGATGCTTGCCACCAATAGCCTCGAAACACCGGTGATCGGACTGGTTGGCCGCGCCGATGGGCGGCTTTTCGACGTGGCCCAGATCGGCCAGCGCGTTGCGCAAGCGGCGTTCGCGCAGCCTCCGGCCGCCTTCGGCCTGAATGACGAGTTCGCGGTGCTCGGCAGTTTCGTGGCCGGGCCGCGATCCCTTGCACGTTTCGCCGGCGGCAGCCTGGCCAACAGCGACGATCGTCCGGTGGTCGCCTACATGGCGCCGCGCATCACCTACGCCCCCGACTCCCTGCCGCGTGATCGTTTGTTCGCCCTCTTGGCCGAACTCGCAATCGCACCTGCCGACGTGCTGGCCGGGCCAGCCGATGCCGCCATGTCGCAGCGCATCGCCGCGTACTGGTCGGCGCGCACGCGCTTCCTTGAAGTGGGGCGCAATGTGCGCAATACCGGCGACGTGCAGCGCATGCTCGCCCAGGTACGCGAACCCCTGCTTGCGGTGTTGCGCCTGAGCCCCGACTTCCGGCCGGCCTACGATCCACTGCTGCGGATGGCCACGGTACAGGCGCGCAGCAACGCGCCGGAGGCGCGCCTGCTGCTTTCCGAATTGTCGCG
>JANPGJ010000009.1:0-17561 GCA_031423955.1 Burkholderiales bacterium
TGCTGCATGACCTGCTCCATGAGCGAGAACGAATGGATGAAGCCGTCGACCGGCATCACCACACGCTGGCGGAATTCACGCCTGGCCGCGCCGGCGGCATCCTTTTCGGTCGCCGAAAGGCTGACCAGGTCGATGCGCACCACCGCACCGGTAAGCACGATTTCGCCGATGTTGTCGGCGAACAGTTCTGGTTGGATGCTCATGTGGTCAGCCATTGGGGCTCGCGGTATTGTCCAGACCATGCATGCTTCAATTGTCATGGGCCGGCGGACTGGTTCGGGACGCGCATGTTTGCGAGCCTGATTCCGAAATTGTACAGACAGCGGTGAATTGGCCCGCGTTGCCGCACATCGGGCCATCGCGCGATGCCGTCGACTGCGATCGATCACCGTTTCGCGGCGCGCCGATCGGCGCGGCAGGGCGCTGCACCAGCGTGCCGGTGCGGTACCATCTGCCCTGGAAGCAGGCCGGACGGTCGCCGGCGCACGGGGCAACCCGGGCGCGGGAGGAAAGTCGGGGCACCATAGAGCAGGGTAGCGGCTAACGACCGCCCGCGGTGACGCGAGGACCAGGGCCACAGAGACGAGTCTTTGCGACCATCCCGGGGGCAGTTGACCCGGGGTTGCGTCGCAAAGGGTGAAACGCGGCAACCTCTACCCGGTGCAACATCAAATAGGCAGGCGTTGACGCTGCTCGTCGAGCCTGCGGGTAGGTGGCTTGAGCCGCCGGGCAACCGGCGGCCTAGAGGAATGGCCGTCATAGGGCGCCTGACGTTGCAAGACGGCGGGTGCCCCGTAACAGAACCCCGCTTACAGGCTTGTCTTCCATCAATTCACGCTGCGACCCCGGACATCGGCGGGTTGTTGGATATGGTTGCGTGTGTCCATGGTCGTTTCAAGGGACAGGGCTGCCCCTTGCTGCTCGTGGTTCAATCGCCGCGGTCAAGCGCCTGCCGCACCGCCCACGCGCCGCGAAATTGTTTGACAACAGCTTCCTGCCGCCGGTGGCCGAACGGGTGCGCTCGCTGGCCCGCCCGGCTTGACCTGTTTCAGAGCTTGACCCCCGCACTCTTGACCAGCGGACCCAAGGTGCCGACATGACCCTTGACGAAGGTGCCGAAGTCGGCGGTGCTCATCGGGCCGGGGGTGATCGCCAGATCGGCAAGTTTGCTGCGCACTTCGGGCAAGGCGAGGACTTCATTGGCGGTGGCATGCACGCGCTCGACGATGTCGGCCGGCAGTTTCGCCGGGCCGGACAGGCCGAAGAAGTTTTCCAGCACCAGTTGCGGATACTTGGCCTCGGCCACACTGGGCACATCCGGCAACAGCGGTGAGCGCGCGCTTGACGTCACCGCGATCGGGACCAGCTGCCCGGACTTGAAAAACGGCAAATAGGCGGTGATCACGTCGATACCGCAGGGGATGATGCCGGCGATCAGGTCGGTGGTCATCGGCGCCCCGCCGCGATAAGGGACATGCACCAGATTGATGCCGGCGATTTTCTTGATCAATTCGCCGTGAATATGCCCGATCGAGCCCGGGCCGCCTGAGCCGAAATCGAGCTGGCCGGTCTTCTTGGCCTGCGCCACCAGTTCCGCCAGCGTGCGAAACGGCGCCTTCGGATTGGCCATGATGACCAACGGCGCGGCCCCGAGGTTGGCAACGTGAGTGAACCCTTCCACCGGGTCATAGGGTTGGCGTTCGACGGCGAACGGACCGAGGGCGATCGGAGTGGAGTTCGACAGCATGAACGTGTAGCCATCCGGCGGCGCCTGCATCACCGCCACCGCGCCGATGGTGCCACCGGCGCCTGGCCGGTTGTCGACCACCACCGATTGCCCGAGGCGTTTGCCCATGTGCTCGGCCATGATGCGCGCGAAGATGTCGCTTGAGCCGCCGGGTGGAAAGGTCACGATGATGCGGATCGGCTTTTCCGGCCACGCCGCGCGTGCCGGCAAGGAGACGCCGGCGGCCGCGATGCCGATGGCGCCGGCGAGCAGGCGGCGGCGGCCGGTATCGGGCAGGTCGTGCGGCGTAGCAGGCATAACGGGGAGGTGCTTGGGCTTCATCATGGTTGTGTTCCTTTTGTGGGTCTTGATCGCGGTTCGTTGAGCATGGCCAGGCGCGGCGGTGTTGGTGTTCAATCGCGGGTTAGGGTTGGGCGGTCATCGAACCGGGGCGGTGGGCGCGAACGAGCTTCCGTAACAGCGAAGCACGGTTGATGCCAAACCGGGTCGACAACCCGGCGCCGGATTGCTTGGAGAATACCGCACAGGCGATCGACACAATGTTCATCGCACGCAGGGAGTGTTCGAAGCGTCCTGTTCGAGAGCGGGTGCGTGCGACATTGCGGGGCTTGGCAGTTCGGCGTTGCACAGCAGGGGCCGCGTTACACCACGTTGAGTTCGTGCAGCGGACGATTTTCCAGCACGCGCGCCCAGCCGAACTCGCCAAGGTCAAGCGTGCGATATGAGCCGTAGGCGATAAGTTCCGACAGCGCGCGGCCCGCCGCCGGCGACTGCTGCAAGCCATGGCCGGAAAAGCCGTTGGCGAACAGCAGGTTTTCGATCTCGGGATGAGCGCCGAGGATGGCGTTGTGATCGAGCGTATTGACGTCATAGTGCCCGGCCCAGGAACGTTGCAGTTTGAGCGCCTCGAATTGCGGTACGCGCGCGGCTAGTGTCGGCCACAGGACATCATCGAACTGCGCATGATCAACATCGAAATCGAAGCACTCGGGGTCCTCGCTTGCGGGCGGCGAGATGCCGCAAATGAAGCCGCTGCCCTCCGGTCGGAACCAGGCGCCGCCGGGGTCGATGACCAGCGGGCAGGCGGGTAGCGGCCCTGGACTCAGAAAATGGAAGACGCAGCGCTTGCGCGCCTCCACCGGCAGGCTGACGCCGGCCGCCAGTGCCAGGGCGCGGGCGCCGGTGCCGGCCGCGTTGACCACCTGGCTGCAACCAATCCGGCTGCCGTCGGCCAGCACAACTTCGCCGACCTGTCTGCCTGCCCGCGCCAGGCCGACGACTTCCGCCTCGCGGTAGGTGACTCCGAGCGCAATGGCCTTGCGGCGGAACGCGCGCATCAACCCATAGGCATCCAGCCAGCCCTCGCCCGACAGACCGAGGGAGCCGGCGCACAGGTCGCCGGTGGCGAGCCACGGAAAGCGTTGCTGCAGATCCGGCGACGACAACAGCAAGACATCGGCTCCAAGCAAGCGCTGGACCTGGTGATTCGCCTCAAGAACTGCGCGTCCCGCGCTGGTGGCAAGAAACAGGTAGCCCGCTTCGCAAAAGCCCACATCAGGGGCCTCGCCATCGACCTCCAGGGTCGCGCCGATGCTACGGATGAAGTCAGTCCCGAACTGCGACATGCGGATGTTTCCGGGTGTCGAAAATTGGTGGCGGATCGAAGCCGCCGACAGCGTGGTGGCGCACTTTGCGTAGGAAAAATCCTTTTCGATCACCAGCACAGAGCCGTTGAAATCGGGCTGGGCCGCGAGAAAGTAGGCGGCGGCGCTGCCAACCGCCGCCCCACCCACGATCACCACGTCATATCTCGCGTTCATCGGATACCCAGGCGGCCGGCGCGGAACATCAGCCAGACCTCATCATAAGCATGTTGGCATGGACCGGAGGCGCCCGCCCGCTTCTGCACGGCATCAAACTAGGCCATGCCGATCGGCTCCGCGAGATGCAGGGCCAGCGCACCCGGGCGCGCGCGCATCAGATCGTGCAGCTCCCGACGCACCGCGACGCAGGCGGGGTCATCGAAGCGATTGACGCTCTCTTGCGGGTCGTTCACCAGGTCGTACAACTCGCCCGCACCGCTGGCCAGTTCGAAGGTCGCCTTGTGCGTTTTGGTGCGCACCGTGCGCAACTGCAGGGCGACGCCGCAGCGCGACGGATGCACATGCCATTCGCTCCAGGCCGCCGCCCGGCTTTCGCCGGCGCCGCCCAGCAACGGCGCCAGCGAGCGCCCCTGCAACTGCATCGGCGCGGTGACACCGGCCTTCTCGTAGAAGGTCGCCGCCAGATCCAGCGTCGAGACCGGCTCGCCAACCACCTGGCCGGCGGCGACTCCCGGACCACTGGCGATCATGTTCACCCGCAGCAGGTCCTCCAGCGGCCACGGGCCCTTGAGGTAGAGGCCGTGATTGCCCAGCATGTCGCCGTGATCGGTGGTGAATACCACCAGCGTGTCTTCGCGCAAGCCGAGGTCGTCGAGCGCAGCGAGGATGCGACCGACATTGTGGTCGACCAGCGAGATCATGCCGTAGTAGTTCGCCGTCATCTGCGCGAGCTGGCGGTCGCTCTGCCGCGGCATCCGCGATACCTTGGCGCGCAGATTGCGGAATTCGGGGTCGGCCAGTTGCGGCGTCCCTTCCAGTGTCGCTTTGTACCACCATGGTCGAGCCGAAAGATCTTCGTTGCGCGTGCCCGGCAGGAGCATGTCCGCCGGGTCGTGCAGCAGGCTCCAGGGCAAGGGGCAGTCGAAAGGCTGGTGCGGATCGGGAAACGACACCCAGGCGCAAAAGGGTTTGGCGCGGTCGCGCTGCTGCAGCCAGCGCACCGTGTTGTCGCCCAGCCAGGTGCTCGAATGCCAGGCGGCAGGCAGAGCGGAATGCCAGGTCTGCGCCGCACCCTCGGTATCGATGCCGGCAGAGGCGCTGCACAGCGCCAGCATGGCTTCTTCGTCGCCGCGCGAGAGCAGCCAGCGCTCGTAGTGTCCGGCCGGCGGGCGCTCCTGCGGCAGGGGATTGTTGACATGCCCCAGCACGATCAGTTGCACCTCTTCGAAACCCATGTAAGGCCCGTGCCAGTGCGCACCGTATTTCGCCTGGCTGCGCATGCATTCCGGGGTGCCGGTTGGCGCGAAGGTCGCCTTGGTGGCGAAATGCGCCTTGCCGAAATAGGCAGTGTCGTAACCGGCTTTCCCCAGGGTGCCGGCGAAGCCCTGTTCACCCACCCGCGGGTCGAGGTCGACGCCGTTGTCCCATACGCCGTGGGTCAGCGGCAACAGGCCGGTGAGGATCGAGGCGCGCGAAGGCTGGCACACCAGGTTGGGCGTGATGCAGGCGGAAAACCGCGTGCCGCCCTGCGCCAGTCGGTCGAGGTGCGGGGTGCGGATGCGCGGGTTCTCGAAGCCGAAGCAGTCGGCGCGCTGCTGGTCGGAGGTGATGAGCAGGATGTTCGGTTTCTTGTTCATGCGGGTTCCGGTCGGTTTTCGCGGCGCTGTACGTTCAGATCGCCCGGTCGCGGTCCTCGAGGATCATGTCGGCTCCCTTCTCGCCGATCATGATCGCCGCCGCGTTGGTATTGCCCGACACCAGGGTCGGCATCACCGACGCGTCGACCACGCGCAAGCCTCCCACGCCATGCACGCGCAGGCGTGGATCGACCACCGCATCGGCGTCGCGGCCCATGCGGCAGGTGCCGACCGGGTGATAGCCTGAGGCGCCGGTGTCACGCACGGCATCCAGGATCGCCTCGTCGCTGTGCACCGCCGGTCCCGGTTGATACTCCTCGAGAACATAAGGCGAGAACGAGGGCGTGGCGGCAATCGCCCGCGCCATGCGGGCACCGGCGATCATCATGGTGCGGTCGTAGTCGGTCGCCAGGTAATTGGCCTGCATGGCCGGCGCGGCGAACGGGTCGGCGCTCTTGATGCGCACATGTCCGCGGCTGGTGGGCCGTAACGGGTAATAGGCCAGCGTGAATCCGGAGAACGGGTGCGGCGCCGCGCCGCGCGTCTCCGCACTCACCGTGGACAGGAAGAAATTGATGTCGGGCGTTGTGGCATCCGCTTGCGCGCGGGTGATCATCGCGCCGGTCATTACGCCGATGGCCAGCGGCCCGCGGCGCTGCAACACAAACTTCAGGCCGATGCGCATCTTGCCGAAGATCGTCCGCAGATCGTCGTTGGTGGTGATCGGCTTGGTGCATTTGTAGAGCAGCCGCAAGGCCAGATGATCCTGCAGATTCTCGCCGACTCCCGGCAACTCGTGAACAAGCTGAACGCCATGCTGTTGCAACAGGGCCGCCGGGCCGATCCCCGACAATTGCAGTAACTGCGGTGACTGCAGGGCGCCGGCGCAAAGCAGCACTTCGCGTGCCGCCTTGACGGTGAGTTCGCCGGATGCGCCGCGGTAACGCACGCCGAGCGCACGCTTGCCTTCCATGATGACGCCGGTGGCATGTGCGCCGGTGATCACACGCAGATTGGCGCGCTTGCGCGCCGGCCGCAGGTAGGCGACCGCGGCCGAGCAACGCCAGCCGTTGCGGGTGGTCAGTTGCAGATAGCCTGCGCCTTCCTGGGTGGCGCCGTTGAAATCGTTGGTGGGTGGAATGCCGAGATCGCCGCAGCCGCGGATAAACGCATCGACCAGTTCGCCGCCGCCGGCGACATCGGAGACGGACAAGGGCCCGCTGTCACCGTGATAGACGTTGGCGCCGCGCGAGTTGGTCTCCGATTTGATGAAGTAGCGCAAAGCCTCGCGCGCGTTCCAGCCATCCGCACCCATCGACTCCCAGCGATCGAAGTCCTCGGCCTGGCCGCGAATCTGGATCAGGCCATTGATCGCGCTCGAGCCGCCAAGGGTACGGCCGCGCGGCCAGTACACCTGGCGGCCGTTCATGTGCTCGTTCGGTTCGGTGTTGAAGCCCCAGTTCAACACCGGGTGCAGCATGGTCTTGCCGTAGCCGATCGGAATGTGGATCCACGGATAGGTGTCCGGCGGACCCGCCTCCAGCAGGAGCACATTGCTCTTGCCGTCGGCCGACAATCGGTTGGCCAGCACGCAGCCGGCCGAACCCCCGCCCACAATCACATAGTCGTAGTTCATGTCCTGCTGTATCCCCCGTCGATGGCGATGTTCTGCCCGCTGATGAATGTGTTGTCCGGCCCGCCCAGCCAGGCGACGAACTCGGCGATCTCCTCGGGCGTGCCGAGGCGGCCGATCGGCACCTGCGAAACCAGCTTCGCAATCCCTTCCTCGCCGACCGCCGCGCGCAGCATCTCGGTACCGACGAAACCCGGCGACACGCAGTTGGCCAGCACATTCGCGGATGCGACTTCGGCGGCCAATGCGGCGGTCATGCCGTCGAGAGCGAACTTGCTGGCCGAATAGGCGCCGCGGCCGGTGAGGCTGCGCATGCTCCACACCGATGCCACGTTGACGATACGGCCGAAGCGCCGTTCGCGCATGCCGTCGATCACCGCCCGACACAACAGCATGGGGGCGAATACGTTGATGCGATGCAGGTGCATGAAGGCCTCGGGTGAGGTCTCGGCGAACGGCGCCAAGCGGTTGACCCCCGCATTGTTGACCAGGATATCCGGCGCCGCGACCCGCAATTCCTCGGCGAAGGCCGTAGTCGCCGCCTCATCGGCCAAGTCGACCGCGCGATATTCGCAGCCGGCGGGCGCTGCGCCGGACGGGTTGCTGCCGGTTCCCAGAACCCGCGCACCGGCTTGCGCAAGCCGGTGCGCAATGGCGTGCCCGATGCCGCGGGTGGCACCGGTCACGACAGCGAAACGTCCTTCCAGGTTGCGCTGCATCGGCTTGCGTTGCGTCTTGACATGGGATCAAGTCATACTATAACGTTATACCAGAAGGCGGAATACCAAAAAAGGAGACGCAGGATGAAAACCGGTTCCGGAACGCCCGTCGCAACCAATCCACGGCGTCGCAGCGCCATCAAGCAGGCCGTCGCCCTTGCCGGTGCCCCCTGGGTGCTGCGCCATGCGCATGCGCAAGGCATGGATCTGGGGCCCTACCAGAACGCGAAGATCAACTGGCGCCAGGCCGAGGGGCAGACAGTCAATGTGTCGTGCATCTCGGCGGTCTACTTCGACAACCTGATCGCACTGACGCCTGAGTTCGAGGCCCTGACCGGCATCAAGGTGCGCTACGACAAGGTGCCGCCGGGCCAGATTCGCCAGAAGGTCGTGCTCGACCTGTCGGCCAAGACCGCCAACATCAGCACCCATGCCGCCGATCCGATGTACATCCCGCTGTACGCGGCCAACAAATGGACCGAGGCGCTCGAGCCCTACCTGAACGACTCCAGGCTCACCGACCGTGCCTGGTTCAAGCCCGACGACATGGTCGACTCATGGCGCCGCGCCGACATGGTCGACGGCCGCAGCTATGGCCTGCCCTTCATGGGCGAAACCACCATCCAGACCTACCGCAAGGATCTTTACGACGCCAAGGGCTTGAAGCCCGCCGAGACCTTCGACCAGGTCATCGCCAACGCCAAGGCCCTGCACAATCCGGGTTCGCGAATGTGGGGGTTCTGCCTGCGCGGCATGCCCGGGGCCGGGCAGAACATGTACATCTACCCGTCGATCTTCGGCGCCTACGGCGCGAAGTGGTTCGATGCCGGTGGCAAGATCCGCGTCAACAGCCCGGAGGCGCTGGCCGCGCTCGAATGGTACGTGTCGGCCAACAATACCTACGGGCCGCAGGCGGCGCAGAACTGGAACTGGCCGGACATCGCCGACGCCTTCGCGCAGGGCACGCTGGCCAGCTATATCGATGGCTCGTCAGCGGCCCCGGTGTTGACCAACCCGGAGCGCTCGAAGGTGATCGGCAAGATCGGTTACGCGCGCTGGCCGGCCGGCCCCGGCGGCAAACGCGTGGCTTCGATCTGGAACTGGGCCCTGCCGATCAATTCGGCGCTGCCGGAAAAGGCGCGCCATGCGACCTGGCTGTTCATCCAGTGGGCCTGCAGCGAGGAGACCCAGGCGCGTACTTCGTTCAAGTGGAAGGGGCCGAACAAGCGCTACGATGTCAACCGCATCTCGATGTGGAAGAACCAGGCCTACCTGGACAGCATCTCCACCGCTGGCCACAATTTCATCAACGCGACCATCGACAGCATGACCCAGGATTCCGACGTCGAATGGCGCCCGCGCGTGGCGCAGTGGCCGGCGATCGGCGAGACCATGGCCAAGATCGTGCAGTCGGCGCTGGTCGGGCAGATCAAGCCCAAGCAGGCGCTCGACGACGCGCAAACCCAGGTCGAGCGCATCATGCGCGGGGGCTGAACTGGCCGCACGACCTGGGTTGCGATGACGCCGGAACAACGGCTCGCGTTCGCCGAACGCCCGGAGCGCAGATTCGCCCTGGCGATGGCGGCGCCGGGCGTGCTGGTGCTGATCGTCACCACCACCTTCCCGCTGCTCTACCTGATCTGGCAAAGCCTGCACAACATCAACCTGGCGATGCCGGGCATGGACCGCTTCATGGGCCTCGAGAACTACGAGCGCATGTGGGCGGATGCGCGCTTCTGGGCGGCGTTCGGATTCACCTTGATCTATACCGGTTCCACGGTGGCCTTGCAACTGGTGATCGGTCTGGCGATGGCGCTCCTGATCCTGCGCATCCCGCGCGCGCAATGGGCGTTTCGCATCGCGGCCATTCTGCCGATCGTGCTGGCGCCGGTGGTCGTCGGCCTGTTCTGGCGCAGCCTGATGCTCACTCCCGACTTCGGCATCGTCGACTACGCGTCGCGTTCACTCGGGTTGGGGTCGCACAACTGGCTGGGCGACCCGGTGCTTGCGCGGGTCTCCGTGATCGTCATCCACACCTGGCAGTGGACGCCCTTTGTGTTCCTGTACATGCTGGCCGCCATCGCCGCGCTGCCCGCCGACTTGTTTGAAGCCGCGCGCATCGACCGCGCCAACGCCTGGCGGCGCTTCTGCTACATCACTCTGCCGCTGATCCGCCCGGCAATCATTGTGGTGGTGATCCTGCGCATGACCGTCGCCTTGTCGGCGTTCGCCGCGATCTACGCCGCCACCGGTGGCGGGCCCGGAACGGTGACTGAGATCATCAATCTCTACGCCTATCGGGTCTCATTCGCCGAACTTTCGCTTGGCTACGGCGCCGCCGCGGCGGTGGTGCTGCTGGTGCTGACAATGCTGGTCGCCGCGCTGCTGTTTCGCGTGAGGCGGGCGGCGTGAAGCCGGGCGCGGCGCAGAACGCTGTGCGT
Organism: Burkholderiales bacterium; assembly: GCA_031423955.1. GTDB lineage: Bacteria > Pseudomonadota > Gammaproteobacteria > Burkholderiales > JAEUOS01 > JAEUOS01. Next base: position 10,001 of record JANPGJ010000009.1, read on the forward strand.
GGCGCAGCGCTGATGCTGGCCGCCGCCCTGCTTCTGGCCGTCTGGGCGATCCCGGTCCTGCTGGCGGTCCTGACCTCGTTCAAAAACGAAAAGGAAGTGCTGGCCTATCCGCCGAGCCTGCTGTTCGAGCCGACGGTGAAAAGTTTCGTGACCGTGCTCACGGGGCCGACCAACATCGTGCCGAACCTGACCTCCAGCCTGATCGTCTCGATCGGCACGACCATCCTGACCATCATCATCGCGGTACCGGCGGCTTATGCGTTCGCCCGCCTGCGCCTGCCCGGCAAGAAGCCGGCCGGCTTTTATGTGCTTGCCACCCAACTGGTACCGCCGATAGGCTTGATCATTCCGTACTTCCTGATCCTCAACCGGATCGGCTGGATGGACAGTTACCAGGGCCTGATCGTCATCTACCTGACCTTCTCGCTGCCGTTCGCGATCTGGCTCCTGGTGTCGTATTTCGAGGACATACCGCGCGAAATGGAGGAGGCCGCGCTGCTCGACCGCGCCAGCCGCTGGCAGGCATTCTGGCATGTGGTGCTGCCGCAGGCGCGCGGCGCGATCGCCGTCACCGTCACTTTCGTGTTTCTCAATGCGTGGAACGAATTCCTGTTCGCCGTGGTGCTGGGCGGCGCGACCGTCAAGCCGGTGACCGTCGCCATGTACAACTACATCAATACCGAGCAGACCCAGTGGGCGCAGCTGTCGGCAGCCGCCCTGGTTGCGATGCTGCCGGTGATCGTGCTCGGCATCCTCGCGCAGAAGCATATCGTCAGCGGCCTGTCCGCCGGCGCGGTCAAGGGAGCGGGACGCAGATGAACAAGAGAGGTGCGGTCAAACTGGCCGGGGTTGGCAAGTCGTTCGGCCAGACCAGCGTTCTGCGCGCGGTCGATCTCGACATCCGCCCCGGCGAGTTCTTCTCGCTGCTCGGGCCCTCGGGGTCCGGCAAGACCACCACGCTGCGCATCATCGCCGGCCTGGAAACGGCCACTTCAGGCCATGTCTATCTTGACGCCATTGACGCCACCCTGACACCGCCGGGTGACCGCGATGTGGCAATGGTGTTCCAGAGCTACGCGCTGTACCCGCATATGTCGGTGTTCGACAATATCGCCTTTCCCTTGAAGATGATCCGGATGCCGGCCGCTGCGATTGCTGTCGCCGTGCAGGAGGCCGCCGCGCGGGTGCGCATAGACCACCTGCTGGCGCGCCGGCCGGGGCAGTTGTCGGGCGGCCAGCAGCAGCGTTGCGCGCTGGCGCGGGCGATCGTTCGCAAGCCCGCCCTGTTCCTGCTCGACGAGCCCTTGTCGAACCTGGATGCGAAGCTGCGGGTGGAAACGCGGGTCGAACTGCGCCGCCTGCAACGCGCGCTCGACGTCACCACCGTGTACGTCACCCACGACCAGGAGGAGGCGATGTCGATGTCGGATCGGCTCGCGGTCTTCATGGACGGGCACATCGTGCAGATCGGCACACCGGAGGAGGTGTACGGGCAGCCGGCCACGGTCGAAGTGGCGGCCTTTCTCGGCAATCCGCCGATGAACCTGGTGCCCGCGCAGCTGGTCGATGGCGCAGCGATCATCGGCGACGCCCGCGTCGCCACCCCGCACCTGGCGGCACTGGGGCGACGCGAGGTGATGCTGGGCATTCGGCCGTCCGAAGTGACCCTGGGCACCGAAGGCATCGCTGGAACGGTCACCCTGTGCGAACTGCTGGGCGATGACATGATCGTCGATCTGGATGTCGGCGGGCTCCTGGTGCGGGTCAAGGCGCCGGGCCGGGGCCGCATCGCGGAAGGTGAGCGGGTGCAGGCGCGTTTCGATCTTGAAAGGCTGCATGTGTTCGACAAGGCAAGTGGCGCACGCATCTCTATATGATGCGGTCGCCACCATGCCACTAGCACGCGCTGCCAAAGCCATCCCGTTGTCGCGCGACAGCCATGTCGCGATGCACCGCCAGATTGCCGACCGATTGCGTGAAGCGATCGCACAGGGGTTCTACACGCCCGGCGGGAAAATTCCCGCCGAGCTGCAACTGATGCACCGATTCGAAGTCTCGCGCATCACCGTGCGTCAGGCGGTCGATGCCCTGGTCAAGGAGGGACTGGTGATCCGCCAGCAGGGCAAGGGCAGCTTTGTGACGATGCCGGTCGTGCACCACGATCTGCACGAGCTGCACAGCATCTACGACGAGTTGGTGGCCCAGGGGCACACCCCGCGCACCAGCCTGCTCGAATTCAAGCTTCTGGTGCCCGCAGCCGACGTCGCGCAACGCTTCGACAGCGGCACGCGCAAGCTGCTGTGCTACCAGCGCCTCTACGAGCTGCGCGGCAGACCGTTCGCCGTTACCACGGTTCACCTGGATCCCGGGTCCGTGCGTCTCACCCGGCAGCAGGTGCAGCGCCACCCGACCTATTCGATTCTGGAGAATATTCTCGGCGAGCGTATCGGCAAGGCCGATGTGACCATTCGCTATGAGAGCGCCAGCACCGAACATGCGCGGCTTTTGCAGTTGCGGCGGGGCGCACCGCTGATGGTGTTCGAGCGCGTGTCGTACGACGCCCGTGGTGTGCCGCGCGAGCACTCGCTTTACCGTGCGCGCGCAGAGGCTTATGAATTCTCGCTGACGGTCAGCGGCAAGTTGCCGATCACGCAATCGCTCAAGGCGCAGCGCTGAAGGCGCTGGCGAATCGAGGCCCTGCCGGCTTGCGCCAGCGCCGCGGCGCCGCGCGCGCGAGCCGGCAAGACCATCGGGAGGCGCCTGCGATCAATGTTGGGCGTGCCGCTGCCGGTCGCACTGCGGCTCGCGAAGTAAAATAGCCGCTGCACGCTTGTTCGTGCCAACTGCGTGATCAGTCGCTGCCTCGAGCCGATGACATCCGGCGCGAATGCGCCGACGATGTCGCCGGGCCGGCCGTCCCCAGCCGCTACATCATGGTGGCGCAAGGGGCGGAACCAACGCTGGGGGAGTTGCCGGCATTTTGCGTGAATCCGGGTGAGCCGCGGGCACAAGGCCGGGTCACGATCACCAACTTCAATACACTGAAAGAAAACCATGAGCAAACATCGCATCGCAGTCATTCCCGGTGACGGCATCGCCCGCGAAGTCATGCCGCCGGCGCTCGAAGTGCTGGATGTGGCCGCGCGCAAGTTCGGCATCGACCTGTCGTACGACCAGTTCGACTGGTCGTGCGACAACTACGCCAAGCACAACTACTGGATGCCGCCGAACTGGAAAGACCTGATCGGTGGCCACACCTGCATCTTTTTCGGCGCCACCGGCATGCCGTCGATCGTGCCGGACCATGTGTCGCTGTGGGATTCGCTGATCCACTTCCGCCGCGAGTTCGACCAGTACGTCAACCTGCGCCCGGTGCGCCTGATGCCAGGCATCCCGTGCCCGCTGGCCGGGCGCAAGCCCGGCGACATCGATTACTTCGTGGTGCGCGAAAACACCGAAGGCGAGTACTCGTCGGTCGGCGGGCGACTGTTCGCCGGCACCGAACGCGAGATGGCGCAGCAGACCTCGACCTTCACCCGCAAGGGCTGCGACCGCATCATGAAGTTTGCCTTTGAACTGGCGATGAAACGGCCGCGCAAGCTGGTGACCTCGGCCACCAAGTCGAACGGCATCTCGATCACCATGCCGTATTGGGATGAACGTTTCGCGGCCATGGCCAAGGCTTACCCGCAGGTCAAGACCAACCAGTACCACATCGACGGGCTGACCATCCAGATGGTGTTGAACCCGCAGCGTTTCGATGTGATCGTCGGCTCCAACCTGTTCGGCGATATCCTGTCCGACCTGGGCCCGGCGACTGCCGGCACCATCGGCATCGCGCCATCGGCCAACCTGAACCCGGAAGGCAAGTTCCCCTCACTGTTCGAGCCGGTGCATGGCTCGGCGCCCGACATCTACGGCAAGAAGATCGCCAACCCGATCGGGCAGATCTGGTCGGGCGCGATGATGCTGGAGCACCTGGGTCACCCGGAGGCAGCGGCGGCGATCGTGCGGGCGATCGAAAAAGTGCTCGATCCGGCATCCGGCGCGCCCAAAACCCCGGATATCGGCGGTACCGCCGGCACCGCCGACCTCGGGCGCGCGATCGCCCAGGTGCTGTAGAACGGCAGACCGGATTGCGTCATTTCCAGGCCCGGAGAAGCGCCGGGCCGGGTTTGCGCTGTATCAAGGCCGAGGGTTATTCCTGCTGACGTGCAACGAGGGCGGGCGGTAAAATCCACGGATTACGGGCGGATCGCGGGTCGATCGCGCCTTCAAAGGAGACTTTCATGAAGCAAACCTTGCGAATCTTCGCTGCCGTTTTCACGGCCTGCCTTGCGACCGGCGCCGCCGCGCAGAATTACCCGACCAAGCCGGTCACCCTGATTGTTCCATTCGCCGCCGGCGGGCCGACCGACATCGTGACCCGGCAACTGGCGCAGGCGATGACCAAGTCGATGGGCGGCACAGTGATCGTCGAGAACAAGCCGGGTGCCGGCGGCACCCTGGCCGTCGAGTATGTGGCCAAGTCTTCGCCGGACGGCTATACCGTGCTGGTCCACCACATCGGCATGTCTACCGCACCAGCCTTGTATCGTGTGCTGCGCTTCAATCCGATGAACGACTTCGAGTACATCGGCCAGGTGGTCGATGTGCCGATGACCCTGGTGGCAAACAAGGATTTCCCGCCAAAAAACTATGCCGAACTGATTCCCTACCTCAAGGCCAACCGCGACAAGGTCAACTATGCGAACGCCGGTCTGGGCGCGGCATCCCACCTGTGCGGCCTGTTGTTCATGAGCACCATCGAGGTTGACCTGCAGACCATTCCCTACAAGGGCACCGCACCGGCAATGACCGACCTGCAGGGCGGGCAGGTGCAGTTGTTGTGTGACCAGACCACCCAGACCACCTCGCTGATCACCACCGGCCGGGTCAAGGCCTATGGGGTGACGACCAAGGAAAAAGTATCGTCGCTGCCGAACGTGGCGACCCTCGACAGTCAGGGCTTGAAGGGCTTTGACCTGGCCGTGTGGCATGGCATGTATGCGCCGAAGGGCACGCCCAAAGCGGTCACCGACAAGCTCAACGCCTCGCTGCAGGCGGCACTCAAGGAGCCGGCATTCAAGGACGCGATGGACAAGCTTGGCGCGATCATCGTGCCGCCGGCAAAGCAGACGCCGGACGGCCTGAAGACCTTCCTGAAGGCGGAAATCGATAAATGGACGCCGATCATCAAGAAGGCCGGCCAGTACGCAGACTGACCGCGCGTACCGGCACCACCCGTCAACGGCGGCCCTCGGGCCGCCGTTTCTATTGGTGGTGCTTTATTCTATTTTCGTATTAACAAACCAAAATAAAGTAGTTCCCGGGTTATTAGTGGTGATTTAGCATCATGGTCTTCGATCGACTGGCTCGAGCCTGTGATGACCCGCCTTCCCCGCCTTCCCCGCCTTCCCCGCCTGTGCCTGATGTTCGCCGCCGCCATCGCGATGGCAGGCGGCATCGCGCGCGCCGATTCCGGGGCACCGGTATCGCTTGAAGCCGGCGTTTCATCGCCGCACGCGCTAGTGATCAAGCAACAGGGCTGGGCCGACCGCATGTCCGGCGCCGGCGTCAACTGGATATCTTCCGGGGCGGCCGCCGATTTTGCGGTCATTCCTGCCGAAGAAGCGCTTGCCCGACGGACCGCTGGCGAACCGCTCAAGGCGGTCTTCGTGGTCTCGCGCGAGGCCGGCGCATATCGCCTGCTGGTGGTGCGCGAGGACCTGCTGCGCGGCCGTGGCGAACTGGTGGCGCAGGTGGTCGGCCTGTACGAGCAGGCGCGCAAATGGCTCGTCGCCCATCCGCAGGAAGCCGTGGCGCTTGTGGCGCAGGCCGCCGGCGTTGGCACGGCTGAAGCGCGCGACCTCCTGGTCAACCGGCAATTTCAAGTGTCGCGTCCGGGCCCGGCGCTGGCGCAGTCGCTCAAGTCGACCGCCTCTCCGTCAACGTCCGCCCATATCGACGCCCTTCTCGACGATGGCCCGATGCGCGCCGCCGTGCGCGCGCTTGAATCCGGCCCGAAGGCGCTGCTCCTCACCCAGCGCTGAACTGCATCGCGGTTGCTGGGCGGCGCACCTGCCGCCTGTTGTTGACGCTGCGTGCGGTTCGGGGTTTTGCGCGACGTTGCGTTTCACGTAGTCACGCTTTCGCCAGGATCTCTGACGACTGACACCCCAGCGCAGCGGGCGATTTCGAGTTTGGCCCGCGTGTATCATCCGCCGCATGCCCGACGCCAGCCACATGCGCGAACAACTGACGATTTTTTTCACCCGCCTGGCACGGCGCGTGATCGAAGTCACGGAGGTCGTCGCCGTTGCCGGCGGCTCGATCCAGCCGACCTACCGCGCCACGCTCGCCGACGGCACGATCGTGTTTGTCAAGGCAGGCGTGCCCGAGCACATGGGTCGCCTGCGCGCCGAGGCGCGTGGCTTGGAAGCCCTGGGCCGGGTGGGGGCGCTGCGGGTGCCGGAAGTTCTTCTTTTGGGCGGCGAGGGGCGGCATAGTTTTCTGGTGCTGGAGCATCTCGACCTGGTGCCGGGCAGGCCTGCGGATTGCGCGCGCATGGGGCGCGAACTGGCGCAGTTGCACCGCGCCAGCGCTCGCCAATTCGGCTTCGAGCGCGACAATTTCATTGGTGCCACGCCACAGGCAAACCGCCTGGTTGACGCCTGGCCTGCGTTTTTCCGCGACCAGCGCCTGCTGCCGCAATTGGGCTCGGCCGCCGCCGGACCCGAGGCCGGACCGTGGATCGATGATGGCCTGAAAGTCGCTGACTCACTGCGCGGATTTTTCCCGGGTTACCAGCCGCAACCATCGCTCCTGCACGGTGACTTGTGGACCGGCAATGCCGGTTTCCTGAAGGACGGTACCCCGGTGCTGTACGACCCGGCAGTGTATTTCGGCGACCGCGAGGCCGATATCGCCATGAGTGAATTGTTTGGCGGATTCGCGCCGGAATTCCGTGCCGCCTACGACGAAGCCTGGCCGCTCGACCCGGGTTATCGCGTCCGGCGCGATCTCTACAATCTGTATCACGTGCTCAACCACCTCAACCTGTTCGGCGCCAAATATATGCCGCAGGCGCAGGGCTTGATCGCCCGTTTGCTGTCTGAACTTCGTTGAATCCGGAGATAAATCGCCATGCCCAGCATGCATATCAAGCTGTTCGAAGGACGCACCGTGGAAAAAAAGCGCGAATTGGCCGAAGCCATCACCCGCGAGACCTGCCGGGTTCTCGGCTGCGGGCCGGAAGCGGTCGACATCATTTTCGAGGATGTCAGGAAGCACGACTGGGCCACTGCCGGCAAGCTGTGGTCGGACCGGGATTGAAGCGATGAGCGACCTGATCTGGATGACGGCTGCGCAACTGGTGCGTGGCTATGCCGATGGCAGCCTATCGCCGGTCGAAGCGACCCGCGCCACGCTTGAGCGGATCGCGGCGGTGAACCCGCGGATCAATGCCTATTGCCACGTCGATGCCGAAAGCGCGCTGGCCGACGCTCGCGCCTCGGAGGCG
>JANPGJ010000010.1:0-6102 GCA_031423955.1 Burkholderiales bacterium
GGCGCCACCGGCACGCTCGATATTAGCGCCGGCGCCAGCGTGGGGGCAAGCGGCTCGCTCAATCTCGACGCCACCCGCGCCTTGCTGAGCGCCGGCCGGCTCGAGCCTGCTGCCGGCACCGCGGTCAATCTGGGCGCCAGCCGGATCAGCCTGGGCGACGCGATTCCGGGCAGTGTCGAAGGCCTCAAATTCGATCGCGCCGCACTGGCCGGCCTGGGCAACTTGTCGTCCCTCGGGCTGACCAGCTACAGCACCATCGACACCTACGGCAGTTTCGACCTCGGCAGTGCCGCGATGCAGAGCCTGACCCTGCGCGCGGCCGGCATCGCCGCCAGCGGCAGCGTCAACGACCGCGTCAACCTGGTGGCCGACACCCTGCGTTTCGAAGGCGACGGCGGCTTCGCCCCCGGACCACGCAGTGCGGCCGGCCTGTTGTCGGCGACGGCGCGCGACATCATCATTGGCAGCAACAAATTCGACATTCGCGGTTTTGACTCTGTGGCCCTGAACGCCCGCCGCGAAGTGCGTGCCGACGGGCTCGCCGGCGTATTGTCGGCCGATCGCGACCTGGCCGTCGGTGCCGGGCGCATCACCGTATCGAGCGGCAAGGAGGGCGCGCTAGCGGCCGTCAACGCGCTGCGCCTGGGCACGGTTGCCAACCCGGATGCGCCTGCGAACCAGGCGGCGCTCAGTGGCAGCCTGAACTTCAGCGGCACCACCATCACCTCGGATGCGCGCATTGTCGCCAGCGCCGGCCGGGTTGCCCTCAGTGCGGCGCAGGGCCTGCAGGTCAGCGGCGGCGCGATCGACTTGGCCGGCACCACCACCGTGTTCGGCAGCGGCCGTGCCGATGCGCGTGGCGGCAGCATCGTGCTCGACGGCGGCAGCGCCGGCGTGCTGGTGGCCGCCGCCGCGACCCTGGACGTGTCGGCCAGCGGCGCCGATGCCGGCAGCCTTGCGCTGAAAGCCGGGTCCGGCGCGGCTGGCGGCACGGCGACGGTGACGCTCGAAGGTCTGCTCAGGGGTGCGGCGAGTGCCGGTGCCGACGGCAAGCTGCCGGCGCAAGCCAACCTGAAGATCGATGTCGACCGGCTCGCCGGCTTCGGTTCGGTCAATCAAAAGCTCGATGCGTCCGGTTTCACCAATGCGCGCGAATTCCGCGTGCGCCAGGGCGACATGACGCTGGCCGCCGGCGACCGGATCACGGCACGCGACGTGCTGGTCAGCGTCGATCGCGGCAACCTGACCATCGGCGGCAGCATCGACGCCAGCGGCGCCAAGGGCGGCTCGATCCAGCTCTTCGCGGGGCAGGCCACCGCCAGCGGCGGCCAAGGCAATCTGACGCTGCAAAACAGCGCGCGCCTGCTGGCCAACGCCACCACCGCGGCGAGCGGCGGCGCCGGTTCGACCGGTGATGGCGGTCGCGTGGTTCTGGGCGTGGCCAGCGCCGACGGTGTCGCACCGGCGGCAACAGCCGGCAACAGTGCGATCACGGTACAGGCCGCGGCGCCCGGGGGCGGCGCGGCCACCATCGATGTGTCCGGCTGCGGCGCCGGCCGCGGCGGCAGTTTGACATTGCGTGCGCCGCGGGTCGGCGCCGGCGCCGGCAGCGATGTCGCCATCAATGGCCTGGGCGCCCTGGGCATCATCGGCAGCAGCGATTCGGTGGTCGAGGCAGTCAAGGTCTACAGCGCCGCGACCATTGGAGCGACCGCCGGTTCGGCCAGCAATCTGGATGCGCGCACCACCGGCAGCATGTTCACCGACGCGACTGCCTTCAGCGCCAACGGTGACACGATCGCGGCCCGGCTCGGCGCCGACCCCGGCATCAAGCTGCGCGCCGGCATCGAGGTTCGCTCCACCGGTGACCTGCAGGTCAGCGTCAACGAGACGGCGACATTGGCGGCCGACCGCGGCTGGAACCTGAACGCCTGGCGTTTTGGCGGCGAGCCGATCGCGCTGGCATTGCGCGCCGGCGGCAATCTCACCGTGCGCGGCTCGATCAGCGACGGCTTTGTGCGACCGACCACCACCAGCATCGGCATGCCCGGCTGGCAGCTCGATCCCGGCGGCGGCGCTTCAGCCAGCTATCGGCTGGTCGGTGGCGCCGACCTTGGCGCGGCCAATCCGCTTGAGGCCAAACCGGCCACCAGTTCCGGCGACGTGCGGATCGCTTTTGCGCGCACCACCGGCCCCACCAACAGCCAGCCGGTGGCGCTGGTGCGCACCGGTACCGGCCGCATCGATGTCGCCGCCGGGCGCGACGTGCTGCAGGACATACTCAATCCGGGCACCAACAATGCGCTCGGCGCCACCCTCTATACCGCCGGCCGGGTCAACCCGCTGGAAAGCGGTTTCAGCGCACCGCGCAGCCAGACGCTCAATCTCGCCTTCGCGCCGGCCAACAGCACCACCACGCCGCAGTTCGCCAATGACGGCGGTGCCATCACGGTGGCCGCCGGGCGCGACGTGGTCGGCGCGCCCACCGCGCAGCTGATCAACAACTGGCTGTTCCGCACCGGCCGCACCACCACCGACAGCAGCGGCGCGACCGTGTTCGCCACCTCCGGGCGCGGCTCGGCGATCGAACGGCTGCAAACCGCCTGGTGGACCCGCTATGACTATTTCAACCAGGGCATCGCCACCTTCGCCGGCGGCGACATCAAGGTGGCGGCAGCCGGCAACATCACCGACCTGTCGGTGAGCGCGGCCAGCAATGGCCAGGTGACCGCCGATGCGTCGGCGCGGCCGCTGGCGCGCAGCGAGCGCGGCGGCGCCGATGTCAGCGTCGCCGCCGGCGGCAACATCCTGGGCGGCGCCACCTATGTGCAAAAGGGCGATGCGCTGATCAACGCCGGCGGCTCGATCACCACCAGCGGTCGTCGCGTCGAAGACACCACCCTGGCGCCCGGGCCTGGCGATATCGTCGGGCCGAGTGGTGGCACCATGGTGCTGCTGCGGCCGGTGCTGGCGCTGGGCGACGGCAGCATCACGGTGAACGCCGGGCGCGACCTGGCGATCGAGTCGGTGATCAACCCGACCATGACGCGGCAAAGCACCAACAATGCGGCAGCGCTCACCACTTCCACGCCGCCGGCCAACTACGGCTATTTCTCGACCTACTCGCCAACCAGCGCGGTGAAGCTGACGTCTCTGGCCGGCAATGTATTGCTGGGCAACAACGCCGATGCCCTGTCGCGCGCCGGAGGCAGCAACCTGCGCGCCGGTCTCGATTCGAGCGTGGTGGGCGAGGGTGCCTACATCACCAACTACCAGCTCTATCCCGGCAGCCTGATGGTTGCCGCGCCCAGCGGCAACATCGCCTACGAACACGGTTTCAGCCTCTCGCCGGCGCCTGCCGGACAACTCGAATTGCTGGCTGCTGGGTCGGTGCGCTCGAACTTCGTGCGCAACGCAAGCGGCAATCTGGTCGGCAACGTGCAGCCGATCGTGATGCTCGATCGCGACCCGGCGACGATGCCGGGAGTCCTCAACCCGGGCCTGTTGAGCGACTCTGATTTCAACATTCTCAGGGGCGCCGGCATCGACGGCCTGCCATACCACACCAGTGGCGGCCTGCACGCGAACGACCGCGCGCCGGTGCGCATCGTCGCGCTGGCCGGCGACATCAGCGGCGAGAACTATTTCAACAACCTGGGCCTCGGCGTGGTCGATACCCTGAACCTGGCCAAGCGCGCCGAGATCATCGCCGGCGGCGATATCAAGGATCTCGGATTCAAGATCCAGAACCTGAATGCCGGCGATGTGACAATGCTCAAGGCCGGGCGCGACCTGATCGACAGCACCAGCCCGGCCAATCCGAGCGTGGTGCGCCATGTTGTCACCGGCCCCGGCGTGATCGACGCCAGCGCCGGTCGCAACGTCGACCTCGGCAACGGCGTCGGCATCGCCAGTCGCGGCAACATCCTCAACCCCTACCTGCCCGAGGGCGGCGCGGCGATCGTAGTCAGCGCCGGCGCGCGTGCCGACTACGCCGGTTTCGCGCAGCAGCGGATGGCGCCGACCGACCTGCCGCTGGCCGACCAGGAGGCCCTCAAGGCCTATGTCAGCGGGCTCAATCCGGCGCTGCCGGCCAATCCTGATCTGGCTACCGCTTGGTCGGAATTCGGCAAGCTCGATGTCGCGCGGCGCAGCGCTTTCCTCGAGGCGCGCAAGCCGGTGCTCGACCAGATCTATTTCGCGCAACTGCGCACCGCTGTCGGTGCGGTCGGCGGCGGCAAGCTTGACTTGCCGCGGTTCGATGCGGTCATCGCCAGCCTCTATCCGGCCACCGCAGGCAGCGGCGGTGACATCAATGTATTCGGCAGCCAGTTCCGCACCGAGCAGGGCGGCGCGATCGACCTGTTCGCCCCGGCCGGATCGATCTTCGCCGGGCTGGTCAATGTGCCGGCGACCCTGCGCTCGAAGTCGGCCGCCGAACTGGGCATCTTCACCATTCGCGGTGGGCCGATCAGCGCGCAGGTGAAAAACGACTTTCTGGTCAACCAGGGCCGCGTGTTCAGTCTCGGTGGAGGCGACATCACGCTGGCTTCGCAGTTCGGCGACATCGACGCCGGGCGCGGCGCCAAGACCGCGGTGTCGGCGCCGCCGCCGCTGCTGCGTACCGATGCCAACGGCAATACGGTGGTCGATATCGCCGGCTCGATCGCGGGGTCGGGCATCGCCACCCTCAAGACCTCGGCGGACGTCGCGGCCAGCAATGTCTACCCGATCGCGCCGCGCGGCACCTTCGATGCCGGCGACGCCGGCCTGCGCTCTTCGGGCACGGTGGTGATCGTGGCCGACAAGGTGGTCAATGCGAGCAACATCCTGGCCGCAGGTTCGGTCAGCGGCAGCAAGGCGGCCGACACCAGCAGCCTGGGTGGTGCGGTGGCTGCACCGCCGGCGGCGCCGGTCACCAAGGCAGAGAGTTTCAGCAGCGCGGCGGCGCCCAATCCGGATGCGGCCAGCACCTTGACGGTCGAATTTCTCGGCTATGGCGCTGTCGCCAGCGCGGCACCACCCGCAGGCGGAGTGCCGGTGACCGGCGCCGCGGCCGCGAAGCCCACTGTGCCGCCAGGCGCGACGCCACCGACTGCGCCGGGCAAGCCGCCGGCGAAGCCGGGAACCGCCGAGCAGCAAGCGCAGTGATGCACCTCGACCGACCGACCTTCAACATCCGAAAAAGCCCTACATGAAACCGATTCAAGCGGCGCTTCTGGCGCTTTCCTGTGCGCTCTCGTCAACGCTGTTCGCCGCCGACTGGGCGCACCAGAAAAAGATCAGCATCGATGCCGGCGCCAGCGGCGCCGACCTGAAGCAGGGCGTGACCCAGGTGCCGCTGGCATTGCGCCTGCACAGCGGCAACTTCACGTTCGCCGATGTCAAGCCGGACGGCAGCGACATCCGCTTCATGGCAGCCGACGGCAAGACGCCCTTGAAATTCCATCTTGAACAGTTCGACGCGCCGAATGAACTGGCGATTGCCTGGGTGCAGGTGCCGAAGATCACGCCGGCGGTGAAAACCGACAAGTTCATCATCGAATGGGGCAATCCGGCGGCGGCGGCGACCGCGGACGCCAAGGGCAGCTATGACGCCAGCCAGATCTTCGTGCTGCATTTCTCTGACCGCGAAGGCGTGCGCGACGCCACCGGCAATGCCAATCATGCCCAGTCTTCCACAGCCAAACCGGTGAGCGCGGGGCCGATGGGCGCGGCGCTTGCGTTCAGCGGCAGCGAGGTGGTGACGCTGCCGGCGGCGCCGTCCTTGCGCATCGCGGCGGCCAGCGGTTTCACATTCTCCGCATGGGTCAAGCCGGCGGCGGCGCCCGAGGGCAACCTGCTGGTGCTGGGCAGCGCTGCGCAGGCCCTGACGATCGGATTTGCCGGCGGCAACCTGTCGGCAGCGGCCGGCAGCGCGAAGGCGGCGGCGAGCGCGCCCTTGAAGCCCGGCGTATGGCAGCATGTCGCGGTGGCCGCCGGCGCCGGCAAGATCGCGTTCTACATCGACGGCAAGGAAGCCGGCGGCGGCGATTTCGCACTGGTCGACGTGGCCGGCGCGGCGCTGATCGGTGGCGGCTTCAAGGGCGAGATGGACGAAGC
>JANPGJ010000011.1:0-14574 GCA_031423955.1 Burkholderiales bacterium
GGCAATGGCGCTTACGCTGCCGCCGCCGACCTGTCCGACCAGGGCCATGAAGTGCGCTTGTGGCGGCGCGACGTGGCCGCACTGGCCGCCGCCCGAAGCGCAGGGTCGATCCACATGAAAGACGTGCGCGGGGCGCGCGATGTCGCCATTGCCTGCATCACGCCGGACATCGGCTATGCGGTGCGTGCCGCCGAACTGATCCTGCTGCCGGGCCCGGCGCCGGCGCAAATCGACATCGCCAAAGCGATGGCGCCCCATCTTTCCGACGGTCAGGTGGTGTTTCTTCCTCCCGGCACCTTTGGCAGTGTCTGCGTGGTGCGTGCTGCGCGTGCCGCCGGCAGCAATGCCGAGATCACCTGCGCCGAAACCGGCACCCTGCCTTACCTCACGCGCAAGCACGGCGCGCGCGAGATCGCCATCACCATGCGCGCCAAGCGCCTGCCGACCGGCGCGTTTCCGGCGCTGCGCAGTGCCCATGCGTTTGCCGTGATCGCCGCCGCCTACCCCGCGATCGAGCCGATCGAGGACGCGTTGTCGGGCGCCCTGATGAATGCCGGGCCGATCATTCATCCGCCACTGATCCTGATGAACGCCGGCCCGCTCGAACATTTCGAGCGCTGGGATATCCACAAGGAAGGTACCCAGCCGTCGATTCGCCGCATCCACGATGCGCTCGACGCCGAGCGCATCGCGGTGCGCGAGGCCCTGGGCTACAAGCCTTATCACTTCCCGTTGCGCGACCACTACAGCACCGACCAGTGGATGTACGGCGACGCCCACGACCGCCTGACCGAATCGGGCGACTGGCGCGAGAAGATCGACCTGCAAACCCACCGCTACATGCGCGAAGACATTGTGTACGGCCTGGCTTTCCTGGTGTCGGTGGCCGACTGGGCCGGCGTCAAGGCGCCGGTTGCCACCGGGCTTCTCGCCATCGCCGGCGGCGTGATTGGCGAGGATATTCGTGCCGCCAGTCCGCGCACCCTCGAAGCGTTGGGGCTCGCAGGGCTGTCGCGGCAACAGATGCAAGCCCTGCTGCAGCATGGCTTTTGATCTTCCGCTGATCGCATCCCTTGGCGCCGGCCGCATGGGGCGCGGCATTGCCCATGCGTTCGCCTATGCCGGCCACGATGTGTTGCTGATCGACAGCAAGCCGCGCGACGCGGCCGCGCTCGAAGCGGTCCGCGCGCAAGCCCTGGGCGAGATCGATGCCAGTCTCAGGACGCTGGCGGCGCACGGCGTGTTCGACGATGCCGAGCGACCGCGCATCCTGGCGCGCATCAGCTTCGTGGCGCAGCGCGATGCGCCGGCCGCGCTGGCGCGCGCCGACCTGCTGTTCGAAGGCGTGCCGGAAGTCGTCGAGACCAAGCGCGAGGCATTCGCGTTTGCCTGCCGGCACCTGCGGATTGATGCGATCGTCGCCTCGACCACCTCGACCATGCTGTCGACCGAACTGGCCGCGATGGTCACCCATCCCGAACGCTTCCTCAACGCGCACTGGCTCAATCCAGCCTACCTGGTGCCGCTGGTCGAAGTGTCGCCGCACCCGGGCACCGACCCGGCGGTGGTGCAACGGCTCAAGACCATGCTGGAGGCGATCGGCAAGAAGCCGGTGGTCTGCGCGGCGGCGCCAGGCTACATCGTGCCGCGCTTCCAGGTGCTGTTCATGAACGAGGCGGCGCGCATGGTCGAACAGGGTCTCGCCAGCGCCGAAGATATCGACCGCGCGGTGCGCTACGGATTCGGCTTTCGCTATGCCACCATGGGCGTGGTCGAATTCATCGACTACGGTGGTGTCGACATCCTGTATCACGCCAGCCGCTACATGACGCAGGCCCTTGGCGATGCGCGCTTCGCCGCACCGGCGATCGTCGATCGCAACATGCGCGAGGGACGCATCGGCCTGAAGAGCGGTGAAGGGTTTTTCGACTATCGTGGCACCGATACCGCGGCCTATCGGGAAGGCGTGCTGGCGCGGCAGGTGGCGTTGCTCAAGCATCTCGGGCTGGTGCCGGCGCCGGATGCCGCGGCGGATAGGTCCTCCGGATAAGTCGACTTGACAGCGTACTTATTAAAACTTATATTTACTTATGAATGCCATCCTATGGCAACCGAAAGCATTGCGGCAGTTGCGCAAATTGCGGGGTCAGGCGAATGTTGAAATTCGCGCGGCGATATCGGTTGAACTGGCGGATCTGACTCAGGCGCGCAATGTGAAGGCTCTGGTCAAGCATGAATATGGATATCGGTTGCGGGTCGGAAAGTATCGGGTGTTTTTCGATTTTGACGGCGCGGTCCGGATCGTCAGCATCGAGGAGGTGAGAAAGCGCGATGAACGCACGTATTGATTTTCAGACAATTCTTGGAGCGGATGGCAAGCCGGCCTTCGTCGTGGTTCCTTATGCACGCTTTCTCAAGCACTATGGGAAAACCAACGCGCTGGTTCCAAATGAAGTGGTGAATCTGGCATTTGACAACAATTGGAGCCCGGCTCGCGCCTGGCGGGAACATTTGCATCTGACGCAAGCCGAATTGGCGAAGCGGATGAAGGTATCGCAGGCGGCGGTTGCGCAATTCGAGGCAGCGGGCGCCAAGTTGCGCAAGGCCTCGCGCGACAAACTGGCGGGCGCGCTTGGAATTACCGGTGAACAACTTGCATGGTGAGTGGCCTGGTTACCTTGTGTGCTTTGTTGCATCGGTAGAGCGGTGGGGTGTGTCGCCAATCACATGCAAGGCCGACCCCATTTGGGTGCGCCAATTGTGATTTCGTGGTTTGACTCGCGCAAACGCGCGGGTTCCTAACCCATGAACAAGCGCACTTCGCTATCGCGGGGCGAGACTGAACCACTCGTTCGGGTGCCCTGCATGGAAAATCCTTGGAACGGTTCGAGTAACGCAGTGCGACCGCTGTTACTCTGATCTCTCAGGTCTTGATCGGCCGGTTCTGCGGAAATTGCGCCAGCGCCGGATCGACATGCATCCACGGCAAGGCGCTGTCGGTCCAGATGTTCATCGCCATCGTGAGCCCCGATGCGTCGTCGAGGCTGCCGACTTTCAGGATCATCATCTCCGGCATTTTCTCGCGCTGGCTGAACAGGGACGAACCGCAGTCGGCGCAGAAAAAGCGGTTCAGGCGGTTGCCGCTGGCGGCGGTGTCGACGAACACCTTCGGCTTGCCGGCGGTGATGGTCACGCTGCTGGTCGGAACGGCGGCATTGTGGCTGGAGCCAGCGCCTGAAATCTTGCGGCAGTGCGTGCAGTGGCAGGCGATCACATTGGTCGGCGCGGGACTGATGCTGTAGCGAATCGCGCCGCACAGGCAACCGCCGGTGCTTGGTTTGTCCATGGTCGTTGCTCCTTGTCGGTGGTGCCGGATTGAAGATTGGACCGCGGGCTGATCAACCCGCCACCCTTGTCGCCGCTACGCCGGCGCCGTGATTTTGCCGCACTATGCCTTCAAGGTGATTGGCGCCAGCGCATCGCCCTGCGGCAGGATGCGGCCGATCAGCGCGGTGTGGCTGTAGCCGGCGGTGCGCAGCGCCGCCACGCAGGCGGCCGCATGTTCGCCGGGTACGGTCGCCAGCAGCCCGCCGGCGGTCTGCGGGTCGAATATCAGCCGGTAGCGCGGGTGGTCGATCATCTCGGCCTGGTTGCGCAAGGCGCGGCGCAGGCGCACGTTGGCCGGCTGCAGCGAACTCAGGATGCCGGCGACCGCGGTTTCCTCGGCGCCGTCGAGCACCGGCAGCGCGCCCAGGTCGAGTTCCGCGTCGACCCCTGACGGGCGGGTCATTTCCACCAGATGGCCAAGCAGGCCAAAGCCGGTCAGGTCGGTGCAGGCGGTGGCGCCGAAGTCGCGCAGGATCTGCGCGCCGCGCGCGTTGCTCACGCACATCGAATCGAGCGCCGCGTCGATCCAGCGGCCGCGCACCTTGAGCAGCGGCAGGGCGGCGAACAGGGTGCCGGTGCCGATCGGCTTGGTCAGCAACAGGGCGTCGCCGGCGCGCATGCCGCCCTTGCGCATGACGCCGGTGAGGCGCTCGTCGATCAGGCCGTTGATGGCGAATCCGAGGGCCAGTTCCTGGCCTTCGCCGGTGTGCCCGCCGACCAGGGCACAGCCGGCGTCGTTCAACACTTCGACCGCGCCGGCCATCATCTGGAACAGCGTGTCCTCGACCTTTGCTTCCAGTCCCGGCGGCACGGTGACCACCGAGGTGGCCGATTGCGGCTCGCCGCCCATCGCGAAAATATCGCCCAGCGAGTGATTGGCCGCGACCTTGCCGAAAATGTAGGGGTCGTCGATGAAGGCGCGGAAAAAGTCGACCGTGTGCACCATCGCCATGCCGGGCGGCACCCGCACCACGGCGGCATCGTCAGGCGATTTCAGGCCGATCAGCACATCGTCGCGTTCCACCGGATGCAGCGCGCCCAGGGCGCGCGACAGGACCGACGCGCCAACCTTGGCGCCGCAGCCACCACAGCGCATGGCGATCGCAGAAATCGCCTGCGCCGCCTCTTCATCCTGCAGCTTGACCGGCGAGGGTGCCCGTGCCGGCGCGGCGGCATCAGGCGTCATCGCCGGCAGGTCGCTGAATTTGCGCATGAAGCGGCGATCGATCCAGTCCTTCCAGCGCCATACCCAGGCGCCGCGAAAGCCGAGCCAGCCGCGCGAGGCCACCGCGACCCGGTCGCCGGTGGAAATCAGGGCCAGCCAGCGGCGCTGCGGCCGATAAGGAATCGGCGCATTGGCGGCCACCATGCGTCGCAGGTTCGCCGCCAGCGGCGGCCCCATGCGCACCGCGAACACACCGGCCTTTTCCAGCGGGTGGTTGACCATTGCGGCGATGTCGCCGGCGGCGAATATGTTCGGGTCGGTGACCGTCTGCAAGGTGTCGCTGACGCGGATGAAGCCTTCGCCATCGAGTTCCAGCCCGGTGTCGCGCAACCAGGCGGCGCCACCGGCACGGGTGACCCACATCACTTCATCGGCGTCGAAACGGCTGCCGCTGCCGGTGGTCAGGCTGCCGGCGCCGACGGCGCGCACTTCGGCACCGCGGTGCACCTGCACGCCGCGCTCGCCGAGCACCTGCTCGAAAGAGGCGCGCACCCAGGCATTGTGGGTTGGCAGGATCGTCGCACCGCTGGTAAACAGGTGGAATTCGAGATCAGCCGGTGGGCGGCCGATGGCGCGCAGCTCATTTTGCAGCCGGAACTGCATCGCCAGCAGCAATTCGACGCCGCCGGCGCCGCCGCCCACCACCGCGATGCGCGTCTTGCCGGCATGCCCGCGCACCCGCGCGAGCAATGCCAGCCAGCGCTGGTTGAATTCGAAAATCGGCTTCACCGGCACCGCATGCATGGCCGCACCGGGCACCGTGCCAAGCTGCGGGGTGGAGCCGATGTTGATCGACAGCAGGTCGTAGGGCACCGCCGGGCGCCCCGCCAGCAGCACCTTCTGCGCGCTGCGGTCGAGCCCTGTCACCTGGCCACGGTAGAAGCGCGCGCCGGCGAATTGCGCGAGGCGGCGCAAATCGATATGCACGTCATCGAAGCAGTAGTGGCCGGCGATGTAGCCCGGCAGCATGCCCGAATACGGCGTGTCGGTATCGCGGCAAATCACGGTCAGCCGCACGCCGGGCACCGGGCGCATGCCGAAATTGCGGATCACGCCGACATGGCTGTGGCCGCCGCCCACCAATACGATGTCGCGCAGGACGGGTTGATTCGATGTTTGCATTGGAACCTGGTTTTGCTTCGCGGGATTGGCGAATGTCACGTGAAGGCAGGAGTGTAGCTTCTCGCATGTCGCGCGCTGCAAGCCCGGTTGTGGCAGCATGCGGGACCTTGCACCGTCGAAGAGTCCGCCGTGAACCCTGTTTGCCAATCTGCACGTTTGTTGCTTTCATCATCTCTTGCAGCGGTGCTGCTGGCCGGTTGCGGCAACCTCAGCGTGTGGCCATTCGGTGCCGAGGAAGGTCGTGCGGTGGTGCCGGCCAACGCGACCCATTACGTCTGCAGTGCCAATCGGGGCTTTTACCTGCGGTTCCTCGCCTCGGGCGAAGCCTGGGTGATCCTGCCCGAGCGCGAATTCCGCCTCGACCGGGTGGCCGCCGCGCCGGGTCGCCGCTACTCCAACGGCGCGGCCGTGCTTGACCTCGGCGCCGATGATGCAACCGAGGCCAGCCTCAATGACGGCCCGGCGATCGCCTATGGCGGGTGCAAGCCGGCGGTCGGCAAGTAGCGGCGAATCGGGTGCGGGCGGCGACGCCGCACGTGGCGGGCTGCCGAAAGGGTCGTGCGCTTGCCTTGCGAGCGCGGGAACCCGCGCAACGCCGACCACCGATCGCCGGTTACAATCTTTCGCTCGCCACTTCTGACGGTGCGTGGCGCATTGGCGCCGCCGACCGCAGCGTGTCGGGGAGACAGACTGCGATGAAAAAAGCAAAATTGAATGAGGTCAGCGCCCCGGCGTTCCTGCGCCGTCGCCGCTTCGGCGGGTCGCTTGCGGCGGCTGCCACGCTCGCCGTGTTGCCTGCCGCGGCGCGGGCGCAAACCTGGCCTGCCGGCCGCGTGAGCATCATCGTGCCGTTCCCGGCCGGCGCTGCCACCGACATCACCGGCCGCATCATCGCCGAACGCCTGGCGCAACTGTGGGGCCAGCCGGTGCTGATCGACAACCGCGGCGGCGGCAACGGCCTGCCGGCTGCCGAGGCTGCGGCGCGCGCCAGACCGGACGGCCAGACCTTGTTTTTGACTTCGGCCATGACCCACGCGGTAAACCCGGCCTTGTATGACAAGTTACCCTACCATCCGATCGATGACTTCGAGCCGATTTCGCAGTTTGGCCGCCTGCCCTTCGTGGTGCTGGTGCGCGCCGATTCGCCGGTGAAGACCCTCGCCGACCTTACCGCGCTGCTCAAGGCCGAACCCGGCAAACACAATTTCGGCGCCGGTTCGCTGCCGGCACGCATCGCCTCCGAGATGTACCGGCAACTGGCCGGCGTCGATGCGCTGCATATCGGCTACAAGAGCAACCCGCAGGCATTCCCTGACCTGTTGTCCGGCCGGCTCACCTTCATGACCATCGACACCACCAACGGCCGCCTGCAGCTTGATGGTGGCCGCATGCGCGGGCTGGCGGTCAGCACCGCGGTGCGTGAGGCCAAGCTGTCGCAGGTACCGTCGGCGGTCGAGGCCGGCCTGCCGGGTTTCCAGATCTGGACCTGGACCGGCTTTTACGCGCCCAAGGGTACGCCGCGTGACCTGGTGCAGCGGGTCAATCGCGACATCGTTGCCGCCTGCAGGGACCCGCAGGTGCTGGCGCGCTTCGAGGGCCTGGGCGGCCCGCCCACCACCTCCACCCCCGAGGAATTCGGTGCCTTCACGCGCGCCGAGATTGAGCGCTGGGGCCGGATCATCAAGAGCGCCAACCTGAAACTCGACTAGCAAAACGGAGGCAGCCATGCAAGCAAGCCAGCTCAGAGGCAACAACGGTCCGCGCTATCGGCACAACGCGGACTCGAGCGTGCCCTACGAAACCATCGGCGTCGACAAACTCACGCCGATCATCGGCGCCGAGATCGACGGCATCGACCTCGCCAAGCCGCTCGCCGGGCAGCAACTCGAGGAAGTGCAGCGCGCACTGGCCGAGAATTCGGTGATCTTCTTTCGCGACCAGCACATCACGCCGCAGCAGCACCTGGCCTTCGGCCGCCTGTTCGGCAACCTGCACGTGCATCCGGCGGCGCCAAGCGTGGCCGGGATGCCGGAGCTGATGATCATCCATGCCGACCGCGATTCGCCGCGCGCCAATGGCGAGGGCTGGCACACCGACGTCAGCTGCGAGGCGGAGCCGCCGATGGGCAGCATCCTGTACATCAAGACCTGCCCGCCGAAGGGCGGCGACACCCTGTTCGCCAGCATGTACGCCGCCTACGACGCGCTGTCCGACCGCATGAAGCAATATCTCGCCGGCATGACCGCGCGCCATGAAAGCGAACATGTGTACCGCGGCACCTATGCCAATTTCGGGATCACCGACAAGCCCGAGTACCCGCGCGCCGAGCATCCGGTGGTGCGCACCCATCCAGTGACCGGCCGCCGTGCGCTGTACGTCAATCGCGGCTTCACCCGCAGCCTGGTCGGCGTGCCCGGCGACGAGAGCGACGGCATCCTGCGCTACCTCTACGAGCACATGGAGAATCCGATTTTCCAGTGCCGCTTTCGCTGGCGCGAAAACTCGATCGCGTTCTGGGACAACCGCTGCGTGCAGCACCGCGCGATGTGGGACTACTGGCCGCACACGCGCAGCGGCAACCGGGTGACGGTGGCGGGCGACCGGCCGGTCTGATCCGGGCGCCGCTGGATCGGTTTTGCGCGATGCTCGACGCGGAGTTCCTGCACCTGCTTGACGTCCGCGCATATCAACTGGTCATCGGCGTGTGGAGCCTCTACTGGCCGACGATGCTGGTGGTCACCCTGCTCATGCTGGTCGAACGGCGCTTCCCGCTGGAGCCGGATCAACCCTGGCGGCCGTGGCTGTTCAACATGGTTTGGCACACGCTGCTGCTGGCCATCAGCGTTGTCCTGTCGTGGACCGCCTGGGGGCAATTCGTCACTTGGCTGGGCGCGAGCGGGCAGCTATCGCTCCTTCGCATGGCGGCGCCGCAAGGACTGGCCCGCGAAGTCGCGTGTGTCGCGCTGGCACTGCTGACCCATGATTTCTTGATGTACTGGGCTCATCGCCTGCAGCACGGCGTTCCGGTGCTGTGGGTGCTGCACCAGTTTCATCACGACGAACGCCATGTCAATTCCAGCACCAGTTTGCGCACCCATTGGCTCGGCCTGATGCTCACCCAATTGCTGGTGATGGTGCCGATGATGTGGTTGCTGGGCTTCGAGGCGATGCCGCCGGCGGCCTATGTCATCCTCAACACGTTCGCCGCGATCTCGCACCTCAACGCGAAAGTCAGCTTCGGTCGGTTTGCCGCCCTGATCGTCGGGCCGCAGTATCACCGCGTCCACCACTCCCCGGAGCGCCGTCTTCACGATCGCAATTTCGCGACGGTGTTGCCGCTCTGGGATATCGTGTTCGGAACATGGGCCGCGCCGACAGGGAATGGTGACAGACCGCTTGGGCTCAGCTACGCAGTGCCTTCGAATTCGCATCGTCGGGTCTTGGTGCAGCCGTTCGTCGACTGGTGGCGAATGGCGCGGCGCGCGGCGGTCAGGATCTAAAGCGCGACGGTGCGAAACCAAGTGTTTCCCGCATGGCATAATCGTGCGGCTTTTTGGTCCGCTGCCCGACTGCATCAAACAAAATCGAGAGGAAGTCACGTGCGAGTTTCAATGCTGGTTTCAGGGATGCAGGGTTGCGCGAGATGCGTGCTGGCACTGGTCATGATGGGAATGATGCCGGCTACCGTGATTGCCGGCATCTTTATACCGCCACCGCCACCACCTCCAACGCCGACAAAAGTGTGCCCGGATGGTGCCACGATTTATGCTAGCGAGACCTGTCGCCCGGTCGCGGGCGTGGCCCAGCCAGGCGCCACCGAAGCCACACTGACCGGGACGATTGCAAGCGTCGGCTCGACCATCAGCAACGCTGTAAGCGGTGCCTTCGGCGGCGCGGCGGCCGCGACTGCCGCCTCCGGATTCACGCGCACTGCCTTGTCCGGCCAGACCGGCCAGGCTGGCGCTGCCGGTCGATCGAACTGGAACGTGTGGGTCGCGCTTTCTCATCTCAATGTTGGCTATTCGTTCCAGCCATTGCAATCGGGCGGCAATGCCACCCTGGTTCTGGGTGGCGTCGACTACACCATCGGCAACAGCCTGGTGCTCGGGCTGGCGGTCACCGATGAACGCACTCGCATCGGCACTTCGTATAACGGCGGCAATATCCGCGGCGATGGCAATACCGTCGCCCCGTATCTCGGCTGGCGCATCAACAACGCGTGGTTGCTTGATGCCTCTCTCGGGTTTGGCGACACCAAACTGACCTCCACCGACAACAGCGTTCCCGGCGGCACCACCGGCTCGAACAAGGCCGAGCGGACCATGGGTTCAGTGGGGCTCGCCTATAACCATGGCATGGGCCGCTGGCTGTTCACCGGCAAGGGCAGCCTGTTGACCGCTGAAAGCAAGTTCAGCGCGTTCAATTTTTCCAACGGCACGCCAGTGACGGCCAGTACCACACGCACCACCCAGGCGCGCCTGGGCGCGCAGGCTGCTTACAACGCCGGTAGTGTGGTGCCGTTTTTCGGCCTCACCTATGTCAACGATCTCGAACGCCCGACCCAGGGCGTGATCGGCGGGCAGACCGCGGCCAATGACCGGGATGCCTGGCAAGTGCGGCTTGGCATGAACTTCCGGTCGGGTGGCGCACTGTATGGCGGCGTCGTGCTGAGTACCGACGTCGGCCGTTCACAGGTCAAGAACGACCAGATCATGGTCAATGTCGGGATGCGTTTCTAGACTGGCAGCATGATAACGGCACTGCGCGGAATTGTCCGCGCAGCGCTGCTGAATTTGCGCTTGTTCGACGCACCGATAGTTGAGCAAGCTGCCTCACCTGGCGCTGCTTGATTTCTCGACACTTATCGTCGGCGAGGAGCTGGAAGCAGCGCTCATCATACGGACAGACTAGGCCATGTGTAGCGCTGGTGTGCTACATTTGTGCACTTCCAAAGCAAGGGAGCCCACGATGGCCAGCACCACCACCATTCGCCTGCCGGACGCGCTGAAAGCGCGCGTTGCGCGTGCGGTCGCGGATGCCGGCACCACGGCGCACAGTTTCATCCTCGAAGCGATCGCCGAGAAGGCCAGCGAGCATGAGTTGCGTTCGGACTTTCAGGCTGTAGCCGCGCAACGCTACGACAAATTCATGGCTGACGGCAAGACCATTCCCTGGGCTGAGGTGCGCGCGTATCTTGAAGCTCGTGCGGTGGGCAAGGCACCACAGCGTCCGCAGTCGCGCAGGTTCGGCAAATCGGGGTGACACGGATCGAACTGCTGCCCGGTGTCGTTGACGATCTGGATCGCATATTCGATCATCTTCATGCACATGCCGTTCCTGATGCGATGGCGCACATCGAGGGCATCGTTTCCGCCCTGGATATCCTGGCGTCGCATCCGCGAATCGGGCGGCGATCTGGCACTGCGATAGCACGTGACCATCGTGAATTGGTGCTTGGCCGCGGTGCGCGCGGATATGTCGCGCTTTATCAATATGTGGAGGAGTTGAATACCGTGTTTGTCCTCGCATTGCGCGCGCAACGCGAAGCCGGCTACAAGCCATCGTGATTGCGCAATTCACCAGCCGGAAAACCGCGCCCACACCGCAGCCACCGCGCCGCTCCCGCCGCTGAGCACGTGATAGCGGTCATGCTGCGCGGCAGTCGCGCAGGCATGGTTGGGCAGGATGCGCAGCCGTGTTCCGAGCGGCAGCAACGGCGTTTTCGATGGATCGCCGGAGCGGTGCGAGACCACCCCGTGCTCCTGGCTGGCGCCGCTCATGATCAGGCCTTCGATCGGTTGCCCGGCAGCGTCGCACACCAGGCCATAGCCTTGGTCAAGCGGCTGGGCGGCAGTGCCGCGATCGCGCGACATCGCCATCCAGCCGGCATCGGTCAGGATCCAGCCCTTCTCGCGCTGGTGGCCGATCACCGTGGCCAGTACCGAGAGCGCGATATCGTCGACCCGGCACACCTCGATGCCGGCCATCACCAGGTCAAAGAACACAAACACGCCGGCGCGCACCTCGGTGACGCCGTCGAGGCGCAGGGCGAAAGTGGCGGTGGGGCTCGAGCCGATGCTGACCATCGCACACGGCAGGCCGGCATCCTGGAGCCGCGTGGCGGCACGCACGGTGCGTGCGCGCTCCTGCTCGGCCATGGCGCGGATCGCCGCGATCGAGCGACAGTCATATGACGCGCCGGCGTGGGTCATCAGCCCTGCCAGTGAACCGGTGTCGTGCAGCATGCGGCCGATCTCCAGCAGTTCCGCGGCTTCCGGTTTCACCCCGGCGCGATGGTCGTCGCTGTCGATTTCGATCAGGGTCGGCAGCGCGCTGCCGTTGCGCCTGGCATGGTCGGCCACCGCCGCTGCCGCTTCCTGGTTGTCGAGAATGATCTTTAGGTCGGCGCCACGCGCGCGCAGTTGCGCAACATGGTCGAGCTTGCCGGGGGTGATGCCGACCGCGTACAGGATATCGGTGAAGCCGTGGCCGAAAAAATACTCGGCTTCCTTCAGCGTGGATACGGTGATTGCGCCGGTGCCGCCATCGAATATGCGGCGCGCCACATCGATCGATTTACAGGTCTTCAGGTGCGGACGGAATGCCACGCCAAGGGAGCGCATGCGCTCGCGCATGCGCGCGATGTTGGCGTCCATTTTCGGCGTGTCGAGCAACAGGGCCGGGGTTTCGATGTCTGAGAGCAGCATGGGTTGGACGAGCCAGGTGGTTTGATTTGTGCGAAGCAGGCGCCGACAATGCATGCGTCAGTCCGCTGCAAGGATACCGAAGTCCGGTCCGCTTGCCGGCGGCATGCGGGTCATAATTCTGCCCGGAGCGACATCCAGGCAAAAGGAGACGCGAAATTGAAAATCACCGACATCAAGATCCACGTGCTCAAGAGCCCGCTGGCCGAGCCGTTCGCCTTTTCGCAAGGCTGGGTGCGTCAGCGCAGCGCGACCCTGGTCGAAGTGCTGACCGACGCCGGCCTGATCGGCTGGGGTGAGGCCTTCGCACAGGGGCTGGAGCCGCCGGAGATCGCGGCGGCGGCGATCGAATACGCCTTGAAGCCGCTGCTCCTGGGCGCCGACCCTCTCGATACCGAGGTGTTGTGGCACCGCATGTATCACGCCACCCGCGACTATGGCCGCAAGGGCTCGGTGGTGGCGGCCATCAGCGCGGTCGACATCGCCCTGTGGGACATTGCCGGCAAGGCCTACGAGGTGCCGGTCTACAAGCTCCTGGGCGGCGCCTTTCGCACCCGCGTCGAGCCCTATGCCACCGGCTTCTACCGCATCCATGGCCAGGGAGAGGCGGCGCGACTGGCCGACGAAGCGATCCGTCATCATGAGTCCGGCTTCCGCTTCATGAAGGTCAAGCTCGGCTACGGGCTGGATGACGACATCGCCTGCATGCAGGCGATCGGCCGCGCCATCGAAGGGCGCAATGTCACACTGATGATCGACACCAACCATGCCTATGGCCGCGCCGAGGCGCTGCATCTGGGACGCGCGCTGGCCGACTACAAGTTGCGCTGGTATGAAGAGCCGGTGGTGCCGGAAGACCTGCGCGGCTACTGCGAGATGCGCGACAAGCTGACGATGCCGATCGCCGGTGGCGAGAATGAGCACACGCTCTACGGTTTTCGCGAACTGTTCGCCGCCGGTGCGGTCGATGTTGCGCAACCGGACCTCGGTTCCTGCGGTGGCATCAGCGCGGCGCGCCACATCGCGGCGCTGGCGCAGGCGCACGGCGTGGCGGTCAATCCGCACGTGTGGGGCTCGGCGGTCGCCCAGGCCGCCTCGCTGCAACTGATCGCCGCGCTGCCGGTGCCGCATCATTCGTTGTTCGCGCAGGAACCGGTGCTCGAGTACGACCGCTCGTCGCATCCGTTCCGCCAGCAACTGATCACCCGGCCGATCGAGCACCAAGGCGGATGGGTATCGATTCCCTCGGGTCACGGGCTGGGGATCGAGGTCGATCGCGCCGTGCTGGAAAAGTATCGGGTCTGAGCGCGTGTCGCTGCTGCCTGCGCCACCATGGTCGGTTCACCCATAGCGCGACAAATCCAGCCCGGCGGTATCGATTTCCGGCGTGCGGCCGCTGATCCAGTCGGCGATCAGGCGGCCGCTGCCGGCAGCCATGGTCCAGCCGAGGGTGCCGTGGCCGGTTGACAGCCACAGGTCGGGATAGGGCGTGGGCCCGAGAATCGGCGTGCCGTCTGGTGTCATCGGGCGCAGGCCGCACCAGAATTCGGCGCGCGCGATATCGCCGCCGCGCGGAAACAGGTCGGTCACAACGTGGTTCAAGGTGGCGCGCCGCGCTTCATCGAGACGCAGGCTGTAGCCGGCTAGTTCGGCGGTGCCGCCGACGCGGATGCGCTTGCCCAGGCGGGTGACTGCAACCTTGTAGGTCTCGTCCATGATGGTTGATTCCGGCGCCTGCGCCGGGTCGCTGATCGGCACGGTGATCGAATAGCCCTTGACCGGATATACCGGAATGCGTATTCCCAGCGGCGCCAGCAGCAGGGGCGAATAGCTGCCCAATGCCAGCAGGTAGGCGTCGCCGGTGACCGGGCCGGCGTCGGTGGCCACCGCGTTTATCCGCCCGCCTGTGGCGACCAGGCCCTGGATATTCACGCCGAAGCGGAAGTTGACGCCGAGTTCTGCCGCCAGCGCCGCCAGGTGCCGGGTGAACAGGTGACAGTCGCCGGTTTCGTCACCGGGCAGGCGCAACCCGCCGACCAGCTTGTGCTTGACCCGGGCCAGCGCCGGCTCGGCAGCGGCGCAGCCGTCGCGGTCCAGCAGCTCGTAGGCGACGCCACAGGCCTCGAGCACCGCAAT
>JANPGJ010000012.1:0-3695 GCA_031423955.1 Burkholderiales bacterium
CCGGCGGTGGGTGCCCGGGTTTTCTCGAAGCCCGACCGTGAATCCTGAGCGGGCGCCGTTCCGGGTCTATCCCTGCGCGCTCCGCCGATGTTGATCGGCGCCTACTGTCGATCGGCGTTCACTGTTGCTGCATGGGCCTGATGGCCAGCGGCATGATCGCGCCGGCATCACCGGCGATCTCGATCGCCCAAAGCGCATTGATCAACGGCTGCGGCGCACACCCCGCGCTACCCCAGGCAGCCAGGGTCACCAGCTTTTGCGCGAGGTCTTCATCACGCAAGGGCCGGCCCAGGCTGCCGCGCGCGGCCGCGATATGGCGCGAGCGTTTGGATGCGCCGCGCATGTGCAGGGCCACGGTGGCGGATTCGACGCCGTAGCTGGTATCGTGGCGGAAAGCCAGGCCGTCGCCAGCCGGCAGCGGCAAACGCGGCGGATTGCGGGTGATCTATTACGTGCAGGACCGCCTGGGGCGCATCTGGTTGATGACTGTCTATGCAAAGAGCGCCCAGGAGAACATCGCTGTCAAGACTTTACTGAAGCTCAAGGATTTGATCGATCATGCCCAAATTGCCTGAGAAGCAAAGACGCACGCGCGATGCCGCGCGCGATTTGAATGCGGAGTTGCTTGCCGCGGCGAACGATCTTTCCAGGGGGCGTATCGGGCGCGCGCACGTACCGACCAAGGATGGCGCCTTCAAGGAATCCGATATCGTGAAGGCGCGCTTTGCCTCAGGACTGTCGCAGGCGCAATACGCCGGCTTGCTGGGCATTTCCACCCGCACATTGCAACAATGGGAGCAGGGACGGCGCTCGCCGACTGGCGCTGCCCGTACCTTGCTCAGGATCGTCGCCAGGCATCCGCAGATGCTCAAGGAAGCGGTGTAGCCAAACTGGTGCGGCCGCGGAACGACGCGTGACAGGGCGTCGGCCGCGTTCTCAATCCACCTTCGCCCCCAACGCCTGCATCAGGCGCTCAAGTTTCGGCCCCTCGGCCGCCACCTCGGTGGCGAAGGCCGCTTGCGAAGGCGAGGGCGTCGCATCCATGCCGCCGGCCTCGATGCGCGCGCGCACCTCGGGCCTGGCGAGCGCGGCAGCGGTGGCCTGTTGCAGCCGCGCCAGCGTGGCGGGCGGCGTGCCGGCGGGGGCGAACAGGCCGAACCAGAAGGTTGATTCATAGTCCGGCAGCCCGGCCTCGACTGAGCCGGGCACGCCGGCAATCGAGGGCGAGGCCTGGCGCGTGGTGACCACCAGCGGCCGCAGCTTGCCGGCCTTGACCAGGCTCATCACCGAAGGCGCCGAGGCGAACAGCACCTGGGTGTCGCCGGCCAGGATCGATTGCACGGCGGGGCCGCCGCCCTTGTACTGGATGGTGTTGAACTTTGCGCCGACCGCCAGTTCGAAGGCGGCCATCGCAATGTGCGGCGCCGAGCCGTGGCCGCCGGAGGCGGCGTTGATGCGCCCGGGATTGGCCTTCATCCAGGCGATGAATTCGGCCAGGTTGCGCGCCGGCACGCTGTTGTTGACCACCAGCACGTTGGCCCCGGTGGCCACCCGGGTCACCGGCACCAGGTCGCGCTCGGGGTCGTACGGCAGGGCCTCCTTGAGCAGCGCCTTGACGATCACCTGGTGCCAGTTGAGCAGCAGCGTGTGGCCGTCGGCACGCGCCTTGGCCACCGCGTCGGAGGCGATCATGGTGCCGGCGCCGGGGCGGTTGTCGACGATCACCGGGGTGCCGAGTTCCCTGGCCATCGCCTCGGCCAGGTGGCGCGCGGTGAAGTCGGCGGAACCGCCCGGCGGATAGCCGATCACGATGCGCACCGGCGTGCCGGGGTTGAGTTGCGCGAACGCGGATGTTGCGAAAACGGTAATGAGTCCTGCCAGCCATCTACGCATGCTTGTCTCTCTTCTTATCTCCGTGATTGCTGCAGTGACCCGGGATTTCCAGGTCGCCGTACTAGCCCCACAGCCGTTGCGACGCGATCTTCGCACCTTCGCACAGCGCGGCAAGCTTTTTGAACGCGATGCCGGCGTCGATCTTGCCGTAGCCGGCGAAGGTGCCGAAGCCGCAGTCGCTGCCGGCGATCACGCGTTCGCGGCCGACGATCTGCGCATAGCGCTCGATGCGCTGCGCCACCAGTTCCGGATGCTCGACATAGTTCGAGCATGAATCGATCACTCCGGGAATCAGGATCAAGTCGTCGGCCAGGCCGGCGTCGCGCCACACTTTCCATTCATGCTCGTGGCGCGGGTTGGCGCCCTCGAACAGGATCGCGCGTGTCTTCGCCTTCCTGATCACCGGCAGGATGCGTTCGAGGGCGATGTCGTGATCATGCGGGCCTTCGTAGTTGCCCCAGCAGATGTGGATGCGCACCTGGTCGACCGGTACATTGGCCAGCGCATGGTTGAGCGCTTCGATATGGAAATGCGCGCGCTTGACGAATTCGGCGTCGGTCAGGTCCTGGAAGCCGGTATGACGTGCCATCGCCAGGTCCGGGCAGTCGATTTGCAGGATCAGGCCTGCTTTGGTGATGGCCTCGTATTCGTGGCGCAGGGCGTCGGCCAGGACTTCGATATAGGCCTCGTGGCTCGGGTAATGCTGGTTCGGCAGGAAGGCCGACACCACGCCCGGCGAGGCGGCGTTGAGGAAGCCTTCGACCCGGCCGCCGGCCGGCAGCGCGGCCTTGAGGTTGGCGATGTCGTGTTCCAGCGGCGCACGGTCACGCAAGGCGATCGGCCCGCGGCAGCAGGGGCGCATGGCATGGCGCGGGCCGGTGAAGGCCTTCATGCGCTCGACGAACTGCGGATGGTCGACCAGGTCCAGGTGCGGCTTGGGTACATAGTCGCCCGCGAAGCCGGAATAGCGATCCTTGATGTAGGTGGAGTAGGAGATTTTCGCGGTCTCGCCGTCGCTCACCACATCGATTCCCAATTCGACCTGGCGCGCCACAATGGCATCCACGCCCGCGCGCATGGCGCGGTCGAACTCCGCCGCGTCGAGCGCCTCGCCGCGCTCTTTCTTGAGCAGTTGCGCGACTACCGCGTCAGGCCGCGGCAGGCTGCCGACGTGGGTGGCGAGAATTCGGTCGGTGCTGGTTTTCATTGCTGGTTCTCCGTCTCAAGGGGCGGGCGGCTCGGCCGCCGGAAAAGCCGGGGCAGTCGAGCCGGTTTGTTCATCGTTTCCGCAAGCGCAACAGCGACGTCTGCGCGATGCGATCATCGCGACTGTAGCAGTGACAGGTGCCGTGCTCCGACGACAACAGGCCGGCGGCGCCAGGCGGCCGCGTGAATTTGCTTGAGGGCCGCGCTTGCGCCGGCCCTCACTCCTGCATAATTCCGGCCTGCCTGATCAGCGCTTCCCACTTCGGGTTGTCGCCTTTGAGGCGCTGCACCAGCGCACCGGTGGGCAGCGGCAGCAGCGCGGTATTGAGGCTGGCGAAACGCGCCTTGACCTCCGGCCTTGCCAGCACGTTCAACAACGCGGTGTTCAGCGCCTGCACCACCGCGGGCGGCGTGCCGGCCGGCGCGACAATCGCGATGATGGTCTCCAGCGATACGCCGACGTTGGGAAAGGCTTCCTCCAGGGTCGGCACGTTGGGCGCGGCCGGGCTTCTGGCCTGCGCGGAAATCGCGATCGAGCGCATCTTGCCGGAGTTGATTTGCGCCACGCCGTTTCCCACATCCACAATCGCCACCTT
>JANPGJ010000013.1:0-2302 GCA_031423955.1 Burkholderiales bacterium
GAACCGCCTTCCTCGACGTTGCGCGCGGCGCCGAAGAAGCGCTTGGGCTTTTGCAGGGCGTTGGTATCGAGGCCGCCGGTGCCGATCTTGCCGCTGTTTGGCTGCACTGCGTTGTAGGCACGCGCGAGGCGCGTGATCGAATCGAGCAGGATCACGACGTCCTTCTTGTGCTCGACCAGGCGCTTGGCCTTCTCGATGACCATTTCGGCCACCTGCACGTGGCGCACCGCAGGTTCGTCGAAGGTGGAGGCGACGACCTCGCCGCGCACCGTGCGCTGCATGTCGGTGACCTCCTCGGGTCGCTCGTCGATCAGCAGCACGATCAGAATCACGTCAGGGTGGTTCGAGGTGATCGCGTGCGCGATGTGCTGCAGCATCACGGTCTTGCCGGCCTTCGGGCTAGCCACCAGAAGGCCGCGCTGGCCGAAGCCGATCGGCGCCACGATGTCGATGATGCGCCCGGTGATGTTTTCCTCGGCCTTGATGTCGCGTTCGAGTTTCATCACCCGATCCGGAAACAGCGGCGTCAGATTCTCGAACAGGATCTTGTTCTTGGAATTCTCCGGCGCGTCGCCATTGACACGGTCGACCTTGACCAGGGCGAAATAGCGCTCGCCGTCTTTCGGGGTGCGGATCTCGCCCTCGATCGAGTCACCGGTATGCAGGTTGAAGCGCCGCACCTGCGAAGGGCTGATGTAGATGTCGTCGGTGCCGGCCAGGTAGGAGGTGTCGGGCGAACGCAGAAAGCCGAAGCCGTCTGGCAGCACTTCAAGCGTACCGTCGCCGAATATCGGCTCGCCGCGCTTTGCTTTCGCCTTGAGGATCGCGAAGATCAACTCATGGGTCCGCATGCGATTGGCGTTGTCGATTTCGAGGCCGACGGCCATCTCGACTAATTGTGTGACGTGGAGGTTTTTGAGTTCGGAGAAATGCATGGGATGCGGGAGTCAGTTCTTGCGCATGTGCGCGAGCAACAGCGGTGGCTGTCGCAGAACATCAGGTGGGAATACTGCGGGAAGGCTGCGGGAGTACTGCTGAAACGAAAGCCGGGACTTGCCAGATACTGCCGGGTGATCTCGGGTGTTATTGCGTCGGAAGCTGCTGCTGGTCGCCTTCAGCGCTTTTGCATTCAGCGCTTTTACATTCAGCGCTTTTCTCAAAGCGCGAACGGCATAGGACGATGGGAGACTACGGGCAAAGCTGCAATCTGTCAATCATTCGTTGCTGAAAAACAACAAAAGCCTGCAGCGCGCTGCGCTGCAGGTCGAATCAACATCCCAACCTGCTTCAGAGGTGGCTATCGAGAAATGCCGTCAATTGCGACTTGGACATCGCGCCGACCTTGGTGGCGACGACCTGGCCGCCCTTGAACAGCATCAGCGTCGGAATACCGCGGATATTGTGCTTGGCCGGCACTTCCTGGTTGGCATCGACATCCATCTTGGCGATTTTCAGTTTGCCCGAATAATCCTTGGCCAATTCTTCGAGCACCGGCGCGACCATTTTGCAAGGCCCGCACCACTCGGCCCAGTAGTCGACCAGCACGGGGGCATCCGACTTCAACACATCGGTGTCGAAGCTGGCATCAGTGACATGGGAAATGTTGGCGCTCATGAAAACTCCAGTGGTCGGTGGGATTGATTGGATAATGCTAACAAAAAGCGGGCATTCCCGTGGACGGGCGTCCGATTTACACGCACATTGGGTAGCGCAATCCGATTTCAAGGCTGGTCGGCGTGTGTACCCAGCCATTCGTATCCACCAGGCTTCTGCAACCCGACACGTGCCGACTTTCAGTTTTTGCAGTCCCGATGATGATCTGGCGCAGCATGCGGCCGGGCTGATTGTCGCGTCCGCGACTTCGCCGGACCTGGCTGACCGCCTGGTTGTAGTACCTTCGCTCAACCTGGCGCCGGCATTGCGCACCGCCCTTGGGCGCGCCGCCGCATCGCGCGGATACGCGACTCTGGTGCCGCCACGCATCACCACGCTGGACGCGCTGATTGACAGTGCCGACCTGGCCCATGCGGTGGTTCCGCCAGCACGCCGGCTGGCGGACCTGCAGCGACTGCTCGCTGTGCGAGGCTGGTTCGGCGGCGCGCCGCGATGGGACGCTTGTCGCGCCATCCTCGGTTTGGCCGACGAATTGTCGGCGCGCCTGCCGGAGCCGCTGGCCGAAGCGGGTTTCATGCGCATGATCGAAGCGCACTATCGCGGCCGCGGCGCACGCGTGGCCGAACCCGAAGCGCGCCTGGTCTACGAAGTCTGGCGCGCCTACGCGCGCCCGACCAGGGGCGCCCCG
>JANPGJ010000014.1:0-4142 GCA_031423955.1 Burkholderiales bacterium
GATCTCGGCGCCATAGCCGCGGGTGGCGGCCAACTTGATGGCGGGCGCGTCCGACGGCATGACGATGGTGGCCGCAACGCCCTGCAGGCGCCCCGCCAGGGCGATCGCCTGCGCATGGTTGCCGGAGGAAAACGCCAGCACACCGCGCTGGCGGGCCGCGCCCTCGAGCCTGGCGATGGCGTTGTAGGCGCCGCGAAACTTGAAGGCGCCCATGCGCTGCAGGTTCTCGGGCTTGAAGAAGAGTTTCGCGCCGGTGCGCGCATCGGCGGTGCCGGAGGTGAGCACGGGGGTGCGGTGGGCAGCGCCTTGCAGGCGGGCAGCGGCTGCGATCACGTCTGCGTAGCTGACAGGCAGGTTCATGGGATTTTTTGAAAGTTGAGGTCGATCGATGGCTTGGTCGGCGCCTGCGCTCAAGGCGGCTGCTGCGGCAAACCCGCAGGCGGTTCGTCCGGCGAACCGGTCGGCTGCGAGCTTGGCATTGTTGCATGACGCGCTGGCACAGGACAGCGGTACTATCGGCAATCCGGTCAGGCAGGGATTTAAAAAAATGTTCGCGAAGCGTATCGGTTTGGCGCTGGCATTGCTGGTGATCGCCAGCGCCGCGATCGCGCAGGAAATCAACTATCCGACGCGCGCCATTCGTATGGTGGTGCCGTTTCCGCCGGGCGGCTCGGTGGACGTCACCGCGCGCTTGGTATCGGTCCACCTGCAGGAGCGCCTGGGGCAACCGATCACGATCGAGAATCGTCCCGGCGCGGTGGGTACCATCGGCGCGAACCAGGTGGCCAAGGCCGCCGCCGACGGCCACACGCTGCTGATGACCATTGGCGCCCACACCATCGTGCCGGCGCTGATGCCAAGCATGCCGTTCGACGCGGCAAAGGATTTCGCCGCCGTCACACTGCTGGCAAGCGCGCCCAACATGCTGGTGGTCAAGCCCGAGTTCGCGGCGCGCACGCTCAAGGAACTGGTGCAACTCGCGCGCGACAACCCCGGCAGGTTAAGCTACTCCACCGCCGGCAACGGCAGCACCACCCACGTCATGATGGCCATGCTGTCGCAGATGGCGGGGCTATCGATGCTGCATGTGCCGTTTCAGGGCGGCGCGCCTTCGCTGCAGGCGGTGCTGGGCGGTCAGACCGACCTCAATGCCGCGGTGTCGACCACCGCGTTGCCGATGATCAGGGCCGGGCGCTTGCGGGCACTGGCGATCGTCGGCGACAAGCGCTCGCCGCTGTTTCCCGATGTGCCCACTTACGCCGAATCCGGCTTCCCCGGCATTCGTGGCGACAGCTGGATCGGCCTGTTCGCGCCGGCCGGCACACCGCGCCCCATCATCCTCAAGTTGCATGGCGAAATCCAGAAGATCATGGCCCTGCCCGATGTGCGGCAGAAAATCCTGTCGCAAGCGCTCGACCCGGTGGTCGCCGGGCCGGACGAGTTTGAACGCATCGTCCGCGAAGAGTTGCGCGACTTCGCGGCGCTGGCCAAGGCGGTCGGGCTGAAGATGGAGTAGGGTCGGTTCACACAAAAAGCGCGTGCGCATTTTGTGTGAACAGACCCGCGCGTGGCGCGGCGCGGACTGAATGTTTTAAAGTTGCACGGCGATCGACCCTGCCACCAAAAGCCGGGCGCGACCCCATCACCGAGGAATCCAGCATGTCCTATTCGATCAAGGCAATCGACTGCGTCGTCAATCCGATCACCCCGGAAATCATGAAGCTTCGACCGGCCTGGTCAAACAGTTTCTGGACCCAGAAGATCGGCCGCAAGGCGGGCCTTACGGCCGGTGTCACCCACAAGCAGATGCTTGCCGCGATGGATGCCGCCGGCATCGAGCGCGCCTTCCTGATCGCCACCAAGGTCGGGCGCCTGGGCCTGCCCGGCAGCTGGCACCTGCCCTACAAGCTGGTTGCCGACGCGGTGCAGAAGCATCCGGACCGCTTCTACGGCCTGGCCGGCATCGACCCGACCGAAGGCATGCGCGGCGTGCGCGAATTCGAGCGCTCGGTGCGCGAATACGGTTTCATCGGCGCCCATGCCTATCCGCACTGGTTCGGCCTGGCGCCCGACCATGCCAAGTGGTACCCGTTTTACGCCAAATGCTGCGAGCTTGACGTGCCCTATCAGCTGCAGGTCGGGCAGTCGCTGGTCTATACCACCGAGCAATATTTGACCAGTGTCGGCCGCCCGATCACCCTTGATGCGGTGGCCTGTGACCTGCCCGAACTGAAACTTATCGGCATCCATGTCGGCATTCCCTGGGTCGATGAGATGATCGCCATGGCCTGGAAGCACCCCAACATCTACATCGGCTGCGATGCGCACAGCCCGAAGTACTGGCCCGCCTCGTTCGTGCACTACATCAACAGCTACGGCCGCGACAAGGTGATCTTCGGCACTGACTACCCGGTGCTCGATTTCGTGCGCACGCGCAACGAGATCGAGGCGCTGGGATTGAATGAAGAGTCGAAACGCAAGTTGTTTCGCGACAACGCGATCCGCATCTACAAGCTCGATGGTGGTGCCGGCGCCAAGCCGGCCAGGCCACGGCGCGTGAGGGCGGCCAAGGGCTGAACGACCGCGCCTTGCCGCATGGGTAGTGACTGGCGTCAGGCCATGCCTGGTACGCCCACATTCATGCACCAGAGAGGATTGGGTTCGTCCGAGTTGATTGGCCGGTGGAGGCCCGCGCTTCTTGACTTGCGTATGTTCAAGGCCCAAGATCGGCCGATTCTTCATTGAGGTCCTGCGATGAGATCGTTACTCGCCATTGCCGCTACGCTGCTTGCGCTCGGTCTCGCGGGGCCTGTGCATGCGCAGGCCTGGCCCGAGCGATCGGTGCGTTTCCTGGTCGGCTTCGCCGCCGGCGGCCCCACCGATCTGGCCGCCCGTACCTTCGCCGCGAAGATGAGCGAAACCTGGGGGCAGCAGATGGTGGTCGAGAACCGCGGCGGCGCCGGCGGCATGGTGGCCGCCGAGGCCGCCGCCAAAGCAGCCGGTGATGGCTACACGCTGCTTCTGTGCGGCATCGCGCATGCCATCTCGCAGGGGCTCTACAAGAAGCTTCCCTACGATTCGAAGCGCGACTTCGCGCCGATTTCGATGATCGGCACCACGCCCAACATTCTGGTGATCAACCCCGCCGTGCCGGCCAGGACGGTCACCGAGTTCATCGCATTTCTCAAGGCCAATCCCGGCCGTGCGAACTATGGCTCATCGGGCGTTGGCGCGTCGCCACACCTGACCATGGAATTGTTCAAGGCAGCCGCCGGCGTCGACCTGGTCCATGTGCCCTACAAGGGCTCGTCGATGGCGATGGCGGACCTGTATGCCGGCAACATCGTGGCGATCTTCGACAACCTGCCGGCGCAGATCGGCCCGGTCAAGAGCGGCAAGCTGCGTGCGCTGGGCGTCACGAGCGCCAAGCGCAGCGCCTTGTTGCCGGAAGTGCCGACGATTGCCGAGGCAGGATTGCCGGGCTTCGAGGTGGTGGTCTGGTACGGTGTATGCGCGCCGGCGGCCACGGCAAGGGCGATACAGGCGAAGCTCGAGGCTGACATCATGCGCGCGGTCGCATCCGTGGACCTGCAGAAGCGCCTGCTTGACCAGGGCGTGGAAGCGCAGCCGATGTCGGCGCTGCAGTTTGCCGCCTACATGCAGGCCGAAACCGACAAGTGGGCGCGGGCGATCAAGGGCGCCGGCATCCAGCCCGAATAAGGCGTGCCTGACACGTGTCCGCCTTGCCCGAAATTGCGCCATGCAAGGCAGAAAACGCCGCTGGCAAGACTGACATGTTTTCGGAAAAGATCGGGCAAGTCCTGGTGCCGCCATGCGGCTTTTGATCAGGGCTTGGCTGCGGCCTCACCGAGGTCCCAGAACACCCCCGTCATGATGCGCAAAGCCTCGCGCGCCACCGGCGCCAGCAGGTGTTCGTCGGGCGCATGCTGCGAACAGCCGGCATAGGAATGCGGAATCCATACCGTCGGCAGGCCGAGCACGTCGGCGAATATGTCGTTCGGCAGCGAGCCGCCGAGGTTGGGCAGGATGGCCGGCTTGACGCCGCTGGTGCGCGCGATCGAAGCCGCCGTCCAGCGCACCCAGGGGTGTTCCGGATCGAGCCGGGTGGCGGCGAAAAAGCC
>JANPGJ010000015.1:0-2059 GCA_031423955.1 Burkholderiales bacterium
GAGCGGCGGGCCCGCGCCTGGCGCTTGATCGCATCCGGATCCCAGTGCTCGCGAGCGCCGCTCTCGATTCCCTTGCGAATCTCCGTGCGCAGCTGATCCAGGCGCACCGCCCGTATCTGATCTTGCTCGTCCATCAGGCGCAGGGCCTCGCGCACGACTTCGCTGGCCGAGGTGTAAAGGCCCGACGCCACCTTGTTGCGCACCATCTCCTCCAGTTGCGGGGTCAGGTTGACGTTCATGCCCATTTGGCGGCCTCTTTGCAGATGTTGCGGGTGACGCAAAAGCGGTAACAATATATCAGAAATTGCCAAAGATGGACATCGGATTTCCCGCTGTGCTGGCAGTAAATGGACGTGTCCGGTTTTATGGAAAATCGCGGTCGCGTGGAGTCTGGTTCAAACTCAAGCAGAGCGCGGCTTGGCCAGAATGACCAGCGCAATGCCGCCCAGAATCGCGATTGAACAGAGTACCAGGCGCAAGGTCAGCGGTTCGTCCAGAAGCGCCACGCCGCCCGCGGCGGCGATCACCGGCACCGAAAGCTGAACCGAGGCGGCCGTGGTCGCCGTCAAGCCGCGCAAGGCGGTGTACCAAACGGCATAGCCCAAGCCGGATGCCAGCGCGCCGGACGAAACCGCATACCAGAAGCCGGCCGTGTCGAACGACGCCCAGGGCAATAGCGCCAAACCCAGGCATGCGGCCATCGGCGCGGCGCGCAGGAAATTGCCGGCGGTGACCGCGGTGGCGTCACCGCCGCCTTTGCCGCGCAGGGAATAGATGCCCCAGGCGACACCGGCGGCGAGCATCAGCAGCGCGCCCTGCAGCGGCGGCGCCGCGAGCCCCGGCAGCAGCAGCGCACCCAGGCCGGCGCAGGCTGCGCAAAGACCTGCCGCCTGCGTGTTGCCCGGGCGTTCGCCGGCCCACAGGCCATAACCGATCATGGTGACCTGGACCGCGCCGAACAGAAGCAAGGCGCCGGCTGCCGCCGGCAGGCTCACATAGGCAAAGGAAAACGTCGCCGCATAGACGAACAGCGCCGCCGCCGATGGCCAGTTGCCGAGCGTGGCGGCGGAGCGTGTGCGGATGCGCACCACCAGCCAGAGCGTGAGCGCGCCGGCGATCAGGCGGATCGCGGTGAAGCTCGCCGGATCGATCGCGGTGTGCTTGAGCGCCAGGCGACACAGCAGCGAGTTTCCGGCGAAAGCCAGCATCGCCACGATTGTGAGGAACAGCACCTGCGCGCGCGACACCTGGGGGAACCTCTGGATGACTGACCGTGGGCAGCTTACAGGGCTTTGGCGGCGCGCCTGCCTCGCTCATTCAAGTCGTCGTGCCGGTGCCCGGCGGGGAAGTGCGCGCCGGCCCCGATCAGGATTCCAGCGCTGCGGCAAGCGAGCGGTGAAAGTGCGAGATCGCGCCTTCGAACAGGCCGAAGGTGAACACTTCGTTGGCGCGGCTGTAGAGGCTCTTCTGGATGTCGCAGATTACCGCCTGGTCTTCGGCGCCGCCGGCCTTGCGCACGAATTCGATGTCGCGCAGGGCCGCGGCGCGGGCATCAGGTTCGCCATCGTCCAACTGCGCCAGCGTGTAATTGATCTGCAGGGTGCGGTCGACCCCCTGCGGTTCGAGCACCACCACGTTGGTATGGCGCGACAACTGCGTGATCAGCACATTCGGGAACAGGTGGTACACGTAGGTGAGCATGCCGTCGATGCGCCGTTCCGCGGCCGGCAACTGCGCCAGTTTGCGGATGCGCCGGAACGGATAGGTGACACGGCTGTGGCGGCCGAAATGCTCGATCAGGT
Source organism: Burkholderiales bacterium (assembly GCA_031423955.1). Taxonomy (GTDB): domain Bacteria; phylum Pseudomonadota; class Gammaproteobacteria; order Burkholderiales; family JAEUOS01; genus JAEUOS01. The sequence continues at coordinate 1,803 of JANPGJ010000015.1, forward strand.
TGAGGTTGTCGAAGCCATAGGGGTAAAAGGTCTCGCGGTGGGTGGAGCGAATGTGGTAGCCCTCAATGAAACCCTCGAGCAGGATTTTCCAGTTGGCTTCGACTTGCTGCTCGCTGCTGGCAAGCAGTGTCTGCCGCGGCCCCACCAGCGGCCACAGGCCGTCGAGCGCGTTGTCTTCAGGCGCCGGCGCATCCTGCGTGACGAACACCAGGCCCAGCTTTTCGCTGGCAGCTACCGGCACCAGGCCGTGACTGGCA
>JANPGJ010000016.1:0-1732 GCA_031423955.1 Burkholderiales bacterium
GCCGAAGTTCGCGTCCGTCTTGCGCACGCCATCGGTCAACGCCAGCCCGCCGGCCGGTGCGTCGGAGGGATGGCAGCCGACCTGCAGCGTGTCGGTCACGCCTGTCAACACGCACAGCGCACCCATGGCCACCCGCAACGACAGGTCCACCACGTCGTCTGCTGGCCGGCGACCGTTCGGGAACCCGGCGTTGTCGCCCCCTGCCACTCCCAGCGGATTCTGCGAACCGGCTGCGGTTACCGCTGTAGCCGTATTCAGCCGCAGCATTTCGCCGGAGACCACGTTGGCTGGCTGGTTCACGTTCTTGATGCCCTTCAGAAAAACGTTCAGCAGATCGGTCCGCGGGAAGTTGGTTGGCGCCACGGCGGCCGGAAACAGGGACTGGATCAGCGCTGGCAGGACCGGGTTGGTCACGTAGTCGGCGAAGTTGGCCGGGTCGTTCTTCGGCTTGGAAGCGTTGAACTTGTCCTTGTCATCGATGCCGATGATGACCTCGTTGACGAGGGGCATGCCCAGGCGCGACACCTGCGTCCACGCGCCGCCGCTGCGCGTCACCTTGTTCAGCCCGGTGCCCGGCGAACCGTTGAGCAGACGTCCCTGGCGCAGGCTGGCGGTGGTGAACGCGCCGATGACTGTTTCGGTGCCGGCGGTCAGGCAGGCGATAGGAACTTCCAGTGCCAGCGTGCTGACGCTCTTGGCCTCCAGGTCGTTGTTGTTTCCACCCACCTCGGCACCCAGCGGGTTCAGGTTGATGAGGTCGAAAATCTTGCCCACCGCAATGTAGAACGGCTCCTTGCGCTGCCCCACGAAGACACGCCCGTTCCCGCAGCCGGGTATGGCCACGTTGTAGATGTGCTGGTTGGCATAGGTGGCGTAGGCAGCGTTGCTGCCGAACACCTTGTCGCCGATGTTGTCCACCGGCTTGTCGAATTCGGCCGAACCGCCGGCGGCGTTGGTGACGCTGATATTGCTGCGGCTGCCCAGGCGCCGACCGCCGCGGACCAGGTCGAGCGTGAACGTCTCGCGCACGTTCAAAGCCGCGGGATTGACACCTGATATCGGCCCGCTATTGATGAGAGGAATCTTCACCGCCTTGCCGCCCACCGTGAGCGCGGTGGCCTTGGATGTGTTCTTGAAGCGAAACTGGAATGTCAAGTCCTCCACTGCATCGCCGTTGTTGTCGATATGGATCTCGTACAGCCCGTCCGGGTCGAACATGAAGAAGTTCGGCCCACCCTGCGGGTCCTGGAACGGCTGGTAGTTGGCCAGGATCGTCACAAACGCCGAGCGACCGGCCTCATAACTTCGAAACATGTACAGGTCGGTGGCATCCACCTTGGGTTGGCCGGTGATGAAAGGGGCCTCGCGATGGCTGGAAGCGAGAGCGCCTGGCGCGACGAGTGACACCGCAAGTCCTATTCCAAGAGCGCCGATGGCTGCCCCGAGGGGCGTGCGGCTGATGGGACAGATGGTCATGAAAGTTTCCTTGAAAGTTGATTGAAAGATGAAGCACCGTCCCCTCTGCCGTATTTGCGGATATGGCAGCGCGAACCCGGAAAGCACCTTGATTGGGAGCAATTCCGTGACTCAAAGATAAATTTGAAGCGCTGTTTCGTTCTGTGCGATCGGATACCAATGGCCCGGGATTTTCTTGTGCGCTAGCGCACAATACCGGTCCGCGGTGCGTGGTCAACGCCCGGTGTACAACCCTTGCACGCCAGTGCCATAGCCA
>JANPGJ010000017.1:0-6864 GCA_031423955.1 Burkholderiales bacterium
GGGCACAGGCAGGTGAATTCCGGAATCTGCATGTGGATATGGAAGTCCCGATCCGCCGCGGGATTTGGAAAGGTGTCGAGTTTTTTGCCTGGTTTGGAGGGCATTGTGGCTGTCTTGTCAAGACGAAATCGTGATGATCGGGGTGTTATTATAAGAGGTGAATTGACGCCGCCCGCAGCGCCGGACAACCCGCAATCCATGCCCGGATTCAGACCTCTGGAAGCCTGAGAAAGCGCTGGGCAGGTCGATGGAATACGGAATCCAGAACCGGGTGTCTTTTCGATTCAACATGTTGCAAGAGTGATTTTCCCGACCGACCTGCTCAGTGTTTCCCTAATCGACCGTGCGCCTTACCTCCATCAAACTTGCCGGCTTCAAGTCGTTTGTCGACGCCACCACTGTCGCAGTGCCGGGTCAGCTGGTCGGCATCGTCGGCCCCAATGGCTGTGGCAAGTCAAATATCATCGATGCTGTGCGCTGGGTGCTCGGCGAGTCCAAGGCCTCGGCCTTGCGCGGCGAATCGATGCAGGATGTCATTTTCAACGGGTCGGCACAGCGCAAGCCGGTTGCGCGCGCCAGCGTGGAACTGGTGTTCGACAACACCGGTGCGCCACCGCATGCCGGCATGGGGCAGTGGGGGCAGTACAGTGAAATCGCGGTCAAGCGAGTCTTGACGCGGCAGGGCGAATCAAGCTACTTCATCAACAACCAGTTGGTGCGGCGGCGCGACATCCAGGACATCTTCCTGGGTACCGGGCTCGGTGCCCGCGCCTACGCGATCATCGAGCAGGGAATGATCTCGCGGGTGATCGAGGCCAAGCCGGAAGAGTTGCGCATCTTCCTCGAAGAAGCCGCCGGCATCTCGATGTACAAGGAACGCCGCAAGGAGACCGAGTCGAGCCTGTCGTCTAGTCTCGAAAACATGACACGGCTCGAGGATATCCGGCGCGAGCTCGATACCCAGCTCTCGAAGCTCGGCGAGCAGGCTGCGGTGGCGCAAACCTATCGCGCCCTGACCGCCGAGCAGACCGAAAAGCAGCACCTGCTGTGGATGCTCAGGCGTGCCGAGGCCGCCGCCGAACAGGAGCGCCACGCCCGTGATGTAGAGCGGGTCACCAATGAGCTTGAGGCCGAGACCGCGGCACTGCGCAATTTCGAAAAACAGGTCGACGAAATGCGCGCTGCGCACTACGCGGCTGGTGATCGCCTGCATGCCTCGCAGGGTGAATTGTATGGAGCGAATGCCGAAGTCAGCCGGCTTGAGGCGGAGATCAGGTCGATCGTCGACGCCCGCACCCGGCTGGCGAACCAGCTCACCCAACTCTCCGCGCAACACGACACCTGGATCGAGCAGCAGGTCCAGGGGCAGGCCGATATCCTTCACTGGACCGCCGAAGCCGAGGCCGCGGCCGGCAGGGCCGAGGAAGGGGCAGCGATCGCCGCGGAGCATGCGTCCAGGTTGCCGGACGCCGAAAGCTCCGCGCGGATCGCCCAGGCCGCGCTCACGTCTGCGCGCGCTACCGTCATGCAGACCGAGCAGCAGTTGCAGGTCGAAGGGGTGCACCAGAGCAATGCGCAACGTGCGCTTGAGGCCCTGGTTGGCCGCCGCGACCGGCTGCGGATGGAGCAGAACGGCCTGAATCGGCCGGACGAGCCGGCGATCGAGCGCAAGCGTGAGGAACTCGAACGGCGCGAGGCCGAGTTGGCCGAGCGCGAAGAACAACTGGCAGTCCTCGAGGACGGTTTGCCCGGCACCAGCGCCGAGCGCGACACAGCGCAGTCCGTGTTGCAGGCGCAGAGCCGCGAGACGCATGCGCTCGAAGCGCGCGTTGCCGCCTTGAAGGAGTTGCAGGAGAAGGTCCAGAAAAGCGGCAAGTTGCAGCCCTGGCTGGAGCGCCACGAACTGGCGCAACTGCCGCGCCTGTGGCAGCGCCTGCATGTCGAACCGGGCTGGGAAACCGCGATCGAAGCGGTGTTGCGCGAACGACTTTCGTCGCTGGAGATTCGCAACCTCGATTGGGCCAAGGCATTCTTCAATGACCCGCCACCGGCCAAGCTGGCTTTTGTGACGATCGAAGCGGTCGAGGCCGCGGCCACGGCACCCGCGGGTTTGCGCCCGCTGATCACGCAATTGCGGATCGACGACGCGAACCTGCGCGGCTTGCTGGCCGAATGGCTGGGCGGCTGCTACATCGCCGATTCGACCGACGACGCCTTCGCCGGCCGCGCCAGCTTGCCGCCGCGCGCCGTGTTCGTGACCCAGGCCGGCCACATGATCGGGCGCCAGACCGTCAGCTTCCATGCGGCGGATTCGGAGCAGGCGGGCATGCTGGCGCGGCAGAACGAGATCGAGAATCTGGCGTTGGCGATCAAGGCCAAGCATTTGCATCTGGATGAGGCGCGCGCCAACGTCGCGCGCAGCGAAAGCGCGCTCACCCGCCTGACATCGCAACTTGCCGAAATGCGGCCGGCGGCGCAGGCTGCGCGGCAGCGGCTGCACGAGCTTCAGCTCGACGTGGTCAAGGAACAGCAGGCACTCGCACGCTACCAGGAAACGGCCGGACGGATCAAGGCGGCGCTTGACGAGCTCGCCGCCCAGGAGCAGACCGAGGAGGCGCGCCTGGCCGAAGCCGGGGAAAAATTCTCGCAACTCGACGCCGATGTGGCCGAGGCGCAGGAAGCGCTCGAGGCGGCGCGCGTCGCGACCGAGTCGGCGGAGGCGCTGTTGGCTGCCGAGCGCGAAACAGTCCGTCAGTCCGAACGCGAAGCCCAGGAAGCGGAATTTCATGCGCGCCAGTGCCGCACCAAGATCGCCGAGCTTGAAAACAGCGGGCGTGGCATTGCCGCCCAGATCGAACGCATCAAGGTGCAGTCGGGCGAGGTAGGGGCCGAACTCGAAGGTCTCGATGACGCGGTGGTGCAGAACGGCCTGCAGGCGGCGCTGGATCTGCGCCTCGAACGCGAGCAGGCGCTGGCCCGCGTGCGCACCGAACTCGATGGCCTGACCTCGCGTTTGCGCGGCATGGACGAGGAGCGCATGAAGTCCGAGCAAAAGCTCGAACCCTTGCGCAATCGTGTCGGCGACCTGCGCCTGAAAGAGCAGGCTGCGCGGCTGGCGCAGGAACAGGCCGCGCAACTGTTGCTGGAGGCGAACGCGGGCGAAGCGGTGCTGCTGCCGCGACTCGAAGGGGCGCGTGCCGGCGTTCTGGCAGGTGACCTCGGCCGCCTGGCGCAGGAAATCGCTGCGCTCGGCGCGGTCAATCTGGCGGCACTCGACGAGCTGACCGCGGCAACCGAGCGCAAGGGATTCCTCGACGCGCAGTTCAACGACCTGACCGAGGCGGTCGCCACGCTCGAAGACGCGATCCGCAAGATCGATCGCGAGACCCGCGAACTGTTGAAGGAAACCTTTGATCAGGTCAACCGCCATTTCGGCGAACTGTTCCCGGCGCTGTTTGGCGGCGGTGAAGCGAAACTGATCATGACCGGCGACGAAATTCTTGATGCCGGCGTGCAGGTCATGGCGCAACCGCCGGGCAAGAAGAACGCGTCGATCCACCTGCTGTCCGGTGGCGAGAAGGCGCTGACGGCGACCTCCCTGGTGTTCGCGATGTTTCGCCTCAATCCGGCGCCGTTCTGCCTGCTCGACGAGGTTGACGCGCCGCTTGACGACCCGAATACCGAACGCTTCTGCCAACTGGTCAAGAAAATGGCCGAGGATACGCAGTTCGTGTTCATCAGCCACAACAAGATCACGATGGAAATGGCGCACCAGCTGATCGGCGTGACCCAGCAGGAGCTTGGCGTTTCGCGCATCGTTGCCGTCGACATGGACGAGGCGGTGCGCCTGCGCGAGCCGGTGGCGGCTTGACTGCGTTTTCTGCACTGGTGCCTGCGGCCAGGGTGGCCCTTGCGACGAATTGAATTGAAACCCGTCATGGCTCGCGGCCTGCATGTGTTGTGGTGCATGCAATGCGTTGTGCGGGGGCGGCGGCGCCTGTTGTTCGCTGCCGGCCGTGGTCGGCTGCTCTGCGTGGAGGGGAGATTGCGTTGAGTGAATTGCAGATGGGATTGCTGGCGCTCGGGGTGGTGGTGGTGATCGGCGTGATCGGCTTCAACAAGTGGCAGGAGCGCAAGTATCGCAAGGCCGGCCGCGGTTTCGAGTCGGGCCATGCCGACGTCTTGCTCAGTCCGCACAAGGCAGTGGCCGATCCCGGGCCTTTGCCGGACCAGCCGCCGGTCGATACCGATACGCGGGTCGAGCCGCACTGGGACACATCGGTGTCAGGTGCCGCTGCTGGCGATGTGCGGTTGTCCGCGCCGCGCCGCCAGTCCGCGCCTGGCGCGTTGCCCGAACTCGACGCGCGCATCGACTACATCGCCGAACTCGAATTTCGCGAGCCGCTCGAGGCGCAGGCGGTGGCGACCGCGGTGGCCGCTGTCGCCCATGCCCGTACCGCGGGCTGCGATGGCTTCAATCGCGACGCCCAGGCATGGGAGGCGCTGGTAGCCGGGACCGAATACGCCAGAATCCGCATCGGCCTGCAGTTGACCGACCGCAGCGGTCCGGTGCGCGAATCCGACCTGGCTTCGTTCCAGCGCGCCATTGAGGACTTGGCAGGCGATCGCGGCGCGAACCTTGCGTGGACCGGGTCGCAGAATCCCCTGACCAATGCGGCCGAGCTTGACGCCTTTTGCGCCGAGGTCGATGTGCAGATCGGCATCAGCCTGGTGGCGCCGGCGACATTCGCCGAAACCAAGTTTCGCGGCCTGGCCGAAGCCAACGGATTCAAGCGCGAGGATGACGGTGTGTTTCGCCGGCGTGACGACGAAGACCTGGAAATCCTGAGTTTGCGCCAGAGCGCGCCGGCGGCGGTGTCGCTCCTGCTCGATGTGCCGCGGGTACCGCGCGAGGCGGCCGCATTCGGCCTGATGGCGCATTGCGCGCGCACCCTCGCCAAGGGGCTTGAGGCGAAGATTGTCGATGACAATCAGCGGGTCCTTGATGATGCGATGCTGGCGCGCATCGGTCAGGGCATCACCACCATCCAGGGGCGCATGGAGGCTGCCGGATTGCCGGCTGGAGGCCCGCTGGCATTGCGCCTGTTTGCATGAGCGTTGGCGCGGCGGCCGGCACTGAAGAGTCGGCCGATCCCATCGGGCTGAGAGCGGCGCAATTGCGCACCGAACTGCTGCGCCATGCGCACGCCTACCACGTGCTCGATGCGCCCGCGATACCCGACGCCGAGTACGACCGCCTGTTCCGCGAGTTGCAGGCGATCGAGGAGGCCTATCCGCGTCTGCGTCAGGCCGATTCACCGACCCTGCGGGTTGGCGGCGCGCCGCTTGCGGGATTCGCGACGGTGACCCATCGACAGCCGATGCTGTCACTCAACAACGCATTCGAGATGGCTGAACTGGAAGCCTTCGACAAGCGGGTTCGCGAAGGACTTGATGTCGACCTGGTCGACTACGCGGTCGAGCTCAAGTTCGACGGGCTGGCGATGAGCCTTGTCTACGAGAACGGCGTGCTGGTGCAGGCCGCTACCCGTGGTGACGGCGCCACCGGCGAGGACGTCACCGCCAACGTGCGCACGATTCGCGCAATCCCGCTGCGGCTCGAATCCCCGGCGCCGCCGGCCCTGCTTGAGGTGCGTGGTGAAGTGCTGCTGTTCAAGGAGGACTTCGCCGCCCTCAACCGGCAGCAGGCCGAGACCGGCGAGAAGACCTTTGTCAACCCGCGCAACGCCGCCGCCGGCAGCCTGCGCCAACTCGATTCGCGCATCACCGCACGCCGGCCGCTCAAATTCTTCGCCTACGGGGTCGGCGCCGTCGATGGTGTGGAATTGCCGCCGACCCACGCGCAGATGCTTGACTGGTTTGCCACGCTTGGCCTGCCGGTATGCGCGGAACGCGCGGTGGTCGGTGGCGCGGCCGGATTGGCGGCGTTTTACGCCGCGACCGGTGCGCGGCGACCGGGCCTGCCCTACGATATCGACGGTGTGGTCTACAAGGTCAACCGCCTCGATTGGCAGCGCGCGCTGGGATTCGTTTCGCGCGCGCCGCGCTTCGCCGTCGCGCACAAGTTCCCGGCCCAGGAAGAGCTCACCGTGGTCGAAGACATCGAGGTGCAGGTCGGTCGGACCGGCGCCATCACCCCGGTGGCCCGCCTGACGCCGGTGTTTGTCGGCGGCGTCACCGTGACCAACGCCACCCTGCACAATGAAGACGAGGTGCGCCGCAAGGACGTCTGGCGGCGTGATACGGTCATCGTGCGCCGCGCCGGCGACGTGATTCCCGAGGTGATGATGGTGTCGCAAGCCGGACCGCGGGAAGAGGGTGACTATTTCCGCATGCCGCTGCGCTGCCCGGTCTGCCAATCCGAGGTGGTTCGCGAGGAGGGCGAGGTGATCGCCCGCTGCAGCGGCGGCCTGTTTTGCGCAGCCCAGCGCAAGCAGGCGCTGTTGCATTTCGCGCAGCGCCGGGCGATCGATATCGAGGGTCTGGGCGAAAAGCTGGTCGAGCAATTGGTCGACGCCGACGTGGTGCGTACGCCTGCGGATCTCTACCGACTTGGCGTGGCGAACCTTTCCGCACTCGAGCGGATGGCCGAGAAATCGGCGCAGAACGTGGTGGCGGCGATCGAAAAATCGAAAAACACCACGCTGGCGCGCTTCATATTCGCGCTCGGCATCCGCCATGTCGGCGAAGTGACCGCGCGCGACCTCGCCCGGCGCTATCGCAGCTTCGCCGGGTTCATGGCGCTGATCGCCGACGCGCTGGCGCGGCGCGATGCGATCGTGCCGGCTCCGGCCGAGCCCGAACGCAAGTTCGAGCTGCGCCGCCAGCGCGAGATCGTCGCCG
>JANPGJ010000018.1:0-4905 GCA_031423955.1 Burkholderiales bacterium
AGATCGGCGAGCACCCGGGCGAGGCGCTCGCGCAAGCTCGTTTTGAGCGCTGGCGGCACCGATTCCATGAAGTTCCACGGGCCGTTGATGTACGGGCCGATCTCGTCGAGCGCAGAGGCATCGCCGCTGAGCTGAACATAGCTCATCAGCAGCGGCGCGATATCGGCCTCCGCCAGCCGGGCTGCGGCTTGCGCGGCGATCTCTGTCGATACCGGTGCCGGGTTCGGCTTCATCACAATTGTGTCGCGGCAGGACAGGTCATTTTCGGGTACCGGCGCAGCGCAGGCGTCGAGAGCGGGTTGGGACGTCAATCATACTTCGCCGGCACCCGGCAGCGGCACCGGCATGCGCAAGCACGCGCAGGTGGAGCGACGCTGCTAAGCTAGCAAGCTTTTCTCATTCCTACTAAACCCGTACAAGGAGCAGCAACCATGAAGTTCGTGACCTACAAGGCCGGCGGCGAAGAGCGCCTCGGAATTCTCGATGACGCCAGGGGCGTGCTTGACGTGGTCAAGGCCGGTCGCGCACTCGTCGGTCGCGACCTGCCGGGCAACATGCTGTCGTTCATCGCCGCCGGAGATGCGGCCCTGGCCGATGCGAGGAAACTGCTTGACGCCGGCGAAGGATGGATGCCGCTGGCGTCGATCAAGCTGATGGCGCCGATTCCGCACTACAAGAAAAACGTGTTCTGCGTCGGCCGCAACTACAAGCTTCACATCGAGGAAGGCGCGCGGGCACGCGGCGTGCCGGTCAGCTTTCCGCCGGTGCCGGAGTTCTTCTCCAAGCCACCCACCACGGTGATCGGCAATGGCGATGACATTCACTGGGACAGCCGCTGCACGCAGCAACTTGACTATGAAATCGAACTCGGCATCGTGATCGGCCGCAAGACATCGAACCTGAGCGAGGCCTCCGCGCTGTCGGCGGTGTTCGGCTACACCATCGTCAATGATGTCTCGGCACGCGAAGTGCAGAAGGCGCACGGCCAGTGGTTCAAAGGCAAGAGCTTCGACACCTTCGCACCGATCGGGCCGTGCATCGTCACCGCCGACGAATTCGGCGACCCCAGCGGCCATCAACTGGTGCTCAAGGTCAACGGTGAGGTACGCCAGGACTCCAACACCTCCGACATGCTGTTCAACTGCCAGCAGATCGTTGCCAGCCTGTCGGCCGGCCTGACCCTGGAGCCGGGCGACACCATCGCCACCGGTACGCCCTCCGGCGTGGCGCTGGGGATGGATCCGCCGGTCTGGTTGAAAGACGGCGACACGGTGGAATTGACCATCACCGGCATCGGCACTTTGACCAACAAGGTGCGCAAAATCGGTTGATCGTCTTCGGCCTTGCGTGGCGTCGGACTTGACGCCATGCAAGGTCGCGCAGGCTCGTCTTCGGCACAGGCGTTGCGGCGCGAGCGCGCTTTTGCTGCTGCCGGCGGGAGCCGAGGGACAGTGCGCTACAGGACCTGCGCTGTCTTGACCTTCTTGAGCTTCCCGGCAAAACCGGCATTGCTGCCTTCCACATTGAAAATCATGGTTTCAGCCGGGAATTTCAGTGTCTGGCTGATGGTCTGGCTGACCAGCGCGGCCTTTTTCGCGTCATGCAGGCGGAAGGTGCCGGTGATGGTGAAGCCGAGCACGTAGCAGACCTGCCGCGGCAGGTGCAGCACGCGCTTTTTCACCAGATAGGCGCGGCGGATTGCCGGTTCGATGGTGCGCAACTGAGCACGCAGCGCCTCGATGGTCGCATCGTCAAGGCCGTGCGGTTCAAACTTCTCGTTGGCCTTGATGGTATTGCGCTCGCGTCGCGCGGATTCCTCCAGGATGGCGCGTTCGACCAGCTTTTCATGCCATGCGCGGGCATCCTCTGTTCGCCCGGCGCGCGCGTAGTAGTCGCGCAGGGCTTCGCTGCCCGGCGCGATCGCACTCTCGTCCTGCGCCATCGCGCGTTCAATCGCAGCGCGCCCGGCATCGTCGTTGCGGCTCAGCAGCAATTGCCCGAGGGCGAAATGAATGCCGGCACGGTCGGGCGCGCGCAACGCCAGGGCCTGCAGTTGTGCCAGCGCTGCGTCAGGGTTGTGACCGATGCTTTCGGCCAGGCGGGCGCGCTCGAATGCCTCGTCGACCGGCAATTCGCCTTCCAGGGCGCGCGCATCCAGTTCGGCCAGGCGATTGCGCCCGTCCTGAACATTGCGATAACGCTCCAGCCAGGACGGCATGATCCTCTGCTTCCAGCGGCTGTCGAAGGTATCCGTGATGGTCTGCAACGCAGCGCCCAGCAGGCGATCGGCCGCCTGGCCGGGAGCGGGCGGGTCGCTGACGGGCGCCTGGTTCAGTGCACGCAGGCGGTCGGAAAGCGCCGGGTGGGTGTCGGTCGCAGCCGTGGCCTGGCGCATCGCGCGGTCGAGCCACTGCGCGACCGCGGCAGGGGCGAGATCGGTGTTGATACTTGGCGCCAGATGATCGAACGGCGCGAACGCCGGTTGCTGGTGGTCGTCCGCCTGGCGGTGGATCTGCGGCCAGTACTGTTCGCCCAGGTAGTAACCGATGACGTTCACGTTGGTCAGCGCCGCCGCCGCGGTCGAGGCCGAGGTCAGGCGTGCGGCGGTGGCATCGGCGTCATACTCGTTGGCGCGCGCCAGCGGAAACGAATAGGCGGCGAATGCCGGCGCATACCAGTTGAAGAACGGCTTGAACAGGAAACTGCCAGCGCTTTCGACCGCCCCCAGCATGCCGATCAGGCGTGCCCAGCGCAGGCGCAGTCGATAGATCCAGTTCGAAAACGCGCCGTGGCCGCGTGCCAGGTGGCCGAACTCATGTGCCAGAACCGCCTTGAACTGGTCGACCGACAGGGCTTTCATCAGTGGCAGGCCGATCAGCAGGTAGTTGCGGTGCCAGCCGAAGATGCCCAGCCGCGGTACCTGCACCACTCCGGCATTGAAGTCGTCGGTCACCAGCACATGATGGAAACGCGGTGCGCGCAGGCTGCGGCGCAACTGGTCGATCATGGCGAACAAGTCGGGGCAGTCGCGGCGCTTGACCGGCGTTCCTTCAGGCGCGGCGACCCTCACCCACAAGGCGCGCAGGATCACCCACAGAAACGCGCCGATCACCAGTGCCAGCTTGATCCCGATGGCTTTCAGGTAAACGATCGAAAAAAGCGAAATCGCGAACAACAGGGCGATCACGCCCAGCATGGCAGCGAGATACGCGTTGCCGAGCAGTGCCATCAGCAGCACCCGCAACTTGTAGGCCCCCGGATTGCGATTGGCGAATGCCGCGAGCTGCGCGACGCGGGCGTCGAATTGGTCGTCGGTCATGGGCGTACCCGCCGCGGCGCGCGGGTGTCAGCGCGCGCGTGCGCCAGCGACGGTTCCGGCAGCGGCGCTGGCGGCGAATTGGCGCGCGGCAGGTTCATCGCGGTGAGGTGCCGAAGGTCGACGAGGAGCGCTTATTTCAGCACAAACCGCCTGCCTTTGCCGGTCCGGCGGATGCGCGGCGGCGCCGCGGCAGGCGGCTCGCGCGCCCGGGCAACGGATTCGGTCAGCCCGCGGTGACGACCAGGAAGCCGCTCATCTCGTCGTGACCCTCGCCGCAAAAGTTGTCGCACACGAAACCGAAGCGCCCGACTTTCCGCGGAGTCAAGCGCAGCACGAGTTCGCGTCCTGGCATGCAGTCGCCACGCAGCTCGAAGTCCGGCAGGCTGAAACCGTGAGCGAAATCCGTTGTTGTGACCACCAGCGTGACCGCCTGGCCTGCGACCGCGCTGATTTCCGCAGGTGTGAATTCGAACTTGCGGGCCGATAGCTGGATGCGGCGCGGGTCGTTCTGCCCGGTCGCGTAGCCGGCCATCGCAGCCAGCGCGGCGGCGCTGCAGCACAGAAAAGCCCGCCTGCCGGTCGGTGCACAGACGCCGCTCATGTCCCGGCAAACGCTTGTTCCGTGGCCGTCGGCTTGCCCGCAGCGACCGCCACAGTGCGCCAGCCCAGTCCCCGATAAGGGGTTGCCGCATTCCACGGCATCTGGGTTTTCTTCTCCACCGCGCCACGCGCACCGAGCGGGAACATGGTCGACATCGCCGCATGATGGCCGATGTGGCCAGTCATCTGGTGGTGTTCATGGTGGATATGGCCGTAGAACACGGTGACGTTCTGAAACGGCATCAGCATCTCGATGGCGCGCGCACCGTCGCGCGTGTCCCAGTCCCATTGCGGATACATGGGGAACAGCGGGCGGTGGGTGAGCACGACGATCGGCTGCTGCGGCGTCAGGCGCGCGAGGTCGGCCTTGAGCCACGCCAATTGTGCTTCGCCGAGGATCGGCGCCGGGTCCGAAATGTTGTCGAGCACGATGAAATGGATGCCCTTGTGATCGAAGGTGTAGCGCAGCGTGTCGCCGAAAAATTCACGATACGCATCGCCGCGGTCGAGCGCGGCATCATGTTCGCCGGCGAAAAAGCGTACCGGTACGTTCAGGCCGCTGGCCAGGTCGCGGAACTCCTTGAGTCGCGCACGGCGCAGTTTGGGATCATCGGTGGTTTGTGTCAGGTCGCCGGTGAAGACCACGAAATCCGGCTTCTGCTCGAGACGGTTGACCGCGGCGATCGCCTTCGGCAGCGTGCCCTTGAAATCCGGGTTGACCGCGGCATTGTTGTAACCCCAGTGAATGTCGGACAACTGCACGAAGTTGAAATCAGCGCCGCCTTGCGTGATACCGGCACAACCCGGCAGGGCCGAAGCGAACACCACGCCGCCGCCGACCGCGGCCAGGCGTACAAAGTCGCGTCTTGAAAATGACTTGTCGTTCATGGTTTCTCCTTGGATTGAAGGATTTCGGTGTGCAGGTACTAGACGCAGCGACGCGGTCGCTTATTCCCGGCCCTGCGGGTTTTGCGGGAAATCAGCGG
>JANPGJ010000019.1:0-2263 GCA_031423955.1 Burkholderiales bacterium
GCATGCACGCGCTCGGCCAGCAGGTATGCACCGAACGGGATCAAGAGGCTGATCAGGATCGGCGAGCCGCTTTCCTCGCCGATCCGCTCCGACAGCGCGCGCTGCGCCGCGGTCACCGCCAGCGTCACCCCGACACCCAGGCCAAGGCCGGCGACCGCCATCCACAGGAAGGTCAACGATGCCGACAGCAACGAGAAGCCGCCGGTCAGGGCGGCGGCCACCGCGAAGCGAAAACACACCAGACCGGTGGCATCGTTGAGCAGGGCTTCGCCCTGCAGGATATGCATCAGCCGCTTCGGCATCGGCACCCGCGAGGTGATCGACGATACCGCCACCGGGTCGGTCGGCGAGACGATCGCCGCCAGCGCGAAGGCCAGCGCCAGCGGCATCGTAGGTATCAACCAGTGGATCAGGAAACCGGCGCCGATCACGGTGAATACCACCAGCCCGAGCGCCAGTTCCAGGATCGCCGCCCGGTCGCGCAGCAAGCGATCGTTGGGCATGCGCCAACCGTCGAGAAACAGCAGCGGCGGCAGAAACAACAGGAAGAAAACCGCCGGGTCGAGCGTCACCGCACGATCGGACAGCGCAGCGATCAGCGCGCCCAGGGCGATCTGCATCAAGGGCAGGGGCAAGGGAAACGAAACTGCGCGCACCAGATAGGCGCTGGCGACCACCGCCAGCAGCATTGCCAGCACCACTTCCACCGAATCCATGCGGCTCCCTGGTGAGCGCGAGGCGTGCATGGCGCGCGGCCGCACATTTGTACTCGCAGTCGGCGATTCAGTCAGGCACCTGCCGTGACATGCGCCGCGGTCGCAGCGCAGCCAGGCACGCGCCCGGCATCTTCAAGCGCCATGGTCGAGCGCCTGACGGTCACGCAGTCGCGGCCGTTTGACGAGGTGCACTATGAAGGCTGTGGTCGGCCGGGTCTGTGCGTTGCCACACGCCTGCTTCCGCGCCGCATTCCCGGCTTGCGGCGCCAGGCAGCTGAACCGGCAATGCTTCGTGTGCCGCCGGAATCCGCATCGCCCGACCGCGGGCTTGAATTTGCCGCTCTCGCCGCCTGCGCCGGACTTGACGTTGCAACGCGTGATCGCATTTGCAAAAATAAAAATGCCTGCCAGACATCGCCTGGCAGGCATCGCGCAAACCCCGGATCGCCCTACCTCGCGGGGTTTGGGCGCGGGTCTTGCGGACTCATTGAATGCGAGTCAGGCATTCTTCCTGCGGCGGCCAAAACCGAGGCCGGCAAGTGCGAAGCCGAACAGGGCCAGGGTTGCCGGCTCGGGAACGGCCCTGGGCGTGAAATCAACGCTGCCGTTGAAGTCGATGAAAAACCCGCCGCCTGGAAAGTTTTCCGCCTTCACCGCGATCACGTTGTCGCCATCGACAAGGTAAGGAAGAAGATTGGCGGTGCCGAATGTGCAGCAACCGTTGCTGTCGTCGTTCAACACCATGGTGCCGTTGACCCACACCCGGTAGTCGTCGTCGACGATGATGGAAAAGGTGCCAGCCGTGGGGGTGCCAGTGAGGTTCAGTTCCTTGCGCAGGTAAAACGGCGTACGACTGCCGTCCGCCGGTGCCCAGCCGCCGGAGTAGCTGGCCCAGGTGGAATCGTCGTAGCCAACGTTGTTCCATCCCGGATTGGCAGCCTCCCAAGCAGCGTTCGAGGTGCCGATCGGGTCACATGCGAAGCAAGGGTATGGACGCGGATCCGGGCCGACCGGATTGAAGTAGGACACCCAGCCTCCCGAGGTGGGGTCGAGCAGGACGGTAGTGGCTGAAGCGGCGCATGCGCCGGCCAGCAGGGTCGCTGTCACCAGCCCGATTGCAGCGCGTTTGATGGTTGCAACGGTCCTAGCAGTGAAGCAATTCATTTATTTGACTCTTTCTTGGTTGGTCAATCATTTGGTTGGCAAATCCTCTCTCACATCGGCGTTGCCAAAACGCCGCGCCGATTTCATATGCAACATCAATGCCAAAAGATAACTCATTGATATTTATATAATTTCATCCATCACCGACGTAACGTGTAAAATTTTCCGACAATAGTGTTAAATTTTTCGACGCGATTGTTAAATTTACCGACAGAATCTCGGGCTGCCGCAGCGGGTATGACAGATTCGCCTGAGAACAGCGGCAGGAGAGCACCGGGCGGCGCTACCGGGAGTCGATTCGGCGTTGCTTCACCCCTTTTCATTGCGGCTTGCGTTTGTAGCCGTATGTCAACCATGAAAGGGAGCGTTCCCATGATTCGCAA
>JANPGJ010000020.1:0-2249 GCA_031423955.1 Burkholderiales bacterium
GTAGCGCAACGCGGCAAATGCTTGTGGCGTCTGAGCGATGATTGGGCGGAATCGAATCACCGACACAAGGATTTTCAGTACCGCAGCAGAATGGATCGGTCAACTCGTCCGGCTATTGATCGTTACCAAAAACGTGACAGCCTCGCCAGAGGCATGTTTTTGTCATGAATGGTGCAATTCTCGAAAATAGTGGCTTGTCGCAATTGGCTGCCACATCATCAATCGCCGTACCATCGCTTGCGGATACGCCGACGGATTACTTCCGCATTTGTCAAACGTCTGCCGCCTCCCCGGAAATACGGGGGCAACGCACATTGTTGTCTAGGGTCTGTTCACCGGCGACGCCACCGACGCCGCCAGCAATCCCGTGGCCCGCAAGTCCTCCCAGAAGTTGTACGGAATCGCATGATGCGCATGGATGATGTTTTGCCGCACTTCGCTGAGGCTGCAATAGCCCGCCAGCACACAACCCACCGCCGGATGCAGCAGCGCAAACTGCAGTGCCGCGGCGGGCAGCGGTACGCCGTAACGCGAGCACGCTGCCTCGATGCGCCGGGTGCGATCGAGAATCTCGGGTGACGCCGGTTGATAGAAAAAAGTCGCGTCCGGCCGGGCGCCGATGGCGAGGATGCCGGAGTTGAACGGCGCCGCGGCGATCACGCCGACGCCGCGCTTGTGCGCTTCCGGCAGCACTACATCGAAACCTTCGTGGTCCAGCAGGGTAAGGCGGCCAGCCAGCAACAGGAAGTCGAAATCCGCTTCACGCAGCGCGCGCAGGCAGGTGCGGCAATCGTTGACACCAATGCCGATGGCGCGCACCCGGCCGTCGCGGCGCCAGCGTGTCAGCGCCTTGTACGCGCCCTGCATGGCCTCGTCGAACACTGCATCGGTGCGGTCACCATGGAAGCGTTGGCTCACGTCGTGCAGGATCGCCATGTCGACCCGTTCACGTCCCAGGCGTACCAGGCTTTCGGCAAGCGAGGTTTCCGCACCGACCTCGGAGTAGTCGAACACGGATTGCGGCGCGCCGTCGCTGCCTGTGCGGATCAGGCGGCCAACCTTGGTGGAAATGGTGAACCGATCGGGCGTGGCGGCAAGCGCGGGAGCAAGCCGCCGCTCGCTCTCGCCCAGGCCGTAGAAGGGCGCGGTGTCTACATGGTCAAGGCCGGCGGCCAGCGCCGCGTGCACGATGGGCGTCGCATCCTCACGCGAGGTCTTGGCGATGCCGCTGGCGCCGAAGCCCAGCGTCGGCATGGTCAGGTCGCATTTGCCGAAAGAACGTCTTGCGAGGGAGACACTCATTCCGCCCTGGCTCCCGAGGCCTTGATCACCGCGCCCCATTTGGTGGTTTCGGCGCGGATGAAGGCTTCAGCCTCTTCCGGCGTGCCACCAATCGGTGTCATGCCCATGGCGCGCAGGCGCTCAACCATCTCGGGCGTGCGCAGGATGCGCATGACCTCCGTTGAAATCTTCTTCACCACCGGTGCCGGGGTGCCGCCGGTGACCCACAGGGATTGCCAGGCATTGCTTTCGAAACCTGGAATGCCGGACTCGGCAATGGTAGGCGTGCTCGGGAATTCCGCCAGGCGCTGCAGTGTCGCCACGCCCAGCATGCGCAGCGCGCCGGAGCGGATGTGGCCGATCACGTGCGGGCCGCCATCGATGGTCATCTGCACCTGTCCGCCAAGCAGTGCCGTCAGCGAATCAGCGCCGCCCTTGAAGGGTACGTGGGTCATCTCGATGCCGGCGCGCAGTTTCAGCAACTCGCCGCCCATGTGCGGTATGGTGCCGTTGCCGCCTGAGCTGAAGTTGAGCTTGCCGGGATTGGCCTTGGCGTAGGCCACGAACTCCTGCACGCTTTTCACCGGCACCGACGGGTGCACCAGCATCATGAACGGCACCGTGCCTATCAGTGTGATGGGCTGCAGGTCCTTGTAGGGCACGAACGGAAGCCTGGGCAGCAGTGCTGGAATCACTCCGATGGCCGCCGCAGCGGCCAGCAGGGTATGGCCGTCCGGCGCGCTCTTTGCGACGAAGTCCGCGCCGACCACACTACCGCCGCCGGGCTTGTTCTCGGCCACCACGCTGACACCCCATGCGGCGGCCAACGCGGGACCGAGCGCGCGCGCCACCAGGTCGGAGGTGGCGCCGGGCGAGAAGGGCGAGACGATGCGGATGGTTTTCGAGGGGTATTCCTGCGCCGGGGCCTCGCCCGAAACCAGGAAAGCCGCGGACGCGGCCAGAAGGAA
>JANPGJ010000021.1:0-2832 GCA_031423955.1 Burkholderiales bacterium
CGGCGCGGCGATGAAGCGGCCCGAGGTGATCGCGGCGATGGACAAGCAGGCGTTTGCCATGACGCCCTCGACGCCCGAGCAACTGGGCACCTATGTCAAGGCGCAAAAAGAGGCATACACGCGGATTCTGCGCGCCGCCGGAGTGCAACCGGAGTAGGGCGATGGTGGCGGCAACGCGCATGATTGCCCGCTTGATGCATGGCTGGTCGCCACGGCGTCGACCGGTGGTTTGGCGCGCACTGGCCCTGCTGCGCGTTGCAGGGTGCGCGGGCTTGTTGCTGGTGGCCGCGATTGGCCAGTCAATCGCGGCCGACATCACGGTATTCGCCGCCGCATCGCTCAAGGAAGCGCTTGACGAGAACCTCCAGCCCTTCATGCGTGCCACCGGGCACAAGGTGCGGGTCTCCTACGCCGGCAGCAACGCGCTGGCGCGGCAAATCGAGAATGGCGCCCCAGCCGACCTGTTCATCGCGGCTGACCTGGAGTGGATGGAATATCTGGAGGCGCGCAAGCTGCTGGCGTCCGGCACCCGCCGCAATCTGGTGGGCAATCGTCTGGTACTGATCGCGCCGGCTACGAGCCCGGTGAGGCTGGCGATCGCGCCGAACTTCGCGTTGGCCACAGCCCTCGGTGATGGTCGGCTGGCAGTCGCCAATCCGGACAGCGTACCGGCCGGCAAATACGCCCGCGCGGCGCTCACGCAGTTGGGGGTATGGGCGGCGGTCGAAAAGACGCTTACCCGCTCGGAGAATGTACGTGCATCGCTAGTGCTGGTGGCGCGCGGCGAAGCGCCGCTGGGCATCGTCTACGCGACCGATGCCGCGGCCGAGCCACGGGTGCGGGTGGTCGATACCTTCGCAGCCGCGCTGCATCCACCGATCGTCTACCCGGCGGCGCTGCTGGTGGCGCGAGCAAACCCGGCGACGCATGGTCTGCTCGACTATCTGGCGAGCGCCGCGGGCGGCGTGGTGTGGGTCAAATACGGGTTCGGTATCGCGCGCTGAGGTACGCCCGAAGTGTCGCGCCCGCCGCGACGCCCGCTGACCTGCGTGATTCTGAGGGTGAGGCCTTTCAGATTTCGACGCGAGTGCCCAGCTCCACCACACGATTGGTGGGGATGTTGAAAAAGTCGATAGCGCTGCCTGCGTTGCGCGCCATGGCGGCGAACAAGCGATCACGCCAGCGCGCGAGCGGATTTTTCGCATCCGCGGCGGGAACGATCAACTCGCGCGACAGGAAGTAGGAAATCTCCATTGGCTCGACCCTGAGGCCTTCCGGTGCGCACATCTGCAGTGCCGCGCCGACATCCGGTCGGTCCATGAAGCCATAGCGTACGGTCACGCGCCAGCAATCGTGTCCGAGCTTTTCGCAGCGGATCCGATCACCGGACCCGACCCAGGGAATGTCGAGGAATTCGGCGGTGAGAAACACATTGGTCTGGTGCAGCACCTTGTAGTGCTTGAGGCTGTGCATCAGGGCATTGGGTGTGGATTCCGGGGTCGAGCTCAGGAACACCGCGGTGCCTGGCACGCGCTGCGGTGGTGTCAGGAACAGCGATTCGAGAAACACGTCAAGCGGGATCGAGGAGCTGCGCAGGCTTTGCATCAGCTTGCCGCGCCCGCGCCGCCAGGTCGCCATCACGCCGAAGATCGCCGCACCCAGCAGGAGCGGGAACCAGCCACCATCGAGAATCTTCGAAGCGGCCGCGGCGAAGAACGCGAAGTCGATCACGAAGAAGCCGAGGGTCGCCGCGATGCACAGCCAGAGCGGGTAGCCCCAGCCGTAGCGGATCACGAAAAACGTCAGGAAGGTGGTGGTGAGCATGGTGCCCATCACTGCCACACCGTAGGCCGACGCCAGCCTGGTCGAGGAACCGAAGCCGATCACCGCCAGCGCCACCGCAGCCAGCAGTATCCAGTTGGCAGCGGGGATGTAGATCTGCCCCATCGCCGTCGACGAGGTGTGATGCACTGTCATGCGCGGCAAGTAGCCCAGCTGGATGGCCTGCTGGGTCATCGAATAGGCGCCCGAGATGGTGGCCTGCGAAGCGATCACCGTGGCCGCGGTGGCCAATGCG
Organism: Burkholderiales bacterium; assembly: GCA_031423955.1. Taxonomy (GTDB): domain Bacteria; phylum Pseudomonadota; class Gammaproteobacteria; order Burkholderiales; family JAEUOS01; genus JAEUOS01. Next base: position 2,078 of record JANPGJ010000021.1, read on the forward strand.
ACCATCGGATAAAGCGCCCACGCCGGAAAGGCCAGGTAGAACGGGTTCTCGATCGCCTTCGGGTCGGCGATCAGAAGCGCGCCCTGGCCGAAATAGTTGAGCACCAAGGCCGGCGCCACGAGGCCGAACCAGGCGATGCGGATGGCACGTTTGCCGAAGTGCCCCATGTCGGCATACAGCGCCTCGGCTCCGGTCAGTGCCAGCAGCACCGAGCCCAGCACGATGAACGAGGCATAGCCATGGGATGTGACAAAAGCCAGCGCGTAGATCGGGTTCAGTGCAGCCAATACCTGCGGCGTCTTCGCGATGTTCCACACACCCGAGGCGGCCAGCGCGACGAACCACAGCACGCATACCGGACCGAACAGCATGCCTACCACGCCGGTGCCATGCTTCTGGATCAGGAAAAGCCCGATCAGCAGGCCCATCGAAATCGGCACGATGTAGGGCTTGAAGGCGTTGGTGCCGACTTCCAGCCCTTCGACCGCCGAAAGAACCGATATCGCGGGTGTCAACACTGCGTCGCCATAAAACAGCGAGGCGCCGAAGACGCCGACGGTGAACAGAACCCGGCGCAACTGTGGCTTGTCGCCGGTGGCCTTGGCCGCCAGCGCCAGGAGCGCCATGATGCCGCCCTCGCCGTGGTTGTCCGCGCGCAGCACCAGCGTCACGTACTTGAGGGTGACGATCAACATCAGCGCCCAGAAGATGCAGGAAACGCCGCCGAGGATGTTGGCGGTGTTGAGGGCGATGCC
>JANPGJ010000022.1:0-6925 GCA_031423955.1 Burkholderiales bacterium
GTCGGTCTTGCAGGCCAGGAGCAGCAGGTCGGCGCTGTGGCCGTTGGTGATGAACACCTTCTGGCCATTGATCACATAGTCATCGCCGTCGCGCAGGGCCTGGGTGCGCATCGCCTGCACGTCGCTGCCGCCGGAGGGCTCGCTCATGCCGTGCGCACATACAACCTCGCCGCTGGCCTTTTTCGGCAGCCACTTGCGTTTCTGCTCCTCGCTGCCGAAATCGACCAGGTAGGGCGCGACGATATCGGAGTGCAGGTAGAAGGTCGGGCCGGTGGTGCCGGCGCGCGCGAATTCCTCGATCAGGATGGTGCTGTGCAGGAAGTCGCCGCCCATGCCGCCGTATGCCTCGGGCACGTTGCAGCACAGGAAGCCGAGTTCGGCGGCCTTGTGCCACAGCTCGCGCGGCACCTGCCCGGCCTTTTCCCAGTCGGCGTGATGCGGCACCACATGCTCGGCGATGAAACGCCGCACGCTGTCGCGAAACACGTCGTGGTCGGCACTGAAAATGGTACGTGGAATCATCTGGATCTCCGTGCAGTGTCGCCGCGTTTGCCAGCCCGCATGCGAACCATCGTTCGCAGGCTCATAGAATCACCACCGGCGCCAGCGGGCTGCCGGTGGCGCCGACGATCGGCAGGGGACTGGCGACAAACATGAATTCATGGCGGCCGCTGGCCACCAGCGGATCGAGCATCAGGCCTTCGAGCAGGGCGATGCCGTAGTCGCGAATCAGGCACTGATGTACCGGAAACACCGTTCCCTGCGGGAACGGCAACACTTCGACTGCGAAGTTGTCGGCGCCGATCATTGCCACTTCGGCCTGCGCCAGCCAGAGGCCGGCCTCGACATCGATGCCGGGCTCGAGATTGAAATCGACCTGTTTCACGCCCTTCTGCGCTTCCAGCCAGCCGGTGCGCAGCAGAACCGCGTCGCCGCGTTCCGGCTTGATCCCGGCCGCCGCCGCCGCAGCTTCAAGATCGGCGCGGCCGATCGATTCGCCCGGGTTGAGCACTCGCCCTTTCAGGCGCACCAGGTCGAGCAGCACCCCGCGAGTGACCAACGGCGGCATCTTCTCGATTCCGAGGCGGGTGGCGCCGGTGGTGCTGCGCAAGGTGTCGCCCAGGTAGCCGTTGTACAGCTTGTCGTCGTACCAGGCGTGACACAAGGCATCGACATGGGTGCCGATGTGCAGCGGCATCACCACCGTGTCTTCGGCAAATTGAAATCCGCCGGGCCGCTTGGCGCCGGCCGCATAGTCGCCACCATCGCGACCCATGAAATGCTGCAGTCCGCACCGATGTGCCGGCACCGGCGTCCTGGCCGACAGCAACTGCGCCAGGCGCAATACTTCGCCGCTCCTGACCAGCGCGGTGGCGCGCCGCACCTGCTCCGGGCCGGCGTAGTTGAGCGCGCCGCGCTCATCGTCAACGCCCCATTTGTTCCACGCATCCTGGCTCAATTCGAACTCCTTGTCACGGGTATGCTTTCAAAGCCGCCAGTGGTCTCGCGCATCAAGGCGCGCAGGGCCGGCGGCTCGCCATCGACCCAGGCCGGAAACAGGGCCTGCAGTGCGCCGTCAGCGCCGCGCCGCACCAGTTGGCGCGCGGCCACCTGGCTGCTCTCCAAGGCCTCGTCGAGCGACAACACCGGACTGACGCAACAGTCGGCCGGACCAAAGCGTTGCACGCATTCATCCAGAGTCATCGACGCCAGCAACGCACCCACTTCGGCGATCAGCGCGCGCTGCGGCAGGGTCTCGTGTTCGCGCGCGATCCAGTCGGGTCGTTCCGCCGCTTCGCAAAAGCGCTTCCAGAAAACGCCGCCCGCCGCACCCAGCGCCACATGCCTGCCATCGCTGGTCGGATAGGCTCGATACCAGGCGGCACCGTCGTTGAGATAGGTCTCCTCGGGGCCGGGCGCGTAGCCGCGCTTGCCGAAGTCAGCCAGTTGAAACGACTGCAGCGGCCACACCGAATCGGCCAGGCCGGTGTCGATCAGGCAGCCGCGACCGCTTTGCCCGCGCTCGCGCAGCGCGCCCTGGATCGCGATCACCGCGAACAGCGCACCGACATCATCGGAAATCGGCGGATCGAAATAGGAACAGGTGCCGCGGCCATTGCGGAACAGCACGCCGGTTTGCGCCAGGTAGTTGGCGTCATGGCCGGCGGCACCGGCCAAAGGACCGTTGGCGCCATAGCCGGAGACCGCGCAGACCACCAGGCGCGGATTGACTTCGGCCAGGGTTTCGTAACCGAGGCCAAGGCGTGCCATCACGCCTGGGCGGAAGGTTTCCAGCAACACATCGGCATCCTTGACCAGTTCGATGAAAGCCGCGCGCGCCGCCGCATCCTTCAGGTTCATGCGCCGCACCTTCTTGCCGCCATTGAGCGACGGGTAGAAGATCGGGTTCCCGGCGGCATCGCTTGGGCCCAGGTGCTGCATGTCGTCGCCATCCGGCCCCTCGATCTTGAGCACCTCGGCGCCCATGTCGGCCAGCAGCATGCCGGCAAACGGCCCCGGTCGGTAGCGCGACAGGTCAAGCACGCGGATGCCCGCCAGCCATTGGTTCACGCGCGACATGTCAATCCGCCTTCGCCCCGGACAGGCGCACCATTTCGCTCCACTTCACCCGTTCACGCGCAACAAATGCCACGGTTTCCTGCGGCGACGAGGCGGTGATGCGCGCACCGGCGCCGAGAAAGCGTTTTTGCACCGCCGCATCCTTGGCGATCTCCGCCACCGTACGCGACAATTTCTCGACGATCGGCGCCGGCGTCCCGACCGGCAGCACCAGCGCGCCCCATGAGGTGATGACAAAGTCGGGAATTCCCGATTCGGCCATGGTCGGCAATTCCGGCAGGTTGGGCCAGCGCTCGGCACAGGTGACCGCAAGGCCACGCAGCTGGCCGGAACTCAACATGCCGGCATAACTGGCGATGTTGTCGATCGAGGTATCAAGGGTGCCGGAGAGCAGCATCGGAATGGTTTGCGGCGCGCCGCGGGTCGGCACATGGGTGGCGGAAATTCCGGTACGCAGGCCGAACAATGCGCCCGACAGGTGCGGTGTGGTGCCGACACCGGAGGAGCCGTAGGTGATGCCTTTGGGCTGAGCCTTGGCCCAGGCGAGAAATTCCACCATCGTCTTGGCCGGATTGTGCTGCGGCGACACCATCACCACGTTGCAGTTGGCCCAGAATGTCGAGGCATAGACGAAGCCGCGCTCGGGGTCATAGGGCAGGCCCTTGAACAGATACTGGTTGATCGACAGGGTGCCGATGGTGGCGCTGGTGATCGTGTAGCCGTCGGGCGCCGCCTTGGCGCCGGCTTCCATGCCGATGTTGCCACCGGCGCCGGTGCGATTCTCGACCACGAAGTTCTGGCCCAGGCGGCTCTGCAACTGGTCCGCCAGGATGCGCGTGAGCACATCGGAAGCACCGCCGGCCGGGAACGGCATGACGATCTTCACCGCACGGTCCGGCCAGTTGGTGGCTTGCGAAGCCGCCAATTGGGCCGTGCAGAAAAGCGCTGCGAACAAACCAGTCCGCGCGATCGTTTGAATGACATTCATTGGGCACGCTCCATCGGTCGGGCATCATGCGGGAACTGCAGGATCAGGACTTCGGCACCGCCGGGCCCGGAACGCAACGACTGCGCTTCTCCGGCGGACGCGAAGGCAAGCTCACCCTCGCTGACGTTGACGCCGGCCAGGTGTGCCGCCCCCTGGGTGACCACGTAGTAGCGCCCGCCGTGCGGGTGCCTGGCCGGTACCGCCGATTGCTGGTCCGGCCCCATGCGTACCATGTGCGCCGCCAGGCCATCGGCACGCGGCGCGATCAGGTCTTCGACTGTGGCTTCCGCAAGGCGCGCGATCTCGCCGGCCGTGCACATGCCGGCGGGCGCACCGTGCTGCTGCTCACGCTTCAGGCCGGCGCGCATGCGCTCGCGCGACCCCGGCTTGTGCAGGTACCAGGCGCCGGTATCGCCATTGGCGCGCAGGGTCATGTAGGAAATACCCTGCGCGCCGGCGCTGATCGGGCCGTAGCCGGTTTCCGGCGCCGCGTAGTGCACCGCCAGCGGCGCCACCGCATGGCGGCCGATCGACCCGCTGCCGGCGGTGATGATCTGGAACTGATGTTCGAGATGGAAATGCGGCGGCGTCACCCAGTTCGCATCCTGCTCGACCAGGAAGGCCTGCGGACCGGGTTCGCGCGTCTCATGGGTGGCGATGAGATCGGTGACGCAGCCCTCGAAGGTGTCCTTGCGAACTACCTTTTTCAGCGGGCGAACGGCATTGCAGGTTTGTGTGGCAATCATGGCGGCTAGCGTCCTTTCCAGTCAGGCTTGCGCTTTTGCGCGAATGCGGCGGCGCCCTCGCGGGCGTCTTCGGAGGCCAGGATCGGCGCGGTGATTTCCAGTTGGCGGGCGAACATCTCGGCGATCGGCCAGTCGCGCTGCTCATTGATCACGCGCTTGCTGGCGGCCACCGACAGGGGCGCATTGGCAATGATGCGCGCGGCCAGCTTTTTCGCTTCAATCAGCGCCTGGCCGGGCTCGACCAGAATATTGATCAGGCCGAATTGCGCCGCGCGTTCTGCACTGATCATGTCACCGGTGAGCGCCAGTTCCATCGCGATGCGCTGCGGAATCACCCGCGGCAGGCGCAGCAAGCCGCCAGCGGCGGCGGCCAGCCCGCGCTTGACCTCCGGAATGCCGAATTTCGCGTCACGCGAGGCCACCGTCAGGTCACATGCCAGCATCGCCTCGAAGCCACCGGCCAGCGCATAGCCTTCGACGGCGGCGATCAGCGGCTTCTTCGGCGGCGTCATCGCGATCCCGAGGATGCCGCGCCCTTCGACCCGCGTCACCTCGCCACGCAGAAACGCCTTCAGGTCCATGCCGGCGCAGAAAGTGCCGCCGGCGCCGGTGAGGATGCCGACCCGCAGGTCGTCGCGCGCATCGAGTTCATCGACGGCGGCGCAGACGCCGTACGAGACCGCGCGATTGACCGCATTCTTCGCCGCGGGCCGGTTGATGGTGATGATCACCAGCCCGTCTTCATAGTCGACCAGTACTTCGGACATGCCGTCAATCCTCCGCTTGCAGTGTCATCAGATGCTCGACCGCATCGACGTATTCGGTCTGCAGGCGCAGCATCACCTCGCGTACCGTGGTTTCCCCGTTCACATCGCACACCGATTGCCCGACCGGAAAGGAATACAGGTCGGCACGTTTGGCGCGCACCACGCGCGCATGGGCCTCGTTGTACAGCACACCCTGCAACGGCGTCGGCAGGTAGCCGGGGGCGCCCGGCGCTTCCCAGGCTTCCGACAGCTTGCTCCTGATCATCCGCACGGTCTTGCCGGTGCGCGCGCGGCGCCTGACCGCGTCCTCGGCGCGGGCGGCGAACACCGCCTCCTTCTCGAACGCATCGAGTTCGCTCTCGACGGTGCCGAGCCAGACAGTGCCGCACCACACGCCCTGGGCGCCCATCGCCAGGGCAGCGGCGATCTGGCTGCCGCGGGTGATGCCACCGGCGGCCAGCACCGGCACCTCGCGACCACAGGCTGCGACCACCTGCGGCACCAGCACCATGGTGGCGATCTCGCCGGTGTGGCCGCCCGCCTCGGTGCCCTGGGCCACGATCAGTTCGACCCCGGCGGCACGCTGGCGCACCGCGTGCGAGGCCTTGCCGCACATGGCGCCGACCACCACATCGCGACGCTTCAGTTCGGCGACCACGTCGGCCGGCGGCGCGCCGAGTGCGCTGACGATCATCCTCACCTGCGGATGGGCCAGCGCGACCTCGACTAAGCGTCGCGCGCCTTCCGGCGTCATGCTGCCGCGCCCTTCGATGATCTCGCGGTGGATGCGCTCGCGCTCGCCGGGCGGCAATGGCGGCACCCCTTCGTCGTCGAGCAGGCGGTCCATGAAGGCCTTGTGCGCCGGCGGAATCAGGCGATCGAGATCGCCCACGGCGCGCTCGGCCTCGGCATCATAGGTCGACGGAATGATCACGTCGACGCCGTATCCGCGCCCGTCGACCCGGGCATCGATCCAGCGCAGTTCGGTCTCCAGTTGCTGCGGGCTGAAGGTCGCCGCACCGAGCACGCCGAAGCCGCCAGCCTTGGTCACCGCCACGACCACATCGCGGCAGTGGGAGAAGGCGAAGATCGGCACTTCACAGCCGAGGCGTTTGCAGATCGCAGTGCGCATGATTCAGTGTCCCTGATTTGTGGGGGTCACGGCGCGCACGAACAAGGCATCCAGCGCCTCGACCGCACTGCCGCGCACCCACAATGGATTAACGTCGAATGCCGCCAGTTGCGGCCCGAGAGATTGCGCGGCTTGCGCGATGCGCGCGATCACCGCCGCCACCGCGTCGAGGTCGGCCGCCGGAATGCCGCGCTGCCCGGCCAGCAGTGCCGCGCCGCGCAATTCCGCCAGCATGCCGCGCGCGCCTGCGGCATCCACCGGCAGCACACGCAGGGCGACGTCCTTGAGGGTTTCGACCCAGATGCCGCCCAAACCGACCGCGAGCACCGGGCCCCAGACCGGGTCGCGCGCCATGCCGACGATGAGTTCGACGCCGCGTTCGCGCATCGGCGCCACCAGCACACCGTCGAGCACGGCATCGGGTTGATGCTTGCGTACCGCTTCAAGGATGCGCTGGTACCCCGCCGCCACCTGCGCATCGCCTTCCAGGCCAAGCAGGACGCCACCGATATCGCTCTTGTGGGAGATCGCGGCTGCCGCGATCTTGAGCACCACCGCGCCGCCGATGGCGCGTGCCGCCGCCACCGCGCCCGCGGCGTCATGCGCGAGGGTAGCCGGCACCACCGGCACGCCGTGGCCGGCGAGATAGGCAAGCGCGGCGCGCTCGCCGTCGGCCGGGAATTCCGTCGGCCCGGTTGCCTCCTCCAGGTGG
>JANPGJ010000023.1:0-2157 GCA_031423955.1 Burkholderiales bacterium
CGCTGGCGCGTTTCCGGCGGGTTGTCTTCGCCGTGGCCCCAGTAGCGCATGTGCGCTTCTTCAGCAAGAATTCCCGAAGCCTTGAGTCTGGCCACTTCGTAGCGTGCGTTCTCCCAGACCCACTGTTTGACATCGGCCTTGGTGTATCCGGCCCTGGCGAGCTCTTGCGCGGGCTTGGCGCCGAACGACAGAAGAAACTGGCCCGCGGTGTGAAACATGTTGACCGCCGGCGTCGGGATCGTGCTTGCAATCAGGCGCAGGATGCGCTCGGCATTGCCCAATACGCGCAGCGGTGCGGGCGACTGGCAGGCGAAGACCGTGACCGCGCTTTGTTCAGGCGCGAGCCCGCGCTCCACATGCAGGGGCTCCCAGGGGCTCTGCTCGGCGTTCTCGGCCGCGCAGAAGAGGTACTTGGCAGGCTGCCCCTGCGAAGCCATGTCGGTCTCGCCGGGTATTCCGCCGCCGATATTCCACAGGATCAGGCGGATCGCGCGGCCGACGCAGGCGTTCGCCCGCGAGCCGCCGCCGAACGATCCTTCCCTGGCATTGAACCCGAGTTCCCCCACGATCGGGCCGCTCACGATCACCAGTGGCGCGCAGGCATTGGTGGTCGATTGCACGCCGTGCAGGTTGAACTCGGGTTCCAGCATCGCTTCCAGCGCCGCCAGGACCACCGGAACATGCTCCGGCGCGCAACCTGCCATCGTGCAGTTGATGGCGATCTGTTCGATCGTCGCCAGGCCATCCTTCGGGCCGACCACGCCCACCACCTCGGCCGGATTGCGGCCCAGGTAGTCGATGATGCGCAGCACCCGCTCCCGGGTCGGCGGGGCGACGACCAGACCGTCGGTCCAGCCGCGCTCCAGGGCCAGTTCGTACCATTCCCAAAAATCACCAATCTCCAGCACGGGCGAAATCTGATTGCTCATGGTGTGCGGTGCAGACCTTTCGGAAAACGCTGAATAAGTCCCTGGCATGCGGACTATCGAACGGAAGCTCGTTTCAATTCAACTGGTTGCAGAATCGGCTTTCTCAACCTACGGACTCATTCAGTGCTTCCTTAGCGCGCGGTAAGCGAGGCGAGCACGCGATCGAGGCTCCTGGCGGCGATTGCGCGTGCGTCGTTGGTGAGATTGCTGCCTTTGGGCGCCGGCTCGATCAGAAGCGGCAGGTCGGGCAGTCCCATCGCGGTCGCATGGCGACGCGCCGCCCGCTCGAACGGCGCATGGCAGATCGTAATTGTCGGCCGGCCGCGGCCTTCGAGATCAAACGCGTCAATCACGGACGCGAAGGTGCAGGACCCTCAGGCCGCCTCGCCGTTGATGACGACGTCGGTTCCGCTGACCAACTCCATGAGTTGGGCAAGCGACGCCTTTTTCGCGATATTTTCCTTCTTGAGCCAGACAAACTTCGCGACTTCGAAGCGTTCGGCCAGAAGCAGCTTGAGCTCCCGCATGAGCGGGTACATGCTGACGGTCCCGTCGTCTTCCCGAAAACCCCAGCCGTCGAGGAAGCCGACCGTTTTCCCCTTGAGCGAGCCGGGTCGCGGTGCCAGACGCAGGCCCTGCCCACGGTACTGCGTGTTCGGAATCATGATGATCATCTGCCAGCGTCCCTTTTCGTTGATGGTTCGAAAGCAATCGCTTGTAGCCTACGATTCCTGTGGCGAAGAAATACTCTAGCACGCACGGACTCATTGCGGTACCTTGCAATACTTGGATGCAAGCGCAACGACTGCAGGTCGATCCTGACCAGTGTGCCCAGGCGTTGCAGGCTCAACCCCTCGTTGGGCGGTAAATCGCGGCACATCGGCGGCGGCCGAAACCTTGGTCGAAGAGCGTGTTTAGTCAAACTTTCACCAGGGACCACGATGGCCAGGCAGGTAATCGGCATTGATTTCGGCACTTCAAATTCGGCCGTCAGTTATTACACGCCTTCAGGCCCGAAACTGGTCATGCTTCTGCCCGGCCAGACCAGCATTCCAAGCGCGATTTTTGCGGAGGCGGAAAGCGGCGTATTCCAGTTCGGGAAAAAAGCCATCGATTCCTACATCTCCGGCGCCGAAGGGCGGCTGTTGCGCTCGTTGAAAAGCATTCTCGGCTCCTCGCTCTATGAGTCCCGCACCGAGCTTGCCAACGGGCAGGTCGAGTTCAGGAA
>JANPGJ010000024.1:0-21059 GCA_031423955.1 Burkholderiales bacterium
GCTCAGGAAGGCCACCACCTGCAGGCGGATCCGTTGGCGCCAGCGCTCGCGCACTTCGACCAGGGCGGCGATGCCGCGACAGCCGGTCTCGGGGTCGATGTTGGCATGCGAGCGCAACGCCACCGTGCCGTGCGCCGACGAGGCCGCCACTGTGCGCTCGGCACGTCGCACGATGTCGTCTTGGGTCATCGTCGACGCATAGGCGCGGAACGCCGTCACCGCGCCTTCGAGGTCGCCGCGCAGGTTGGGCACGACCCCGACCGTGCGCGACTTGTCCAGATGCTGGTGCGCATCGACCAGACCCGGCAGCACCAGCCTGCCGGCCAGTTCGGTCACGCGTGCGGCGTCGACCGCGGAGCCGGGCGGCAGCAGGGCGGCGATCCGCCCATCGGCGCCGATCAGGACCTCGCGCGGCAGGGGTGGCTGATGCGCATCGGGCTGGATCCGGCCGCCGCGCAGGAGATGAGGAGTCTGGAGCATCGGGTCGCCTCGAAGAGTGGCCGCGCGAACGACTGATGGCGCGGCCGTGGTTGCATGCGGAACGACAATCATCGCTGATTGCCGCCTGCACGGTGTTTGCAAGGTGCATGCCATGCCACGGGCGTTCAGCGACGCGCCGGCCCGCCTTGCAAACTACGACAGGGCGGCTCCGGTCAGGGCGGCGTGATTACTGATCGTTACCAAAAACATGACAGCCTCGCCAGAGGCATGTTTTTGTCATGAATTATGCAATTCTCAATAATCAAGGGGCGGCTCTTGTCCGGCGAAGCAGCGATGTTGTCGACGACCGTCAAGGGCGCGCCAGCGGACCATCGGCGACCAGGAAGTCAACCATCAACCGGGCCACCGCCGCAAACATGCCGACGCCGGTCTGGGTGGCGCAACCCGCGCCTTGCGCAGCCTGCAACAGCGGCGTGACTTCCGGCACGGTGATCACATCGGCGACAAACATCGCGGGCGTGAGGCCGGCAATATCGACCGGCAACGGGTCGCCGTCACGCATGCCGCAGGGCGTGGCGTTGACGATCAGGTCGACGCCGGCCGGGTCGCGCGAGCCGATCCGTGTGCGGCCGGGATGGCGTGCCTCGAGGCGGGTGCGCAAGGCGTCGCGCCGTCCGGCATCGTCGTCATGCAGGGCCAGTTGCGCCACGCCGGCATCAAGCAGCGCCAGTGCGATCGCCGACCCGGCGCCGCCGGCGCCGACCAGCAATGCGCGCAGGCCGCACGGCCGGCAACCGGCAGACTCGATGCCGGCGACGAATCCGGTGCCATCGAGCATGTCGCCATGCCAGCTGTGGTCCGGGTTGCGGCGCATGATGTTCACCGCACCCAGAAAGGCCGCAGGTTCGGAGGTCGACGCGCAGTGGGCGCGCGCGGCGAACTTGTGCGGCACGGTGGCGATCAGGCCGTCGAAATTCCGCGCGGCGGACGCGCCGCGCATGAAGGCGTCGAATTCAGAACTGCCCACATGGGCCGGAATCACCACGCAGTCGCGGCCGAGATCATTGAGCGCGCGCGTCACCCCGGCAGGCGACTTCACCTGGGCGATCGGGTCGCCGACAATCGCGATGACGCGGGTGGCGCCACTGAGCTGCGCGCGGCAGTTCATGGCGACCCCATCGGGCGGCCGGCCGCGGCGGGCAACGCGGCGCGAAGTTGCTGCACGCCGGCGTTGCTGCCGCTATTTGGTCGTGACGGTCAGTCCGGCCAGGTTGGAGCGCGCCTTGAGCTTGGCCTGGGCTTCCGCCTTGTTGATCGCGGAAACCTTGCGGCCGAACGCTTCGCGCTCTTCCTTGCTCTTTTGCGCGGCCTTGATGCTGGCGATGCAACGCCAGCGCTTGCCGCTCTTGGAGACGACCAAACGCATTTCCTCGCGCGGGTGTTGCGCGTGGCAGTGATAGCAATACACGGTGGAAGATGACATGTGAACGCTTAGGCTGGGTCTGAGGGAAGACTGACTTGGTTGCGCGCCCCGCTTGCTGGCGGGCGCTTTCCGGCATTTTTCTACGTGTGGCAAGGACCGCGCGGCACAACATCCAGACACTTTCCAACTGCCGCCAACGGCTTGCCCAGCGCTCGCTTGGAGCCATGATGCTGTCATTTGGGGAGTGCGATTATACCAAGTCGTCGGGTGTTTGCCGATGCGTCCGGGCGATGGGTGGCGGGCGTCGGCGGTAGCGCTGCCGGTGGCAGTCATTCCGGCCCTGCGGAATTGGCGATTGCCGCGCTTCATTGGTTGGCGGACGGCAACGCTGATCCGGTTTGCTGTCATCATCCGCCTTGGCGTTGCCCGCCGTCGCGGTGGCGGCAAGTTGTCCGCGCCATGGTTCGCAGTGCGCGGCCGGCGGTCGCGGTTCGTGCCGCTGCGGCGGTCCCGGCGTACGCCGACATTTCGAGGAGATGGATTCATGGCCGATTGCGGCGATCACGATCATGCGGCCCCGGTCGCCGGGGCGTTGGGAATTCCGCGCAGCGGCCGCTTCAATGGCGCCGCCTTCGAGCAGGCGATCAACGACCTGCTGCGCGCCTGCGGCGTGGCGCCGGAGAGCGCGCATACCGGCATGACCGCGCGCCGCGTGCGCGAGCTGTGGGAAAAGCGCCTGCTCGGCGGCTACGACATCGACCCCGCCGGCGTGCTCGGTGGCGGCTTCGCCGATCCGCGCGAAGACATGGTGGTGATTCGCGGCATCGCCATCCACGGCGTCTGCCCGCACCACCTGGTGCCGTTTCGCGGTGTCGCCCATGTGGCCTACATCCCGGGCGGCCGCCTGCACGGCTTCGGCCGCATCGCCCGCCTGGTGGACGCGATCGGCCATCGCTTCACCTACCAGGAATGGATGACCCGCGATATCGCCGAGGCGCTGGTGACCCATGGCCAGGCAAGGGGCGCGGCCTGCGTGATCGAGGCCGAACAGTTGTGCCTGCTGCTGGGCGAAGACCGGCGTGGCGACGAGCGGGTGCGCACCCAGGCCTTCGCCGGCTGCTTCGAGCAAAGTCCGCAGTTCCGGCAGGAATTCCTGCAGGCGGTCAGTGACCGGGTGGCGTGAGCCGGCCTGCGGCGGGCGGTGCCGTTTCGACGCGTTGACCCGGATTGCGAAGTGATGTCAAATGCGCCGGCTTGTGCTGCGCGACCCGCCCTGTTGCCGGGCGGTGGGTCGCTACCTGCGCCGATGGCCGCGATTGCAGCCACGGGATTGAACCGATGAAAGGATGCACATCATGATTGTCGTCGGCACCGAGGCTAACGGCACGCGCCGGCGCCGCCCCATCAAGGTGATGGAGGCGACCTTCTTCAAGTCTGAATGGATGGAATGCGGCGACGATCCCGCCTTGTCGCCCACCGCGTTCCTGGTCGAGCAGCCGCCTGACTACACCCTGTTGCCGCATTTTCATCGGCAAAACCAGTTCCAGTTGTTTGTCGACGGGGGCGGGTCGATCGGGCGCGAAGAACTCGGCGCGGTCACCGTCCACTATGCCGGGGCCTACACCGGCTACGGGCCGCTGGTGTCAGGGCCCGACGGCATCAAGTACTTCACCATCCGCGCGGTCTGCGAAAGCGGCTTCACGCCGATCAGCGAAGCGAAGGAAAAGATGGTGCGCGGGCCGAAGCGGCATGCCAAGTCGGACCCGGTGCCGCCGCTGGCACCGGCGCTGTTGGCGGCCCTGACGCAGGTTGAAGAGCAGACCCTGATCGAACCCGGCGCCGACGGCATGGGCGCCGGCCTGACACGCCTGCCGCCTGGCGCAGCGCTGCCGGTGGCGCAGGTCGCCGGCAGCGAGGGGCAGTTCCTGTTCGTCACCGGCGGCACCCTCATGCACGGCGACTTGTGCCTTGGGCGTTGGGAAAACCTGTTTCTGCTCACCGGTGCCGCGCCGCCACCGCTGTTCGCCGGGCCGGGCGGCGCCGAGGTGGTCGCGATGTACATTCCGCACAAGGAGGCGGCCTATGCCTGAAGCAATGGTCGGCATGTCCAGCGTCCTGAAGTCACCGGCGGCGGCACTCGTGGCCTGGCTGGCGCTTGCCGCCCTGTCGCCACCGGCCGCAGCCCAGGATTACCCGGCGTGGCCGCTGCGCTTCATCGTCTCGACCGCGCCTGGAACCACCGTCGACGTGGTGGCGCGCCATCTCGGCGCCAGGCTGGGCGAGGAGTTTGGCGGCGCCGCGATCATCGTCGAGAACCGGATTGGCGCCAACGGCGCGATCGCCAGCGAATTCGTCGCCAAGGCGCCGGCCGACGGCTACACGCTGCTGTTCACCGCCGGCTCGCATTACGCCACGCGCTGGATGGTGGCCAAACTGCCCTACGACCCGGTCGAGGATTTCAAGCCGGTGGCGCGCGTCGGCATGGCCTATCTGGTGCTGGTGGCGCCGAGCGCGGCGAAGGCCAATACGCTGGCCGAACTGATCGCCGAAATGAAGGCGCGCCCCGGCGACCTGGTGTATTCGTCGGCCGGCAACGGCAGTGCCACCCATTTGTCTTCAGTGTTGCTCACCTCGATGGCGGGTGTCAGCGCGCGCCACGTACCCTACAAGGGTGCCGCGCAGGCCCTCACCGACACCATCGGCGGCCAGGTGCAATTCACCGTTGCAGGCATCGCCACCGCGCAGGCGCATATCCGTTCCGGGCGCCTGAAGGCGTTTGGCGTGACCGGGCCGAAGCGCTCGCAAAGCCTGCCGGACGTGCCGGCGATCGCCGAAGCCGGGCTGCCGGGCTATGAACTGACCACCATGGTCGGCATGCTGGCGCCGCGCGCAACGCCGCCGGCGGTGGTGAAGAAACTGTCGAACGCGTTGATCAAGCTGGCCAGTACGGCTGAATACAAGGCCTTCGCGGCCGCGCAGGGAATGGAGCCCGACCTGGCCGACAGCGAGCGCTTCAGCGCCGAAGCGCCGCTCGATCTCGAGCACTGGCGCGAGGTGATCGCCTTGAGCGGCGCCAAGCCGGACTGAGGGCGGCAACGCGCCTTGCAGGCGGACTGCGCAAGGCTGCCCGGCTTGCATCGATCGCAGACCTGAATGCCGGCCGATCGGCACGGACTGGAGGGTGCGCGACGGCGTGCCGATCCCTGAGTGTCGTTCAGCTCATCGCCCGATCCGCCCGGCCACCGCGCGGATCTGCCGCGGTGCGGCGCGCCAGATGCATATGGCCGAGGCGATGCTGGCACCGATCGAGATTGAAAACGCCAGGGCGTAACTGCCGCTGGCGTCATGCAGCGCACCGGTGGCCCAGGGGCCGATGGCGCCGCCGATCAGGCCGATCCCCATCAGGGTGCCGAAAATGCTGCCGAACTGGCGACCGAGAAATATCTCGGCGACCACCCCGCCCAGTACCGAGGTGATGCTGTAGCCCAAAAAGCCCTGCACCGCGACCATCGCCCACAGCAGCGCCGGATGCGGATATTCGCGCATCGCCAGCAGTGCCGCGTAGCACAGCACGAAGCCGAGGTTGCCCACCGCCCACACCCATTCGCGGCCGATGCGGTCTGACAGGTGGCCAAACGCGATCTGCCCGGGAATCGCCGCGAAACTCACGAAGCCCAGCGCCCAAGCCGCGTACATCGGTGCGAAGCCGGATTCGATCAGGTACTTGGTCTGGTGCACCTGCACCGCGTACCAGGCGAACATGGCGCAGAAAAAGCCGGCGGCGATCCACCAGAAGCGCGCCGTGCGCAAGGCAAGCGCAAGCGTCCAGTCGATCGCCACCCAGGCATGGTCGATCACATTTTCGTGGCGCGGCGCGGCGGCGCCGCTGGCGGCGACAGCGTCGCCATCCGGCCCCAGGCCCAGGTCTTCAGGGCGGCGCCGCACCAGCAGGTTGAGCGGCGCCAGCACGACCAGCACCAGGAAGCCCAGGCCGGTGCAGGCCGCGCGCCAGCCGGCGTTGACGATCAGCGCCTGCAGCAGGGGAAACAGCACGATCGAGCCGATGCCGACGCCGGAGAATGCAATGCTGGTGGCCAGGCCACGCCGGCGCACGAACCAGTTCGGCAGGTACAGGGACTGCCCGGTATAGCCCAGGGCGACGCTGCCGCCGCCGACCAGAACGCCGATAGTGAGATAGAGCTGCCAGGGGGTTTGCACTTGTGCGGAAAGGATGAGGCCGCCGGCCATGATCGCCACCCCGGCCTCCAGCATCACAAGCGGACCGTGTTTGTCGAGCAGGCGGCCGAGCAATGGGCTCAAGACCGCGGCGATCAAAAAGCCGAACGAGAACGCGCCGGCGGTGACGCCGCGATCCCAACCGAACTCGTCGAGGATGGGCGGGAACAGTAGTGAAAACGCGGTGCGCGCGTTGACCCCGATGGCCATGGTGACAAAGGCCACCGCGATGATGGCCCAGCCGTAGAAGAACGGAAAACGGGGTGCTTTCAAGGGCGTGCCGGTTCGAATCAGCGTTTTGTCACAGCAGATATACGCCGCACGGTTCGCGTCGACGGCGATTGGGCAGGCACCGCGCGCCGATTGCCGGGAGTGAGCGGGCGCGCCAGTTATTCGAACAAATCAGCGACCGGGATTGAAAAGCCGGCGACGACGAACGACAAATCAAGCACATCGTCGGCGCCCTGCACGCGGATGTCTTGCTTGCTCCGGCTCACGGTGACACGCCGCCGCCGCGGGTCCACCACGACAACTGCTATCGACCCCGCGTCCAGCCATTCAAACACCTTCTCTTCCACATCCGAAAACGAGTCTGAAGGCGAAACGACTTCCACCGCAAGATCGGGGGCACCTGGAAAATAGCCGCGCACCCCTCGCGCGGCATCGGCGCGCACGCTTGCGATGAAAGCCAAGTCGGGCGCGCGTACCGTATCAGGATCGCGCCGGATCAGGAAGCCGGTTTCAGCCGCGTATACGGCGCCCAGTCGATGGGTCCTGGCATGTTGCCCCAGGCGCCAGGCAAGATTTTGCGCTACGCGCCCATGTTCGTGGCCCGCAGGTGCCATGCGCCGCAACTCCCCGTCGACGAGTTCGTACCGCCAACCGTCGGCCGGCATGGCCAGCAGTTGTTCGGCGGTGAACGTGGCCGCGATAGTGGTCATGACGAAAGTATAGCGCGGCAATCCGGCGCGGCACCGCGAATCCGGCCCGCCGCAGGCCTGCCTCCGGCGCGGGGGAGACCAGCGCGGCTACAGCGGTATCTGCACAGCATCAGGGTTAAAAAATGGGCGGGGACAAGAGCGAAAACGCGGTGCGCGCATTGACCCCGATGGCCATGGTGACAAAGGCCACCGCGATGATGGCCCAGCCGTAGAAGAACGGCAGGCGTGGGGATTTCAAGTCATCACCGGTTTGAAGCGGCGCCCGGTCACAGCAGCTTGACGCCAGGCAGGTTGCGCATTGCGCGGTCGAAGGTAGCGGTGAATTGACAACCCAGGCGCTGGTGCTTGGCGGCGATCAGGCAGTCGGAGAAACCGCAATTGCCCAATTCGAACATCGAAACAGCGAGCGTCACCACCGCCGAATCTTCGAATGCGAAAGCGGTTTCCGTGAGCAGGCTTTTCAGCGCGATCAATTGCGACGCCTTGTCTTGACCATATGCCGAACCCAGGGTCCAGACCGCTTCGACCAGCACGACATCGCTTACCAATAAGGAGCCCGGCGTGGCGCCATGTTCGACCAGCAGGGCGTCGATACGTCGATTTTGCGCCGGTGCGTCATTGAGCCACAGGCGCAGCAGAATGTTGGTGTCAAGCCCGATCATCGGGCCGTGGCGGCGCGCCGGCGTGGTTTTGGCGCATGCCTTTCGCGCAGGTGGCGTGCTACCGCCTGATCCATCTGCTCGATCGTGGGCGCCTTGGCATGCGGCGATTTGAGGATGCCGCGAATCCTGCGTGCGTCCGGTGTGACGGGGCGCGCACTGATGGAGTTGTCGGGCAGAACAGCGAAGTCAAGCATCGACCCTGCCGCCAGCCCCAGGCGGTCGCGGATCTCCTTGGGCAGCGTGATCTGGCCTTTGCTGGTGAGGGTGGCGAACATGATGGGTTTCCTCTTTATGGCAGGGGTAGCTCCTTACATTTTACTCCGGTAAGGAATCGATCGTCGCGCTGTCCAACCCCTCTTCGGCACGCGTCCGCGACCGAGGTGCTCATTACCGGGAAGTATGCACGCCTACGATATCGAAACCCGCTTGGATCGCTTGCCGGACGAAGCGGCGCTTGCCTTAAGCCCAATGGCACTTGCTTAAGCAGGAAACAACAAACTACGTAAGCGTCTCGTCGTTCCCGAGCAGTCGGGAACCCAGGGGTTTCGTGTAGCAATGGACTGGACCCCCGCATACGCGAGGGTGACAAACGCCAAAGTAAGCGCCATTGGCATTAAGCCTTGGGTGACGCGCGGCGCAAATGCTAATCTGTGTCGATGAACTTTTGTCGATGAACTTTCTGTCGCGCCGTCAAGTCCCGGCACGGCCGCCGGAAGCAAGGAACCGCGACATGCCCAGAAAGACCCTGAGTACCGCTGCGCGCAAGCCGCGTCCAGTCAAGAGCGCGGCACGCGAGGGCTTGCAACGCCTGCTGGACCTTGGCGTGCGAATGCACAAGCTGCGCGATGCCGGGAAGCTATTCACCTTCCTGACCGATGCGGTGGCCAAACTCAGTGGTGCGCGGCGCGTGCTGGTGTTGCAGGAGTCGGCCGGCACCGTACGGATTGTCGGCACGCGGCTGCCGCGGGGCGAAGAGGCCGCGACGCTGCTTGCTGCGATCACCCCCTGGATCGACGAAGCCCGCCAGACCCGCGCAGCGCGCCTGCGTCACGGTCCGGAGGGAGAAATCGCGCAAGACCAGCGTTCCTGCATGATCGTGCCGCTGCTGGCGGAAAAGCGGCTGTTGGGCTATCTGTACGCTGATATTGACGGCGCGTTCGGCCGCTTTGGCGATGACGATCGCGATTTGCTTGCTTTGCTTGCAGCGCATAGCGCGGTGGCGCTTGAAAACGCGCAACGGGCCGTGGACCTGGAACGTCGAGTCGAGGAACGCACTCGGGAACTGGGCGTATCGCTTGAGCACCAGGGCGCCACCGCCGACATTCTCAAGGTGATCGCGAGCTCACATTCTGATTTGCAGCCGGTGTTCGACGCTATTGTCGACGCGGCGTTGCGCGTGGTTACCGGCACACGTGCCTTTCTTTTGCGCCGTGACGGCCCTGCGCACCGCCGCCTTGTTGCGGCCGCGCCGAAGCTCGACGTTGACGTGGGAACCACCATGTTCTCGCCCAAGCCCATCGACCCGGCCGGCCACTTTCCGTCCCGTGTGCTCGAGAGCAAAGAAGTGCTGCATATCCCGGACTGGTCCAAGGTGGAATTGCCGGAATACGAGCGCTGGGTCCATGAGCGCGAAGGCGTTCGCTCTTCCCTGATGGTGCCGTTGATGCGGGACGCCGAATGCATCGGCGTTCTGACCGTCATCCGCACCGTCGCGCGGGCCTTCAGCGACAAGGAAATCGCGCTGATGCAGACCTTCGCGGACCAGGCCGTGATCGCCATCGAAAACGTGCGCCTGTTCAACGAGACGCAGGAGGCGCTGGAACGGCAGACCGCCTCGGCGGAAATCCTCAAGGTGATCGCCAGTTCGCCCTCGGACGTGCAGCCGGTGTTCGACGTGATCGTCAATTCCTGCATAAACCTGATCTCCTGCGCCCGTGCGGTCGTTCTGACGAAGGAAGGTGAGTTCTTTCGGCGGGCGGCGGTGGCCAACGTTGGGGAAGCGCAATCCCGGCCGATGGGGCACTCGGCGGAACAGCTCGTGCCGATCAATCCGGAGGAGAATTTTCCGTCGCGGGTATTCGCGAGCGGCCAATTGCTGCACATTCCGGACTGGAGCCTGGTCGAACTGCCGCCGCACGAGAAGGTGGTTTTCGAGCGCATCGGCTGGCCCGCTTCGGCCATGCTGCCCTTGATGCGCCAGGGCGCATGCATTGGCGTCCTGGTGGTCTTCCGCGCCACGGCCGGCGCGTTCTCGGACCGCGAAATCGCCCTCCTGGAGTCGTTCGGCGACCAGGCCGTGATCGCCATCGAGAACGTGCGCCTGTTCAATGAAACCCAGGAGGCGCTGGAACTGCAGACCGCGACCTCCGAGATCCTCAAGGTCATCGCCAGTTCACCGTCCGATGTGCAACCGGTGTTCGAGGCGATCGTGGTCGCGGCGGTCGGGCTGATGGACTGCGACTCCAGCTTCCTGATGCGGCGGGAGGAACGGTCGTACACGGTGGCGGCCTGGGCCACGCCGGGCGGTCTGATGGCGGACATGGGCTTGGGCAAGATTCCGGTCGATCCGGCGGACAACTTCCCGTCGTGGGTGATGAGCGAGAAGAAGATGCTGCACCTGCCGGACTGGGGCGCCATCGAGCTGTCGGCGCACCAGCGCCGCGTGCGCGAGCAGACCGGCACCAGGGCCTCGCTCGGCCTGCCGCTGCTGCTCGGCGGTGAATGCATCGGCATGCTCAGCTTTTCACGCAACCGGCCGGGCGCTTTCACCGCCAAGCAGATTGCGCTGGCCGAATCCTTTGTCGACCAGGCCTTGATCGCGATCCAGAACGCGCGCCTGTTCAACGAGACCGAGGAGGCGCTGGAGCAGCAGACGGCGATCAGCGAAATCCTGCGCGTGATCTCGGATTCGCCGGCCGACGTGCAACCGGTGCTCGACGCGGTCGCGCAGCGCGCGGCACATATTTGCGAAGCCACGGATGCCTCCATTTTCCTGGCCGAATCTGGTCACCTGCGCATAGCGGCGCGCTTCGGCGACATACCGTCCCGCGGCGTTGGCGAGAAGCGTCCCCTGGATCGCGGACTTCCGCCCGGGCGCGCGGTCATCGATGCGACGACCGTCCATGTTCATGACCTGCAGGGTGCGGAGGGCGAAGAGTTTCCGCTCGGGCGCCAAAACGCGCTGCGGTTCGGGTTTCACACCGGTCTCAACGTGCCGCTGATGCACGAAGGCCGCGCACTCGGTGCGATCAGCATGCGCCGGACCGAAATGCGACCGTTCGACGACAAGCACGTCAGCCTGGTCAAGACCTTCGCCGACCAGGCAGCGATCGCCATTCAAAACGCGCGCCTGATCAACGAGACCCGCGAGGCGCTGGAGCGGCAGACCGCCACCACCAACGTGCTCAAGGCGATCAGTCGCTCCACCTTCGACCTGCCCGCAGTGCTCGAGACTCTCATCGGCAGCGCCGCGCGCCTGTGCCAGGCCTGGATGGGCGTGATCTTCCGGGTGGAGGGCAACTTGTGCCACGCGGCGGGCCTGCATGGCGCCACGCCGGCGTTGATCCAGCACTTGCAGGCGCATCCGATTTCACTTGCCGACCAGAACTCGGTCACGTCGAAGGCGGTGGCCTCGGGGCAGCCGTACCAGGTGGAGGACGCCACCGATACCCGCGTCTACGGCCGCGGTGACGTGCAGCAGGTGGGGGGCTATCGCACGCTCCTGGCCGTGCCCATCCTGCGCGAAGGCGTCGCCATCGGCGTGCTAACGCTCGGCCGCCAGGACGCCAAGCTCTTCAACGACAAGGAAATCGAGCTCGTCGCCTCGTTCGCCGACCAGGCCGCCATCGCGATGGAGAACGTGCGGCTGTTCAACGAAACGCAGGAGGCGCTGGCGCAGCAGACCGCGATGGCCGAGGTGCTGCGCGTGACCAACGCCTCGCTCGGCGAACTCGCGCCGGTGTTCGACGCGGTGGTCGGCAGCGCGGTGCGCCTGTGCGACGCCTTCGGCGGCGCCCTCTGGCTGGTCGAGGCGGGCGTCGCCCGGGCCGCGGGGCTGCATGGCGGCAATGTGCCGCAGGCTTTCCACGAGTATCTGCAGCAGGCCAAAGTGCCGGTGACTGACTTGCTGGGTCCGGCGCCGCAGAAGCGCGCCTATTCCCATGTCGCCGATGTCAAGGCGACCTGGGGTTACCGCAACCGCGCGCCGCTTGCGGTTGCCACCGTCGAGCTTGGCGCTGTCAGCGCCAGCCTGAGCGTGCCGCTCATCGAGGGCGGGGTGATCGTCGGCGTGTTGAACGTGGTGCGCCAGCAAATGCGGCCGTTCACCGACAAGGAGATCGCGCTGGTCCAGGCATTCGCCGCGCAGGCACAGATCGCGATGAAGAATGCACGCCTGGTCAACGAAACCCGCGAAGCGCTGGAGCAGCAGACCGCGTCCGCGGACGTGCTGCAGGCGATCGCCGGATCGATGTCGGATGCGCAGCCGGTATTCGACAAGATCCTCGAGAGTTGCGGCCGGCTGTTCCGCGGCGCGGGGCAGGCACTGAACCTGCTGGATGACAACGATGTACTGCATCTGGCGGCCCAGCGGGCGACACCTGCGGCCTGGGATCAGCCGTTCAGCGAAATGCAGCTTGCGGCGATCAGCGACTTGAGCAATACCGCCTACCCGATCAAGCTCAGCGGCAAGGAGGCAGCCTGGATGCGCCGTGGCAAGGGTGTGTACGGTCTCAGCGATGTGCTGAACGACCCCAAGGCAGGGCCTGCGATGCGCGCACCGGCCCTGGCCATTGGATTTTCCTATGCACAGATGGGCGCCACGATGTTCTCCGGCCAACAATGCATCGGATCCATCGTTGTCAATCGCCCCGCCGGCGACGGCTTTACAGCCAAGGAGCAGGCGCAGTTGATGACCTTCGCCGACCAGGCGGTGATCGCGATCCAGAACGCGCGCCTGTTCAGGGAGGCGCAGGAAGCCCGTGCCCAGGCCGAAACCGCCAACGAAGCCAAGAGCGCGTTCCTGGCCACCATGAGCCACGAGATCCGCACGCCGATGAATGCGGTCATCGGCATGAGCGGGCTGTTGCTCGACACCCCGCTCACCGACGATCAGCGCGATTTCGCCACCACCATCCGCGACAGCGGCGATTCGCTGCTGACGATCATCAACGACATCCTCGACTTCTCCAAGATCGAGGCCGGGCGCATGGACATCGAGGCGCACCCGTTCGACCTGCGCGAATGCGTCGAGTCGGCGCTCGACCTGATCGGCGGGCGTGCCGCCGAGAAGCACCTGGACATCGCCTACCAGTTCGAAGGCGAGGTGCCGGCGGCGCTCAACGGCGACGTCACGCGGCTGCGGCAGATCCTGCTCAACCTGCTCTCCAACTCGGTCAAGTTCACCGAAGCCGGCGAGGTTGTGCTGACGGTGCGCCTGGAGGGCGACGAGCAGACCGGCGAGGGCAGCATGCTGCACTTCACCGTGCGCGACACCGGCATCGGCCTGTCGGAAGCAGGCCTGTCGCGCCTGTTCCAGAAATTCAGCCAGGCCGACAGCGGCACCACCCGCAAGTACGGCGGCACCGGCCTGGGGCTGGCGATTTCCAAGCTGCTGGCCGAACTGATGGGCGGGGGCATGTGGGCGGAGAGCGCCGGGCCGGGGGCCGGCAGCAGCTTTCACTTCACCATGCGCGCGCTGCCGGCCGAACTGCCGCAGGGCATGCGGCGCGACTTCATCGGCCAGCAGCCGCAACTGGCGGGCAAGCGCATCCTGGTGGTCGACGACAACGCCACCAACCGGCGCATCCTGGCGCTGCAAACGGCCAAGTGGGGCATGGTGGTCAAGGACACCGAGTTTCCGGCGCAGGCGCTTGAGATGCTGGGGGCCGGGCCCTACGACTTGGGCGTCATCGACATGCACATGCCGGGCATGGACGGCGCCATGCTCGCCGCAGCGATCCGCAAAGCCGGGCACACGCTGCCGCTGGTGCTGTTTTCATCGCTCGGGCGCAAGGAGGCCGGCGACAGCGTGTTCGCGGCCACGCTGGCCAAACCGCTGCGCCAGAGCCAGCTATTCGACACCCTGGTTGGCCTGCTCGGCGGGGATGCCGCGCCCAAGCCGGTGGCCGCGGCGGCCAAGCCGCGCATGGACGCCGGCATGGCCGAACGCCATCCCTTACGCATCCTTCTGGCCGAAGACAACGTGGTCAACCAGAAGCTCGCCTTGCGTCTGCTGCAGCAGATGGGCTACAGGGCAGATTTGGCCGGCAACGGCATCGAGGCCATCGAGTGCGTGGCGCGTCAGCCCTATGACGTGGTGCTGATGGACGTGCAGATGCCGGAGATGGACGGGCTGGAGGCAAGCCGGCGCATCGTGGCCAAGTGGCCGGACACGGCCAAGCGCCCGCGCATCGTCGCCATGACGGCGAATGCCATGCAGGGCGACCGCGAGGAGTGCCTGGCCGCCGGCATGGACGACTATGTGACCAAGCCGATCCGGGTGGATGCGCTGGTGCAGGCGTTGATTGAGGTGAGGGCGCGCGATGCCAGGTAAACGCCCCGGTTTAATCAAGTGCTTGCCACGCTTACGCCGGCAGCAGCGCGCAGCGCTCGATGCGCGCCAGGGTTGCGCCCATGCTCTGGCGCGCCATGGCGGTGTCATAGGTCGCCTGACCACGCAGCCACCAGCCATCGCTCATGCCGAAGTAACGGCACAGGCGCAGGTCGGTATCGGCGGTCACCGCGCGCTTGCCGGCCACGATGTCGCCAATGCGCTGGGGCGGCACGCCAATGTCCTTGGCAAGCCGGTATTTGCTCAGGCCCAGGGGCTTGAGGAATTCCTCCTCCAGCATTTCGCCGGGGGATACTGGCGCCACAGTTCGCATCTTCAATCTCCTTCAGTGATAGTCAACGATCTCGACGTCGGCGGCGCCCTGCGCCGTCCACACGAAACACACGCGCCACTGGTCGTTGGTGCGGATGCTGTGTTGTCCTGCCCGCTCACCCTTGAGCGTTTCGAGCCGGTTGCCCGGCGGCACTTTCAGATCGTCAAGAACTTGAGACCAGTCCAGTTGCGCCAACCTGCGCAAGGCGGGCCGCTCGATATTCACCCAGCGCCGAATGCGCCGGCCTTCGAACAGCGCCTGCGTGTCCTTGCACTTGAAGCTCGCGATCGACATTTTCGCATATTAACGCGTCTCGTTAATAGGTTCAATCTGCCGGCAAACACGGTCACCCTGCAAGGCGACCGTGAGCAGTCTCAGGCCGCCGGCATGGACGACCATGTGACCAAGCCGATCCGCGCGGACGCGCTGGAGCAGGTGCTGCTTGCCGCGAAGGCAGGCGGCGCGGCTTGAAAAATGGTCATGAAGACGCCAATAACGATGCAAAATAAGAGACAATCGTCTCCAAATATGCATCAATCTCTGTCGCCCCTGCTGTTCCCTGAGTACCGTCGGCGCGTTCTCACGCTACTGCTGTTGCGGCCCGAGGAGGCCTTGCACGGCCGCGAGGTCGCACGCCGAACCGGCTTGCCGGCCGGCACCATCACCCGGGAACTGACGCGCGTGGCCGCGGCAGGCTTGCTCAAGCGCGAGAAGCGCGGCAACCAGCAGGTCTACAGCGCGAACACGGCCGGCGTGATCTTCAGCGAAGTGGCCAGCATCCTGCGCAAGACCTCCGGCCTGGCGGACGTGCTTGCTTTGGCGCTCGCGCCGGTGGCACCGCGGCTTAGCGTAGCCCTGGTATTCGGCTCGGTGGCGCGCGGGGACGAAACCGCGCACAGCGACATCGACCTTTTGATCGTCGGCGATGTCAGCTTCCGCGAAGCCGTCGAGTTGCTGTACCCGGCGCAGTCCACGCTGGGCCGCGAGATCAATCCCAAGGTCTTCGCGGCTGCCGAGTTCCGTGCCAAAGCGCCGGGCGACGCCTTCGTGGCAGACCTGCTCGCCAAGCCCAAGATGTTCCTGATCGGAGATGCCCATGACCTTGACGAACTTGCTGGGCATGAGCCTTGACAGGCTCGTTGCCGACCGGGCACAGGTGGCCCGGTTGATGGCTGCCGTAGAGCGCAATATCGCCGATGCACAGTTGCCGGGCTTAAGCAGCGAGAACCGCTTCGATGCCGCCTACAAGGCGATCATGCAATTGGCGACCGTTGCCTTGAATGCCAACGGCTATCGAACGCTGACCAGCAAGCCTGGCCACCACCAGACGACTCTGCAATCCCTGCCGTTGACCATCGGGTTGCCGCAGCCCAGGGTCATCATGCTCGATGCCTTGCGCAAGCAGCGCAACCTGGCGGACTACTCGGGCGACCCGGTCCCCGACGCGGCTGCTAGCGAGTGCCTGGCCAGTGCCAGGGAACTGTTGACGCTTGTGCACGCGTGGCTCGGCGCGAACAAGCCCGAACTGTTATGAGTCAGGCGGCCAGGTTGGACGACAACGTGACCAAGCCGATCCGGGTTGATGCGCTGGTGCCGGCGCTGATGCATGCGAAGCCCACCGATGCGCGATGACCCTATGTGGCACGAACCTGCCAGCGCGGCGCATGCGCTTGCCGCCTCAGCCGCCGCCTCAGCCGCCGCCTCAGCCGCCGACCGCACTGGCGATATCGGTCTCCGAGAAAGCGCTGCCCTTGTAGAGCAGGGGCAGGCCGCGCACCTTGGCCAGGGCATAGCTGAAGATGTCGCCGAAGTTCAAGCCGGCCGCGTGTCCGCTGCCCTTGCCAAAGATGACGAAGGCGGCGTAGGCGGCATCGGTTTCCGCAGGTCCAGGCGGCACGATTTCGAACAAGGGCGATCGCAGCAGGTCGTCGAGCAACATCACCGCTCGCTGGCCGCGCCGGCCGTGCACGACCATGCGCGCCTCGACCGCCGAGACGCTGCTGATCAGGGTGCGTTGCGCCGCTTGGATGGCATTCACGAAGGCCTCGCGCTCAGGCTCGGCGAAGACGATGGCGATGATCGCCGAGGTATCCGCAACGATCATTTCGGCAGGCCGCGCTCGTCCCACTCCAACGGGTTGAAGGCGTCGGCGCGATCCGGAATGCGGTCGAGCTGGGCCAGCAAAGCCGTCAGCCGGGCCGTGTGCTGGGTCGGTGCGTCGGTTTCACGCAGCAACTGGTCGACAGCCCGCTCGACCAGTGCGGTTTTGGTGAGGCCAGTGCGTTTGGCCAGTTGCTCGACCTTGCGGACCACTACCGGATTTGCTATCTGCAGAGCCATGTCGCCTCGCGGAATGTTGATTTCAACATCGTCAATATACATGAAAGGTGATGTGCCGTTTGCGCAGGCGGGCGTGCTGGTCAGCAGCAAAGATGACCTGCTGGTGCTCAACCCATGGCGGGGCGTGCCGGTGCTGCGGCCCGCCGGGTTCCTGACGTACCAGGGGGCGCAATGAATGCCGAACCGGCGCGGCGCAATGCGCGGGCGTCCGCGCAGCTCCAGGGGCTGGCGCAACCGTCGCTACAAATGCTCGAGGTGACGCGCCTGGGCGCCGGGCACCGTCGTGATCGCCACGCCATGGTCCAGCGTGGCCAGGCAACCACCCTGCGCCACCGCCAACGCGAGCAGGTACACGTCGGTGATCTGGTTGTGCCCCATCACGCGCGGCCAGTTCACACGCCCGGATTCGCGAAGCGACACGTTGCAGGGCCAGAATTCGTGATCAAGGCTGGCACAGATCTCGGCCAGTTTGGCGGCCACGGCCGCGAAGCCGATCGGTCCAAGCCGACCGTAGCCTGGCAGGTTGAGGATGCGGATGACGCCGTTCTCGACCGGCGCGCAGGTGGCGACCTTCATGCCCTTGCGCTCGAAGAAGGCCAGCGCCTGGGCGTGAAAGACGTGGTCCTCGTCGAGCAGCGCAATCCAGACGTTGACATCCGGCAGGAAGCGCGCGGTCATGGCGCTTCAGATGCCTTCCTGATCCATCAACCGACGCACGTGTTCCGAGGTGATCACTTCGCCGCGCGCCGGCAGCAGCGCGAAGCGCGATTTCGGCTGTGCCATCGGCGCGGGGGCCGCTTGGCTCGCCTGGATGCCCTGACGGGCCAGTCGCGACAGGGCCTCGCCGATGGAAATGCTTTCGCGCTGCGCGTGCGCGCGCACGTAGGCGAAAACGTCGTCGTCAATGGCCAGGGTCGTACGCATCAGCGTAAGATAACATCAAATCATCAAATTTGCATCAAATGCAAACTATTCAGGGTGTCGCAAGATGAAGCCTAGGCAGACCAGGCGCGCCAGCCAGACCTCCGCGCAGCTTGATGAACTCGCGCAACTGCCGCTGCGCCTGGGCAAGGCGGCGAACGAGTGCGCGCTCGTCAAGGCCATCGTAACCGCGGCCGCCCGGCTCCTGCGCGCGCAGCGGGTGCTGCTGGTGCTGCAAGCCGACACGGCCGGGGCGAGCATCGCCGCATCGAAACTGCCCGCCGGGGAGAGCGCCGACACTTTGCTTGCGGCCGTGACACCCTGGCTGGAAGAAGCGCGAAACACGGCCGCGAGTAGCCTGCGCCACGGCCCAGAAGGCGCCGACCCGGTCGACCAGCGCAGTTGCCTGGTGGCGCCATTGCTCTCACCAAAGGGTCCGCTTGGTTGCCTGTATGCCGACACCGAGGGCAGCCACGGGCGCTTCGAGGAGACCGAGCGCGTGCTGCTGGCGCTATTGGCAGCCCAGGCCGCGGTGGCGCTGGCCAACCTGCGTGGTGCGGCGGCGCTGAAGGCCGAGGCCCTGCGGCGTGCCGCCGGAGAGCAAGCCGCCTTGACCGCGCAACAGGCCAGCGCCGAAGTGCTGCAGGTGATCGGCGCTTCAACAGCGGATCCCGGGCCGGTGTTCGACAAGATCTTGGAGAGTTGCAAGCGCGTGATCGTCTGCTCCGACCTGAGCGTGCTGATGGTGGACGACCAGGGCATGATCCACATCGGCGCCGTGCGCGGCGCCAGGGGGCTCAAGATCGCCGAGAACTACGTCCCGCAGCCTGTCGAGCGGACAATCGTCGGGGAAGCCTTGCAACTGCGCCAGGTCATGCACTATGCGGACGCGCTGAACGGCGCGGACGCGCCCGGGGCCGTTCGCCGCATGGCCGACACGATCGGCAACTACGCCGTCGTGGCAGCTCCCATGCTGCTGCAGGGTCGCGCGGTCGGCGCGTTCTACATCGTGCGCTCGTTCGCGGAGCGCCAGTGGGCCCGCTTCACGGAGCGCGAGATCGCGCTGGTCGAATCCTTCGCCGGCCAGGCGGCGATCGCGATCCAGAACGCGAAGATGTTCCGCGAGACAAACGAGGCGCTGGAGCGGCAGACCGCCACCTCCGATGTACTGAGCGTCATCGGCCGATCGGTATCCGACACCGCGCCGGTTTTCGACATGATCCTCAAGAGTTGCCGGCGCCTGTTTGGCGGCGATCAATCCGGGATCTCGCTGGTGCGCGACGATGGGCAAGTCGACTACGCGGCATTGGCGACGGATCTGGAATCGACGGACGCCCTCACTCGAGGCTTTCCGCGGCCCCTGGAAGATTCCTACCAGGGCTACGTGATCCGCAAGGGCCGTGTCGTGCACTACCCGGATATCGTGAACGGGCCCAAGGTGCCCGAGGCGATGCGCCAGCACGGCCGGGAAATCGGCAACTACTCGCTGCTGGTCGCGCCGATGTTGTGGGAAGGGCGAGGGGTCGGGACCATCCATGTGGTTCGCATGCCGCCGCGACCGTATACGGAGAACGAGGCCGCGCTCTTGCAGACCTTCGCCGACCAGGCGGTGATCGCGATCCAGAATGCGCGGATGTTCCGCGAGACCAGCGAGGCGCTGGAACGGCAGACTGCTACGGCCGAGATCCTGCGCGTGATCAGCGAGTCGCCAACGGATACGGGCCCGGTGTTCGACGCCATCGTCGCCGCCGCACTGCGCCTGGTTGACGGCACCACCTGCCATGTCGCGCGGGTGGAGGGCGGCATGGTCCATCTGGTCTCGCACAGCGCGACCGATGCGGCGGGCGAGGCGGCGCTGCGGAGCATCTACCCGCGGCCGATTGGGGACGATTTCCGGGCCATCGCGTTGCTCGCGGGAGAGGCGACAGTCATCGACGACGCCGATGCCGACCCGCAGATTCCCGACAACATTCGCAGGGCCATGAAGCTGCGCGGCGTGCGCGGCAGTGTGATGGTGCCGCTGATGCGCAGCGGCATCCTGATCGGCATCCTCGTGGTCAATCGTGCCATCGCCGGCGCGGTCGACCGGCACAAGATCGACATCCTCAAGGTGTTCGCCGACCAGGCCGTGATCGCCATCGAGAACGTGCGCTTGTTCAGCGAAACGCAGGAGGCGCTGGAACGACAGACGGCGACGGCGGAAATCCTCAAGGTCATCAGCGGCTCGGTCACCGACACCCAGCCGGTGTTCGATGCGATCGTCAAGAGTTGCCAGCGGCTTTTCAGCGGCAAGGCGGTCGGCCTGATCATGGCCAGGGGCGGCATGATCGAAAGTGTCGCGTATGCCGACGGCGGCCCGGACGGCAACACCGGGACCGGGCCGGTGAAGCCGTGGCCGCTGGATCGCGAAAGCGGTTCCGGGGCCTGCGTCCTTGACGCCGCGGTGGTGAACGTAGCCGATGCAGAGGCATCAACCGCGAGATTTCCGCGCATGCGCGACCTGGCCATCGCGCTGGGCTACCAGTCCTGCCTGTTCGTGCCGCTGTTGCGTGGCGACGGGGCGATCGGCTGCATCGCCATCCTGCGCGCCGCGACCGGCGCGTTCGATGAAGGCGAGGTGGCGCTAGCGCAGACCTTTGCCGACCAGGCGGTGATCGCAATTGAGAATGCACGGCTCTTCAGGGAGACCAACGAGGCGCTGGAGCAGCAGCGCGCCTCCGCGGAAGTGCTCAACGCCATCAGCAACTCGGTCGAAGATGCCGAGCCGGTGTTCAAGGCCATCGCGGCCGCTTGCCAGCCCCTGTTCTCATCCGACCAGATCGTGGTGTCCTTGGTCGACGACGACGGCATGGTGCGCCATGCCCACATGACGACCTCGGGCGTCTTTTCGAAAGAACACACCGCCAAGGCTTGGGAGGCGCTCAACGAGGGCTACCCCCGTCCGCTCAAACAGTCCTATCAGTCCTACCCGATCAGGAAACGCCAGGTCATTCACTACCCTGACATGGCCCATGGACCCGGCGTTCCAGACGCCATGCGGGTAATCACGCAAAAGGTCGGCAATTTCTCGATGCTGATCGCCCCCATGCTGCGCGAGGACCGCGGCATCGGCACCATCCATCTGGTGCGCATGCCGCCGCGCCCCT
Organism: Burkholderiales bacterium; assembly: GCA_031423955.1. GTDB lineage: Bacteria > Pseudomonadota > Gammaproteobacteria > Burkholderiales > JAEUOS01 > JAEUOS01. The sequence continues at coordinate 20,995 of JANPGJ010000024.1, forward strand.
TCAGCGACAAGGAGCAGGCGCTCCTCAAGACCTTCGCCGACCAGGCGGTGATCGCGATCCAGAAC
>JANPGJ010000025.1:0-8401 GCA_031423955.1 Burkholderiales bacterium
TATGCCTTTCTTGGGCATCCTGTTGGTCGCGGTGTTACTGTTTTACGGGTTCCCCGATTTCGGGCTTTGGCTGCCGCGCACTCTCTACAAATAGGTTATGGCGTCATGCCGGGTGCTGCGCACCGGGCATGACGCCATAACTCGCCGCGTTCGATCGCCGCGGGGCGGCGTTCAACGCGGCGGGGCTGGCGGCGGCATGCCGCGATTTGCCTTCTTGCTTCCTGGTTGGCATGGCTATTGCGTTTGGTTGCCCTGGCCGGCTGCTTATCGCTTGCGCGATTTGCCATTTGCCGTTTACCGTTCGTGGGTTGCTTCTGCTGCTTGCGCGCTCTCTTGTGGATGACTTGCTTTTGCGAAAGGCCTTGCCCTGATGAAATCCTTTACCGCCCTGCGGCTGGGCATCGTGCTGCTGATCGTTCACGGGCTTGCCGGCGCGCAGCAGTATCCGGTGCGGCCAATCAAGATGCTGGTGCCGTTTCCGGCCGGCGGCACGGTTGATTTCTTCGCGCGGGCGTTGAGCCCGCGGCTTGGCGAGGCCCTCGGTCAGCCGGTGCAGGTCGAAAACCGCGCCGGTGCCGGTGGCAACATCGCCGCCGAAGCGGTGGCCCGCGCGGCGCCCGATGGTTACACCCTGTTGATGGGTTCGGAGATCGTGGCGATCAACATCTCGCTCTACAACAAGCTCGGTTACGACCCGTTGAAGGATCTGGCGCCCGTGACCCTGGTCGGGACGGTGCCGAACATCCTGATCGTGGGCCCGGCGGTGCCGGCGGGATCGCTCCGGGAATTGATTGCGCTGGCAAAGAAGAGCGGCGCGAAAATGTCCTATGCGTCCACCGGGCACGGCACGTCGAGCCAGTTGTCCTCCGAACTGCTCAAGTCGATGGCCGCAATCGACGTGTTGCATGTGCCGTACAAGGGCGGTACGCCGGCCATCGCGGACGTGATGGGCGGGCAGGTCAACATGATGTTCGTCAACATGCCGACCGGCCTGCCGCACGTCAAGTCGGGCAAGGTGCGCATTCTCGGTGTGACCAGCGCGCGCCGGGTGGCGCAACTGCCCGAGGTGCCGACCATCGACGAAGGTGGTCTCAAGGGTTTCGAAACCTACGCCTGGTCCGGGGTCTATGCGCCGGCCGGCACACCGCGCGAGATCATCAACCGGCTCAATGCCGAGATCGTGAAGATCCTCAAGGTTCCCGCCGTGCGTGAGCAACTGGCGGGCCAGGGTGCGACGCCGGTTGGCGATTTTCCCGACGAATTCGACCAGTTCACGCGCGCCGAAATCACCAAATGGGCGCAGATCATCAAGAGTTCCGGCGCCCGAATCGACTGACCATGAAGGCGCACAAATGAAGCAGACGATCAACATCGCCGTCGGCGACTACGACCGCACCCGCCCGCTGATCGACCGCGCCATCGCCGTCGATGGCTTCGATACCGATGTCAGCTGCGGCGACCTGGAGGAAATCTTCGCCCAGGCGTTCAAGTCCGCGCCGTTCGCGGTGACCGAGTTGTCGTTCAGCAATTTCCTGATCGCCAGCGCCCGCGGCGACTGCCCCTACCTGGCGCTGCCGATTTTTCCGTCGCGCTCGTTTCGCCACTCGGCGATTTACGTGCGTGCCGATCGCGGTATTCGCAGCGCGGCCGACCTCGCCGGCAAGCGCATCGGCACCCGCGAATATTCCAACACGGTCTCACTGGTGGTGCGTGGCATCCTGGCCGATGAATACGGGCTGGCGCCGGAATCCAGCCGCTGGCTGGTGGGCGACGTCGATCATCTCGAGCGTGACACCATCGACGATCGCAACTGGCCGAAGGCCGGCGTCGACATCGAAGGCATCGCCGGCAAGACCCTGGCCGCGCTGCTCGACGCCGGTGAACTCGATGCGCTGATCGCCTACACGCCACCGCCGGGGTTCGGCAAAGGGGGCGCGGTGGTGCGCCTGTTTCCACAATGGCGTGCTGCCGAGGAGGATTATTTCCGCCGCACCCGCCGCTTTCCGATCATGCACATCATGGCGATCCGCAAGGATGTGCATCAGGCCCACCCGGCCCTGGGCGCGGCGCTGCTGCGCGCCTTCGATGCGGCCAAGCGCCACGCCCAGGCGCGCCTGGCGATTCACCAGGCCCTGCCGATCATGCTGCCGTGGATGACGGCCGAAACAGTGGCCACCGAAGCGCTGATGGGCGCCGATTTCTGGCCTTATGGCATTGCCGCCAATCGCGACATGCTGGAGACCCAGATCCGCTGGTCGCACACGCAGCGCCTGATTCCGCGCCTGCTGGCGATCGACGAGTTGTTCGCGCCGGTGGAGTAGGCGACAGCGCTGCGCCCGGCGCGCAGCGATCAACTGAAAGGCGATAGCGGGCTGGTCGCCTGTCGGCTGACGTACAGCGACAGGGCGGCCTCAGGATTTGCCGCCGCCGGTGCGCCTGACTTCATCGGCCAGTTCCTCGCCGGTCTTGTAGTGCGGCACGCGGTTGAAGATGTAACGCTTGACGCGCTGGATGAAGGCATTCGAGCCCTTCACCTCTTCATTCCAGTATTTGTCGGCCAGCGCGATATTGCGCGGTACGTCGACATAAAAGCCGTCGCGCGAGCCCTTGCCGCCGAAGGTGTACAGCTTGCCGTTGATGATGCGCCAGGAATCCGCATCGCCACCCCACGGAATGCCGTAGACAATGCCGTTCGCGCAGTAGCCGTTGTACTGCGGCATGTATTTGGCCGGATCCTTGTCGAACAGGGCCTTGTGTTCGACGGTGGCGAAGCGGAAGGTGACACCGTCGATCACCGACTTGATCGCCGGGTCGCCCTTGCGATGGCGGCTTTCGGTGAAGTAGGCCACCACGTCGTGACCAAACAGCATCAGGTGCGCATCATCGCCTTCGGCCACCGCATTGAGCGGGCGAATCGAGCCGCTCGGGCTCTGGGTGAGCAACGGCGCGCAGGCGGGAAGGGTGATGACCAGAAAAAAGGCGAAGGCCAACTTGAACAGTATGGGCATGACAGACTCCGAAGGTAGGACAGGGCGCGAATCGGCTGGGCGCGGCGCGTATTTTCAAGGCTTGCACCAGGCTGCCGCGAATATTACGCGAGCCGACCAGGTGCGCCAAGACCGCCGGGCAGGGTCGGGCGCAGGTGCCGGTCGGTGTTGCCTGTCGATGAAAGCCGGCGCGCACCGGCTGCTTGACGGCTTCCACGCAACACGGGACACGGCCATCGTCCAGGCGCGCGATCCCGTGTATCTGCGATCACGTGGCTACTGCGCTAGCGCAGTGTGATCTTGCAGTTGTCCAGATCCTTGACCAGCGCCGCGAAAGCCTCGCGTTTGTCGACCGAGTCATTGTGAAATTTCTGCCACACCCGGCTGCGTGAATCATAGTAGATGGTGCTGCCGTCGATATCGATCGAGCCGCCCATGACCGACATCACGAAACGCCCCGGTTTATGGTGCAGATCGGCCTTGCCCGGCGAACGTGATCGGTCCAGGTAACCCTGCAATGCCGCGTCTTTCGTGTACACGACAGCCGGTGGGCACGGTGCCTTCGCATGGCCATGGATCTGTTCGATCAACGGCGCGATGGCGCGTTCGAAGCGCGCCATGCTGATGCGGTCCAGCGGGCCGATCGCAGCGAAGGCAAGTACGATGCCGGCCGGCAGCGCAAGAAGGCGGGCAAGCACGCGCCACCATCGCACCAGCCGTTTCCGGGTGAACCGCATGCAGGCCAGGTCGCCGCCACGAAACAGCACACCAGGCAATGCGATCGTCAGGCCGACCAGCGGCGGCAGCAGCTCATATGGCCATGCGGTGGCAAGAAGCCAGGCCATCCAGAGTGCCAGCGTTGACCACACGACCAGCACAGCCAGGCTGACAATGCACGGTCGTCGCAAGGAGGCAGCGGTAGTGGTCGAAGTATCCATCGGCGGCTGGCGGCGATTCGCAAAACAGCTTGGCGCGCAGCGCGCGGCGGCGGTGCGCCCAAAGCGCGCCTTCAGGGCGAATGCGTCTCACTGATTACGGTCACCCGGCACGAAAATGAAGGTGTTGCGATCCGGACCCGTCGCGCATCGCGCAGCTTCAACACACCGCAGACCGGGCGCGCCTGCGGGCCCACGCGCCGCTCAAGGCCATTGCATGGCGCAACGCGGCATGCAGGGACGCTGCCGGCAGCGCATTGAACCCGGCTGCGGTGGGTCAGGCCGGTGGCGGCGCCGTCTGCTTCATCGAGTCACGCGATTCCATGGTCTTGCACAGCCGCGCCAGATTCGGATAGTTGGCCGGTGCGAAAAACTGTGGTGCGCGCTGCGCGATGAAGCCGAGATTGCAGCACACCGCGATATCGGCCAGGCTCATCGCATTGCCGACGCACCAGGCGCGTGTGCCCAGCATGGCTTCAAGCGCGGCCAGCCCGGCTTCGACTTTTCCGCGCTGCCGGTCGAGCCACGGCTGGCTGCGCGCAGCCGCGTCGTGAAAACGCATTTCGTACGCGGTCGCGCCGACGGCTTCCATCGCGCCGTCGGCGAATGCTTCCCAGCGCTTCACTTCAAGACGACCGTCGGCGTCGGCCGGAATCAGCCGCATCTGCGGATATGCGCTGTCGATGTAGTCGGCGATCATGGTCGAGTTGATCAGCACGCGACCATCGTCAAGCTTGAGTGCCGGCACCTTGCCGACCGGGTTGATCTCCTGCAGCCGGTTTGGCTCCCACAGGTTGACCATCTCGGTCTCGTAACTGATGCCTTTCTCGATCAGCATGACACGGATCTTGCGGGCGAAGGGGCTGGCGGGGGAGGCGTAGAGCTTCATTGCGGGATTCTCCGGTTAATGACGGATCAGGCGAGAGCGTGATTTATACGCGGTAATCGCGGCTCTGGTTGGTCAGCCAAGCCATGGGACCGGCTTGCCTGCATGCGCGGCGAGTTGTTGCATTTGCATGTGGCCGGCGTTACTCAGAGGAAGCGGTCCGATCGTTTTTGCGGACCGCGAATCACGCGACCCGGCCGCGCTGCCTGCACTTTCCCATCGCGGAAGGTGACCTGGCCAGACTTGATGGTGGCCACGTAGCCATCGGCCTTTTGCAACAGGCGCTTGCCGCCCGCGGGCAGGTCGAAGGCGAGCCACGGCTTGCCCAGCTTGATGCGCGGCAGATCGATCACGTTGAAGTCAGCCAGATATCCGGGCGAAATCAGGCCGCGATCGGTGAGGCCATAGAGCAGGGCGGTATCGCGGCACTGGCGCTTGATCGCGTGTTCAAGCGCGATCCTGCCGCGAGCGCGGTCGCGTACCCAGTGCTGCAACATGAAGGTCGGCGACGCGGCGTCGCAGATGGTGCCGCAGTGGGCACCACCGTCGGACAGCGAGTTGACCGTGTCGCAGCGCTGCTGCAGTGCCTGCAGAAAATCGAGGTTGCCGTCGGCGTAGTTGAGGAGCGGCAGGTAAATGAAGCCGGTGCCCTCATTGGCCATCAACAGATCGTAGGCGTATGCGCTGCCGCTTAAGCCGGCGGCCGCGGCGCGCGCCTTGATCGATTGCGGTGCGGCCGGTTCGTAATCGAAGTCACCGTCCATCGCGAACTGCATGAACCAGCCTTCGGTGATGATGCGCCGGATATGCGCCAGATCGGTTTCCCCGAACACCGATTCTTCGGCGATCATGCGCGCGCGAAACTGCGGGGTCTTGAGCCTGGCCAACTGCTCAGGCCAGGACAGTCCGGCGATCTCCATCCACGCCGGCTTGAAGCGGAACGGATGCACCGTTCCCCGCCATGCCATCACCACGCCGGTGCCGCGCAGCGCGATCTGCGCCACCAGGCGGGCGCCGCGCGCGTTCTCGGCCGCCATCGAGGCCAGTTGTTCATGCAGCGGAATTTCCTTGGCGATTGACTGCAGCGCAGCGAAGGTGACCGGCACGCCGGACTCGCGGCTCAGTTCGCCCATCCAGGCGAATTCGTTCCACTCACGCCGGAAGTCGGAGACCATTTCGAACACCCCATGGCCGACACGACCCAGGGCGCGGCCGATGCCGAGCAGTTCCTCCGGGGTCGCGGAGGTGCCCGGCACCAGTTCGCGGTCGACCGAGCGATGCAGCACGGTGCGCGAGGTCGAGAAGCCCAGCGCGCCGGCGCGCAGTCCTTCCTCGACGATGGCCGCCATCTGCTCGATATCGGCAGCGGTCGGCACCTCGTTGCGGGCGCCACGTTCACCCATCACATAGGCGCGCACCGCGCCGTGTGGAACATGGGTGGCGACATCCACCGTACGCGGCAGTTTTTCCAGCGCATCCATGTATTGGGGAAAGCTTTCCCAGTCCCAGGTCATGCCCTCGGCCAGCGCGGTGCCGGGAATGTCCTCCACGCCTTCCATCAGGCCGATCAGCCAGGCATGCCGATCGGGCCGGGCCGGCGCGAAGCCGACACCGCAGTTGCCCATGATCACGGTTGTGACGCCGTGCCAGGAGGAGGGCGCCATCTCGCTATCCCAGGTGGCCTGGCCGTCGTAATGGGTATGGATGTCGACAAAGCCGGGTGTGACGATGTGGCCCGCTGCATCGATTTCGTTGCGACCTTGTCGCGCGATGGCGCCGACGGCCGTGATGCGCCTGCCATCGATCGCCACATCGGCGGTGAACGGCGCGCCGCCGTTGCCGTCTACAACGCTGCCGCCACGGATCACCAAGTCGTGCATGTCGGTCCTTTCGAATCAGGCGCCGTGGCGCGCCATCGGGTCTGGCGTTCGATGGTATCACCGGGTCCGCGGCGGATTTGCGACCCATCTGGCGTAGAATTTTCGCGGGGTCTCTGCAAGAGGGTAAGCGCATGCACCTGAACCGGCGCCGCCGATTGCTGCTTGAAGTAGCGGCTGCGATCGCATTGCCGCGTGCTGCGGGAGCGCAGCCGCCGGGTCGCGTGTTCACCGTCGGCACCCTGAGCCTTGCCGTTCTCGATCCCGCCCGGCCCGACGCGTGGCAACCGTTCGTGGCTGCGATGCGTGAATTCAATTATGTCGAAGGGCGCAACCTGGTCATGAAGCGCGCCTATGGTGGCGGGAGGCCAGAGCGGCTTGCCGGCCTGGCGGCGGATCTTGTGCGTTCCAGGGTGGACCTGATCGTGACCACTGGGCTGGCCGAGGCGCGCGCGGCGAAACAGGCCACGTCTTCCATTCCGATCGTGATGGTGTTTGCGCCCGACCCGGTGGGCGACGGCCTGGTCGCCAGCCTGGCGCGGCCCGGCGGCAACGTGACCGGCCTCACCGCCCTGGTTCCGGGCCTGCGCAAGAAGTACGTCGAATTGCTCAGGGAGGTGGTGCCAACCGCTGTGCGCTTCGGCGTGATTGCCAGTTCATGGAACCTGCGGCCGGAGACGCTGGGCGAACTGGAAGCGGCCGCGCAGGTGCTAGGCCTGCGCTTGTCGCAGGTACCGGTGGATGGCCCCGAACAGTTCGACGCGGCGCTGGCCCGGGCGCGCAAGGAGGGCGTATCGGGCATCATCGCCATCCAGGATCCGCTGACGCAGGAGCATGGCCGCGCGCTGGCCCAGGCGCTACTCAAGCAGCGCTTGCCGGCGATCTTTTGGAACCGCAGTTATGTGGACGCCGGCGGGCTGATGACCTACAGCGCGGACACGGCTGATTTGCGGCGGCGCGCCGCCGTTTACGTGGACAAGATTTTCAGGGGCGCCAAACCGGCCGATCTGCCGGTCGAACAGCCGACCAAGTTCGCTCTGGTGCTCAATCTCAAGACCGCCCAAGCGCTGGGCCTTGCGATTCCGCATACGGTGATGATCCGCGCGACGGATGTCCTTGAATGAGCACTGCGTTGCAGGCGGGGCGGCTGGCGATTGCGCGATGGTTGCCCGGCGGGAGCAAGTAGCCTTGTGCAGCGCGCGTTTTCAGCCTTGTCGGTCGGGCAAGATGGCCGGGTTCGCTACCACCGGGTCGGCGCGGTCAACGTCGCTGATGGCGATGGTGGTGGGCCGCAATACGCCTGAATGCGGCCATTCGCCTGGAAGAAATTCGAGCTGTTGTGCGGCCGGTTGCGGCCGGCAAGCGCCTGACGAAGCCGGTTGAGTGGTCCGGCCGGTATCGGCGCGGCAGTGGACACCGACAACTTGACAAGCTGCGCCGGTCCGCAGCAGGTCGCGACCAGAAGTGGGTAACACCTGCCTAAGCCGCGCGCACCGCATACACGCGAACCGCTGCTTCGCGCCCGCGCAACTGCTGCGGTCCGAGATCCTCCGGCGCGTAGCGCCCGGCGCCCTCCATGCGCGCAAGCGCATCTTCCGAAACCAGGTAGTTTCGACCAAGAGTGCGCGTCGCGTTCTCGATGCGCGAGGTGGTATTCATCACGTCGCCGTGGAACACGATAGCGCGCCGGCTGCCGCCGATCTCGCCGGTCACCAC
>JANPGJ010000026.1:0-9259 GCA_031423955.1 Burkholderiales bacterium
ACCGTGGCGCGCGCCTTCGAGCAGGCGCTGATCAGCTTGTCCAGGGCCGGTGCGAAAATCTGCGATGTACGCTTTGCCGCGCTCGGCCGCCTGCCGCACATCAATCGCAACGGCGGCATGGTGATGCCGGAGGCCTACGCGATTCATCGCACCCTGATCGCCACACGCCGCGCCGGCTACGACCCGCGCGTGGCATTAAGGGTGCTGCGCGGCGCAGAGGTGAGTGCCGCCGACTACATCGATGTGCAAAACGAACGGGCGGCGATGATCGCCGAAAGCGCGCGCATCGCCGCGCCCTTCGATGCCTGGCTGATGCCTACCGTGGTCATGGTGGCGCCGCCGATCGCGCCGCTCGAGACTGATGATCTGCTCTACAACCAGACCGATTACGCGATCCTGCGCAACCCCAGCGTGGTGAATTTTCTCGATGGCTGCGCGCTGACCGTTCCCTGTCATGAAGCGGGGACCGGCCCGGTGGGGCTGTCGGTGGTGGGGCAGGGGGGCTGTGATCGGCGTGTGCTGGCGATCGGCCTGGCTATAGAGGACGCGCTGCGCGTTTCCCGCTGAACAACCCGAACCAGGAAGGACCACGATGCTCAAAGTTCGCCCCATGCCGCCGCAGGCGGACCCCGCACTGCTCGCGCGCTTGAAGGAAATCGACCCCACCACCATCGGGCATTTTCGCCACTACGGCTTCGTCGACCCTGAGGTGCGCGCGCTGATTCCCGGCCGCCGCGTGGTGGGCACCGCGGTCACCGTGTGCATGCCGGCGATCGATTCGGCGCTGCTGCACTACGTGGTGAGCCGTAGTCGCCCGGGCGACGTGCTTGTGATCGACCGTCTTGGTGACCGGCGCCATGCTTGCATGGGCGGGGTGGTGGCCGCGGCCATGAAAGTGGCCGGTATCGCGGCGGTGATCCTTGATGGCCTGGCCTGCGATTTCGCCGAAATCCGTGAACTCGATCTGCCGGTGTGGTGCCGCGGCGAAGCGGTGCTCACGGCCAAGTTCATGGGCGTGGGCGGGGCGATCAATATTCCGGTTTCATGCGGCGGGGTGGCGGTGACGCCAGGCGACATCGTGCTGGCCGATTCCGGCGGCGTGCTGGTGCTGCCGCCGGATGCTGACGAGGTCGGCTACTGCATCGAATATTCGCTGCCGATGCAGGCCGGCGAGCCGGGCAAGTTGCAGGAGATTCGCTCTGGCAAGCGCATCGGCGACCTGTCAGGTGCCAACCAGCGCATCGATGCGCTATTGGCCGCGCAAGAGGAGGAATTCGCCAAGTGGCGCAAGTAGGAAAGGCAGCCTGGCAATGCCGCCAACACTGCCAACGCGGCCAACACAAGTGCGAAAACGACCGCGCGCATCCTTGGCGCGCTGCACCATTTAGTCGTTGAACACGAAGTCGGTCTTGGCCCCTTCGATCGCCGCCACCGCTGCCAGCGCCACCTCGCGGTCCTGTTCGCCGGTGCCGGAGCCCACACCCACCGCACCCACGCACACGCCGCCGATAATGATCGGCACGCCGCCTTTGAGCGAAATGTTGCGCCCCTGGGTGGTGATCGCCAGCTTCAGTTCGAGCGTGGCCTCGCCACGCGGACCCGAGGGCGCGCGCGCCGAGGCAGCGGTGATCGCCTTGTGATGCGAAGAGTCGATCGACACGATCTTGGCGCCATCCATGCGCACCGCGGCCAACAGGTTGCAACCATCGTCCACCACGGTGATGCATTGCGGCTGGTTCATGGCCGTGGCCTTGGCGATGCCGGCGGCAATCGCCTTCTGCGCGGCGGCGTGGGTCAGTTTGAGCGAAGCATAGGTATCGGCCATGTCGGTATCCGGTAGAAGGGGAAACCCGATGTTAGCAAGCCAGACGCAGTCGGTGGCCAGGATGCAGCGCCATGCATGATCCCTGGCACTGCCTGTGCGACTACGAGACCCTTGAAGTTGCGCCCACCGGCGACGGCCCTTTAAGCGGCCTCACCTTCGTGATCAAGGACAACATTCACGTCGCCGGCTATCGCACCGGCTGCGGCAACCCGGACTGGCTGCGCACCCACGCGCCAGCCACCGCCACTGCCTCCTGCGTCAGCCGCACCCTGGCGGCCGGCGCACGGCTGGTCGGCAAGACCCAATGCGACGAACTGTTTTTCAGCCTTGAAGGCGAAAACGCGCACTACGGCACACCGATCAACCCGGCCGCGCCCGAGCGCATTCCTGGCGGCTCCTCCAGTGGCGCGGCCGTAGCGGTAGCCGGTGGCCTGGCCGACTTCGCCATCGGCACCGATGCCGGCGGCTCGGTGCGTATCCCTGCCTCACTGTGCGGGCTGTGGGGCCTGCGGCCGACCCATGGGCGCATGGCGGGTGACGGCGTGGTCGGCCTCGCGCCAAGCCTGGGCACTACCGGCTGGTTGGCACGCGATGCGCAGTTGCTCGCACGCGTCGGCGCAGCCTTGCTCGACCCCGACCTGGCACCCTTCGTGCCGCGGCGCCTGTTGATCGCCGACGACGCGATGGCCCTGGCCACACCCGCCGTTCGCGAAGCCATCGCACCGACCATTGCCCGCATCACCGCTCTTTTTGCAAACGTTCAGAACGTGCAAGCCGCACCCGAAGGCATCGCACACTGGCTCACCGCGCTACGCACAGTTCAAGGCTTCGAAGCCTGGCAGACCCACGGAGCATGGATCACGCGCGAGAAGCCGGTGCTGGGCGCGGTGATCCGCCAACGCTTCGATTGGGCCAAAAGCATCGCCTCCGACGCAGTGCCGCCGGCGCGCGCAATCCGCGCCCAGGTCAGCGCGGGTTTTCATGCGCTGCTTGGCGACGATGCCTTGATGCTGCTGCCGACCGTGGCGGCGCCGGCACCGAAGCGCGGCACCAGCGGCGCGGCGCTTGATGCGTTTCGCGGGCCGACTCTGCAGTTGGCTGCGTGGGCCGGGTCGAGCGGCGTGCCGCAAATGACCTTGCCGGCGGGCACGGTTGAGGGCGCGCCGGTGGGCTTGTCGATTATCGCGCCGCGCGGGGCGGATCTGGCGTTGCTGGATTGGGTGGCGCGGAAGATTGGCACGATCTGAGCGTGGGTCGCGTTACGCCAGAAGCTTATTCAAGACGGCACCCTTGTAGAGTAGGGCGGCCTTTATGTCTTCACCAAGAACGTAGAGTTCAGCAGTCCAAGCGCAGCCGCCGCAGTTATTCATGGCGGCAGCGCAAATGGTCTTACGGCTTGGAAAGACGAACGTGGAAAGTCGCTCAAAGATCTCGAAGAAAGCTGGCCCATCGCGCAACCATTTCATCCTCCAACTTAAAATCGCAAGCATCCTGCGCGGCGACGCTTGCATCGCAGGCGGGAAATCAGACGAACGTGGTACAAAAGTGATACAGTCCGATTTTCGAAACCCGAGCGCGTTCCAATGAGCATGACTACCATACGCATCGACGACGAGCTCAAGGCGAGAGTCACGCTTGCCGCGGAGCGCGCAGGCAAGACGACCCACGGGTTCATCCTGGAGGCGATCTGCCGAACGGTCGAGGACGCCGAACTGGAGGATGGCTTTCACCAGCTCGCCGATGAACGCTGGCAGAAGGCGCAAGCCAATGGCAAGGCGATTGCTGCGGAAGACATGCATGCGTATCTGGTTGCGCGTGCACAGGGCAAGCCGGCTAAACGGCCCCGCGCGCGCAAAGTGGCGCGCTAGAGGCGGCGATGCCGCGCCTGGTGTACGACCCGGCGACGGTCAGGGACTTCGATCGCATTTTCGACCACTTCGCCGGTCATGATCCGGTGGCCGCGCGTGAAACCATCGGACATATCGTCGAGGCCATGAAAATCCTCGTGACAAGCCCGCTGCTGGGGCGCCCGACGGCGGGCGGCAAGCGTGAATTGGTCATCGGTCGCGGGACCCGCGGTTTCATCGCGCTGTACCGGTATCTTCCGCGTGACGATCTGGTCTGGGTGCTGGCGATTCGAGGGCAACGCGAGGCTGGATACAGGCGCGGGTAGGGTGCACTGCCCCACTTGGTTCGACGCGGGTCCCAGGATGCGAACCGGATCGCCACCGTTGTGGGAAAGTCGTGGATGACCTTGGCCGTGCCAAAAGCACGAAATCGTGCCAGGCGCGTCTGGCGATTTCGAGCGGCGTTGCTTTGCCCCACCGGTTCAACCCCATGTTTGTGGCATGCTCGCAGTCGCGAACTGAAAACCGGACAGGTGCCCTATGTCAATTCCCGTGGAAGTACAGGAAATTGAGGTCCTGAGTCATCCCGCCTGCGGAGCGCTCACGCCTTCTGGACAGACTGCTGGCCAGTCTTGATCCCGACCCCGAGTGGAAAGAGGCTTGGGCCAAGGAAGTTGATCGGCGCGACGCTGAAATCGCAGCAGGAAAAGCGGCTTGGCTTCCAGGTGAGGATGTTGTAGCCCGCCTGCGCGCACAGTTGAAGTGAGCTATTTCCGTTCGCCCGAGGCAGCGGAAGAACTTGCTGAAGCAGTCGCTTTTTATACCCAACATGCCAGCACCTCTGTGGCAATGGCGTTTCTTACCGAGTTCACGCGGGCAGCGCGAATCATTGCGGCGAATCCGCTGCTCGGCACGCGAACGTCGCGTGAGCGTAGCAGTGGTGACGTTTCGCTCGAATGCCAAAGGCCGCAAGACTGGCCGCACGGTACACTGCGTCGAGTTCATCCGCGGAGGCTAACCATGAAATCCGATCTCATCACCGTTGACCCCGAGATTCACAGCGGAACGCCGGTTTTCAGGGGTACACGCGTGCCCGTCAGGACACTGTTCGACCATCTCGAAGCCGGTGACTCGCTCGAGGTCTTCCTCGAAGACTTTCCTTCGGTAAGCCGGGTGCTTGCTGTAGCTGTATTGGAACAAGCCAGCGCCGCACTTCTTGCCGATGCGCATCCTGCTTGATGAGGACTTGCCTCTAAGGCTTGGCAAGCACCTCGTAGGTCACAGCGCGGAGACGGTATCTCGTTGTGGCTGGGCGGGCGTGAAGTATGGCCGTCTCCTGGCGCTCGCAGCGACCCGCTTCGATGTCTTTCTGACGATGGACCAGAACCTCGAATTTCAGCAGAACCTGGCAACGCTGCCAGTCGCCGTTTTGGTGATCGACGCTGTCAGCAACCGAATCATGCATCTGGAGCCACTGGTTCCGTAACTGTTGGCAGCGATCGAGAACATTCAGCCAAAGACGCTTCGCCATGTCAGCAAACGCCCCGGCGGCGCTTGATCGTTCAACTCTTTTTCGATAGTGCGCGCGACTGTAGTCACGCCGACCTGACGCAGCACAGACAGGGTCATAGCCGAAAATCGGCTCATCAGCCTGCGGCTCGGCCAATGGCTCGATCGATCAATCATGACGTCGAGAATTGAACATGTATGTTCTGATTCGCAATTGTCTTGTGGTGTGAAGACGGCGCCAATGCCCGTCGCATCCCCGCTGCGGTGCGCTGCGGCGATCAATCTCAGGCCTGGATTCCGGTCCGCAATTGGCGCGGCGTAACAACCCGCCCGAACAACCATGCTTCAAGCCCTGCCCAAGGCCCGTGCCAGCGCCGGCCGCGCGTAGCAGGCGTCGGCCCAGCGTTGCACATTGGTGTGCGTGCTGTAGTCAAGGCTGACGCGTTTCATCAGGTACATGACCGCCGCAACGTTGAGGTCCGCCACCGAGAAAGCATTGCCGATCAGCCAGTCGCGCCCGGCAAGCGCTGCGTCCAGCACGCGCAGGGGGCGTTGCAGACCCTTGGTGGCGCCGGGAATGACCTTGGGGTTCTTCTTCTCTTCGGGCGTGAACAGCATCTGGACGACGATCTGCATCTGCAGCGGTTCGATCTCGCTGATCGCCCATACGCTCCACTGCCAGGCGCGCGCTTCGTCCTGCGGCGTCGCCGGATACAGCGCCCCGCCATAGCGTTTGGTCAGGTAGAGGTTGATGGCCATCGATTCAAACAGCGTCAGGTCGCCGTCGATCAGGGCAGGAATGCGGCCGTTCGGGTTGACCGCCAGATAGTCGTCCGCCTTGGAGTCCGCGCCGTAGGACACCGGCACGTGTTCGTATTCGATGCCGGTCTCTTCAATTCCCCAGATCGCACGCAATGCACGCGAGCCGGAAATGCCGAAAAGCTTGGGTTTGGTCATGGCCTTGCTCTCCCATTCAATGAAATCCATTGTTCGGAGCGACGGCAAAATTGATGACCGGTGCGAGCTTCCAGTGTTCGCATAGGTCAGGGCATGCCGGCGCAAATTTTCGCAGGGAAGGTGGGGCATCCGCGCCCTACTCGACGCGCAGGCCCACATCTTTGGCAATGCGCGCCCAAACGGCGCTTTCTTGCGCCAGCCGTTGTCTGAATTCTTCCGGCGTACCGCCTACCGCTTCGAGACCGGCGCCGGCCAACCTGCGTTTCACATCCGGGTCGGCCAGTGCCTGTTGGAACTCGGTGGAGAGCCGCATTAAAACCGCCGGCGGCAGGCCGGCGGGGCCGAGCAATGCGAACCACTGCGACAGGTCGATACCGGGGAACCCGGCTTCGGACATGGTAGGCACGTTCGGCAGAACGGAAGAACGCGCTTTCGATGCGACCGCCAGCATCACGATACGCCCGGATGCAGCATGCGGCATCAGGGGGCTGCGCCGAGCACGCCCACCGGTACCTGGCCGCTGGCAAGGTCACCCACAGCTTGCCCGCCGCCCTTGTACGGGACGTTGGTCATCTTGATGCCGGCGACCTTGGCGAACGCCTCCCCGGCAACCGTCTGCGTGCCGCCCGGCGCGTTGCCGTTGATCACCCGAATCGGTTTACCTGGCCAGACCTGTGCCTGCGCAACTGCAACGCCAATCAGGCAGGCAAGCGCAGCCGTTGCGTTCTGCAGCAATTGCCGACCTGGAAATGGACGCGAATTCACGCCATTCCTATCGGTTCGGCAAGCGGGTCGCGAATGGCGCCGGGCCGCGCCCGCATCATCTGCGTGAGCTCTTCGCGCACGCCCTTGTATGCCGGATCGTCGAACCGATTGTGCATCTCCTGCGGGTCGTTTACCAGGTCGTAGAGTTCACCGGCGCCGGATTCGAGCTCGAATGTGCACTTGTGGGTTTTGGTGCGCACCGTGCGCAGCTTCAGCGCCACACCGCAGCGCGACGGGTGCACATACCATTCGCTCCATGCGCCCGCGCGCGGCGCGGCGGCGCCGCCGGCCAGGGGCATCAGGCTCCTGCCCTGCTGCGGCAGCAGCGCCGGTACGTTCGCGATCTCCTGAAACGTTTGCGCCAGGTCGAGGGTGGACACCACCTCGTTCACCTTGCCACCGGCGGCCACGCCCGGCCCGCGCATGATGAGCCCGATGCGCAACAGGTCTTCATAGGCGATCGGGTGCTTGAGGTAGAGGCCGTGGTTGCCGAGCAGTTCGCCGTGGTCGGTGGTGAATACCACCAGCGTGTCGCGCTCGATCCCGAGATCGCGCACGCAATCGAGAATGCGACCGACGTTGTGGTCAAGCAACGAGATCATCCCGTAGTAGTTGGCGGTCATGTGGCGCAACTGCTCATCGCTTTGCTGCGGCACGCGCGAGCCCTGGGCGCGGAAACGCTTCATCACCGGGTCGGCCAGCTGCGGTTCGCCTTCGAGCGCGGCCTTGTGCCACCACGGCCGCCGCTCCAGGTCCGGCACGCGGTGTTCGGGCAATGCGATGTCCTGCGGCCGGTACATGCCGCTCCACGGCGCCGGGCAATCGAAGGGATGATGCGGGTCGCCGAATGAGGCCCACATGCAGAACGGCTTGTCGGCATCACGGCCGCGCAGCCAGGCGATGCTGCGATCGGCGGTCCAGGTGCTGCCGTGCCAGGCGGCCGGCAGGGCCGAGTGCCAGGTTTGCGCCGCGCCGATCTCCGGCTCGAGCGCGGCATTCCACAGGGCCAGCGCCTCTTCGTCACGACCGCGTTCGAGGAACCAGCGCTCGTAGTGGCCGACCACCGGGCGCATCCACGGTCGCAGGCGGCTGAAGTGTCCCAGCACCGCCAGTTCCGCATGCTGGAAACCCATGTAGGGGCCGTTCCAGCCTTCCTCATACAGCTTGCCGTTGAACCGGTCTTCCGGCGTGCCGGTGGCTTCGAAGGTGGACTTGGTGGCGAAGTGCGCCTTGCCAATCATCGCGGTGGCGTAGCCCGCGCCCGCCAATGCGCCGGCGAACCCGGCCTCGCCCACGGCCGGTTCGAGATCGACGCCGTTGTCCCACACGCCATGGGTCAACGGCAGTTGCCCGGTGAGAATCGAGGCACGCGACGGCTGGCACACCAGGTTGGGTGTGATGGCCGCCGGGAAATGCGTGCCGTCGCGCGCGAGGCGGTCGAGGTGCGGGGTCTTGAGCGCCGGATTGATGAAGCCGTAGCAGTCGGCGCGTTGCTGGTCGGAGGTGATGAGAAGGATGTTGGGGCGTTTCATCGGTTGACTCTAAAAAATCGCCGGACCGGGTCGCGCCGACCGCGGTGTTGTGCGATGTTAACTTGACTGCCGCGCGCAGGCGTTCGTGCGTCGCGCGCGAGCCGCATCGACGTCGCGGCTCGCAACACTGTCACTGCGCGATCACCCGGCGGACCCCTGCTGATGGCGCATGGCGGCTGCGAACGCGAGCTGGTCGGCGTCGCCCAGACCCGCATTGAGCGCAGCCTCATACTGCGCCGCTGCATGGGCGATCAGTTCGGCAGGTGCGCCGCTGCGTTGCGCGATCTTGTTGCCCAGGGCGATGTCCTTGGCGGCGATGCGCAGCAGCGCGCCGAACCGGGCCTGGTGGTCGGCGAAGTCGATGCCGACCTTGGCGAACAGGGGTGAGTCCGCCATGCCACCGCAGCCGACCACAGCTTCATGGAATTTATGCGGATCGCCGCCGGCAGCTTCGAACACCGCGAATGCCTCGGCGATGGCGACGATCTGCACCAGTCCCAGGCTGTTTTGCATCACCTTGATGAGGCTGGCCGAACCCAATGCGCCAGCGTAGGTGACCCGCCGCGCGAAGCTGCTGATGACATCGCGCACGGTATCGTAATGCGCCTCTTCGCCCGAGACCACCACGGCGAGCTTGCCTTCACGCGCATGGACCGGCGCGCCGAACACCGGCGCATCGCAAAACGCCGTGCCGCAGGCCGCGTAACGGCTGCCGATGTCGCGCATGACCTGCGGATCGAGCGTGGATAGTTCAACCACCGCCAGGCCCGGCCGCGCGATGCTCATCAGC
This sequence comes from Burkholderiales bacterium, assembly GCA_031423955.1. GTDB lineage: Bacteria > Pseudomonadota > Gammaproteobacteria > Burkholderiales > JAEUOS01 > JAEUOS01. Next base: position 9,226 of record JANPGJ010000026.1, read on the forward strand.
CCATGCGGGCCGTCGAGCACGGCCAAGGACGCGT
>JANPGJ010000027.1:0-1518 GCA_031423955.1 Burkholderiales bacterium
CGTGACCGATCTGGTCAGCGGCAACATCGACCTGTTGGCCGTCACCATTCCTACACTCGCGGGCTTTGCGAAGTCCGGCAAGCTGCGCCTCTTGGCCACCGCCGGCAGCAGCCGCCACCCTGATTATCCCGAGGTGCCGACCTTCGCCGAAGCGGGCCTCCCCGGCGTGGAGTATGAACAGTGGTTCGGCATGATGGCGCCATCCAACCTGCCGCAGGCCATCAACGACACTCTGGGCGCGGCCATCGTCCACGCGCTTGCCTCTTCCGATTTACGTGAAAGGCTCAATCGCATGGCGCTGGAGCCCTCGGCGGCCGGCCCACGCGAGTTCGCCGCGCGTGTAGTTGCGGACTCGGCGCGCTGGCACCGGATCGCCGCCGAGGCCGGGATCAAGCCTGCGGACTAAGATGGTGACCCGTCGCCACAAGCACCGAACCCATGTCACGCCTGTTCTCCAACCGCGATCGTCATTTCGACATGGGCATGTTGCCCACCGAGTTGCTCGCGCGCGACGCCGCAGAGGCGCCACAAGTCGCGCGCGTACCGACCGACAGTCACGCCGCCGGGCCGGATGGCGTCAACCATGCCCTTGCCGAATACCAGGCACTGTTCGCCCAATACCTGGCCGGCGAACCGGCGCGGGCGCGCGCACCGATTCCCGACGACCTGAGTACGCGCGCTCGCAACCTCAAGGCCTCGGCATATTTTCTCGATGTCACGCTGGCCGGCGTGTGCGCGCTCGAACCTGGCGACTGGCAAGCACCGGACGCGCCGCGCCATGGCTTCGCGCTGGTATTCGCGGTCGAATTCGGGCGCGAACCCAAACCCGGCGAGCCGGGCGCGACCTGGATTCAAGGCTGCAACCAGGCGCGTACCGACGCGCGCGCGGCGGAAGTCGCGGTAGTGCTGGCAGGGTATGTGCGCACTCTGGGTTTTGCAGCGCGCGGCCATGTCGCCGGCGCCACGCAGGTGGCGCTCGAAACCCTCGCGCAGCGCGCCGGCGTGGCACGCGCGGAGAAGGACGTGTTGGCGCTGCCATTCTCGCGCCGCGGCTTCGCCCTGGGCGCTGTCACGCTCGAGATGGACCTCGCGGTCGATTTGCCGATCTCCGCCGATGCGTCGCTCGACTGGCCGAATGCCGACGCCTACATGGGCAAGCCCGGCACCCGCCCCGGCTGGGAGGACGCTGAAGCGGCATTGCGCCCGCTGCACCTGGGCCGCTATCCGATGGAAACCATCAAGCGCGTGGCCGAGCCGACTACACTGGTGCTGCGCGACGAGATCCTGCGCAACAGCAAACGTGCGGACCTGTTCACCCGTGCGCTGGCCGGTGACCTGGGCGAAAAACCGAAGGCCGAGCGCATGCGCTTCGCCACCAAGCATCCGCTGGCATTCGCCATGACACCGCTGATCCGCAACATGGTGCCGCTGCAGGGTACGCGCGAGCCGCTCACCCCCACCGGGCTCGGTGGCGATTTGTCTGACGCACGCCGCAATGCGGAGTCGATCAAGGCACTG
>JANPGJ010000028.1:0-6533 GCA_031423955.1 Burkholderiales bacterium
CCACTCGCCGGCAAGCTGCCGGTCACCCTGATCACCGGCTTTCTCGGCGCCGGCAAGACCACCCTGATCTCGAAACTGGTGCGTCACCCGGACATGAACCGGGTGGCGGTGGTGATCAACGAGATCGGTGAGATTGGCATCGACCACGACCTGGTCACGATGTCGTCCGAGAACATCTCGCTGCTCGCCAACGGCTGCATCTGCTGCACCGTGCGCACCGACCTGCAGGAAACCCTGCGCGAACTGTTCAACCAGCGCCGCGCCGGGCTGATGGCCGATTTCGACCGGGTGATCGTCGAAACCACCGGCATGGCCGACCCCGCACCTGTGGTACAGACCATGGTGAGTGACACGCTGCTGGAGGCGCAATTCCGCCTCGATGGCGTGGTGACACTGGTTGACGCGGTCAACGGCGCCTACCTGCTGGAACATCAACCCGAAGCCGGCAAGCAGGTCGCATTGGCCGACCGCGTGCTCATCACCAAGGGCGACCTGGCAAGCGCGGAACAGATCGCCAGCCTTGAAGCCACCATCCACGCAATCAATCAACAGGCCGACATCCGCCATGTTGCGATGGGCGAGATCGCCCCGGCGGAACTCGTCGGCCTGGGCCTCGGCAGTGCGCGCGCCAACGATTCAACCCTGCGTTTCCTTGGCGAGAAACTCGATGCAGATCCCACTGAAGGCGAGCGCTATCTCGGCGCGCGCACCACCCGCCACGACCCACGCATCGGCACCCTGTCGCTGCGCTTCGATACACCCTTCACCTGGGACGCCTTTTCTGCCGCCCTGCAGTTGCTCACCAACCTGCGCGGGCCGGACATGCTGCGCATCAAGGGCATTGTCAACGTCGAAGGCAAGCCGGTGGTGGTGCAGGGCGTGCAGCATATCTTTCACCCGCCGGTGACGCTGGACCGCTGGCCGAGTGAAGACCACGGCACGCGACTGGTGTTCATCACGCGCGGAATTTCGGCCGAGTCGATCCGCGGACTGTTCCAGGCGGTGGGGGCGATCACCACGCCGGCTTGAGCCGTTTGTACCGACTCTTGGCGTCCGCGGTACCGATCAATTCAACGCATCATTCCGGGCAGGCCAGCACCGATCGCGCTCCACTGCGATCCGAAACCCCGGCAGCGGTTCCGCGCCGCGCACGGGCGGTAGCCGGCTGGCGGCACTGATCAGGCGAGCGAGGGCACTGGCGCGAGCGACACTGCCTTTTTTGCCTCCCGCGTCTTGCGCGGGCGAGCATCGCCAACCAATGCCGTAACGTCGGCCAGCGTGACGGTGCATTCCTCCTTGAACAGATAGTCGTAGGCTGGCTGCTCCCATGCACCATCCGGCGGTGCCAGCGGATCGATCGCTTCCACACGATGCTCGAGCACGAAGCGGCTGACCAGCAGCTTGCGCGGGTCGCCGTGCGCCTGCGCGCCTTCCCAGGCGAGGATCACGGCACTGGTGACGTTGTACAGCGCGCTGGTGGCCTGGCGCGCCAGGTGTTCGTCGTCCGCCGCATCCGCCACCCGGCCGGCGAAGTCGAAGCTCTTGTCGACCGCCGCGGTCAGGCGCAGCCGGTAGGACTCCGGCACCTTGCCCAGTTGTGCGATGCGCTCCAGCAGCAAGGCCTTGAGCGCCACATGCGCGCGTGCCTTGCCGATGGCGCGCCGCACCACGTCGATGGCGTTGATGTTGCTGGTGCCTTCCCACACCAGGCTGATGTGGGCGTCGCGTACCAGGCGCGAATTGACCCATTCCTCGATCACGCCGTTGCCGGCGCGCGACTCCAGCGCCGAGCGTGCGGCGATCACCGCGTCGCGGCAGGCGCGCATCTTGAGCAACGGTGTGACCAGGCGCACCACCTGCTGCGCGTCCTTCGAGCCCGCATTGGCCAGTTCCAACTGCACGGCCGCCAGCATCGAAATCGCCAGCGCCTGCTCGGCCGGCACCAGGATCTTCATGATCTGCCGGCGCATCAGCGGCAGGTCGATCAGCGGGGTGCCGAAAGCATCGCGGTTGCGCGCCACCTGCATCGCCTCGTTGTAGCAGCGGCGCATCTGCCCCGCCGCCCGCACGCCGTGCGACAGGCGCGACATGTTGACCTCTTCCATCATCTGCTTGACGCCCTGGTCAAGGCGGCCCACCACAAAGGCTTGGGCGCCCTCGAACACCACCTCGCAGGAAGCCAGCGAGCGGGTGCCCAGTTTGTCCTTGATGCGCACGATGCGGTACTTGTTGCGCGAGCCGTCGGCCAGGTAACGCGGCACGGCGAACATGCCGACGCCCTGGACGCCGGGCGGTGCGCCCTCGGGCCGCGCCAGCGCCAGCGCCACATGGGCGTCGGTATGCGAGGCGAACCATTTCTCGCCATACAGGCGCCAGGCGCCGTCCTCGAAACGCGCTACGGTTTCCAGCGCGCCGACGTCCGACCCGCCAGCTTTCTCGGTCATCCACTGGGTGGCGCGCCACATCTCGGACATGTTGTTCGAGAGAATCCTTGGCAGGAAGTACTGCTTCAACTTCTCGCTGCCAAAGGCCTTGAGCACATGGGCTGTCGCATCGCCCATGTTGAGCGGGCACATCATGCCGAACTCGGACTGCGCGAACAGGTACTGGAATGCGAACTTCATGATCTGCGGCACCATGCCGTCCCAGCCCAGGGCGCCCGGCACATGGCACATCGAGTGGATCTGGAAATCCTCGAAGCCGATCTTTTCCATCTGATGATAGGCCGGGTGGTACTCCAGCCGGTCGCGGTCGCGGCCGTAGCGGTCGCGCTGTTCGAGTTGCGGCGGGTTGCGATCGACGATGCGCGCCAGGCGGTCAAGCTCGCCGCCGGTCGCCTCGCCCAGATTCTTTAGCCACGGGTCGAAATGGGCGAACAGTTTGGCTTCGGCATTGACGCGCAGGGAAGCCCTGAGGCTCGGATCGATGTCGTAGAAATTCAGGCCCGCGCAGTCGGGTGCGACATGGCCGTAGTTGGTGGGGTCGTATCCGCCCGCATCGCCACTGTCGGCGATCGGGCGCGGGCTGTGTTGCGTGTATTCAGGGGCCATGATGAAATTCTCCAGGGGTGATTGCAAGCTTACTGGCGTTCGATCTTCGCGTACTCGACAATCCGCGCCCAGCGTTTGGTCTCCGCGTCGGCGAATGAGCCCAATTGTTCAGGCGTGGTCGGGAACGGGATCGAGCCCATGCCGGCGAAATGCCTGACAGTGGCCGGGCTTTTGAGAAACGCATTGGCGTACGCATTGAGCCGCTCGACGGCGTCACGCGGTGTCCTGGCCGGCACGAACATCGCCACCCAGGCCGTCAGCTCGAAATCGACCAACCCGGCCTCGGCCAGCGTAGGCACATCCGGCAGGGTCGCCACGCGTGCCGCGCTGGTCACCGCCAGTACCCGCACCAGTCCCTTGCTCACCATGCCGGCGGCGCTGATCGGGTCACCGAAGACGCTGTCGAGTTGGCCACCAACCAGGTCGGTCAGGGCTTGCGGTGAGCCCTTGTAGGGCACGTTGAGCAAATCCACGCCCGCCGCGACTTTCATCGCCTCGCCGGCGCCACGGCCGGTCTGGCTGCTGGTGCCGAAGGTCATCGGTTTCACGCTCCTGCGGGCGCGCGCGATGAAGTCGCCAATCGATTCTGCCGGCGAGTCGGATTTCACAGCGAGGATGATCGGAATCTTCACCAAGCCCCCGACCGGCAGGAAATCCGCCTTCGGGTCGAACGGCAGCGCCTTGAAGGTGCTGACATTGGCGGCGTGGGTAGAGTTGGTGGTGATGAAGACGGTGTAACCGTCGCCGGCGGCGCGCGCCACCTGCGTGGCCGCGATGTTGCCGTCCGCGCCCGGCTTGTTCTCGACCACCACCGGCACCTTTGCGTCCTGGCTGATGCTTTGGGCCAGCATGCGGGCGATGGTGTCGGTGGCACTGCCGGCCGGGAACGGCGCCACCAGCGTGATCTGTCGCGCGGGATAGGGTTTGGCGTCCTGCGCCAGGGGCTGCGTGGCCGGCATCGCACCCAGCAATACCACGACCACGGCTCCCATGGCGGTCCTTCGCACCGCCGCGCGCGCCTGCGCTCGCACTCCACTTGTCAACTGCATGTCTCGCTCCTTCTCCTGTGCCCTGCCTTCACGCCCGCCACTCATGCGACGGCTGCGTTGGTTCAACCGGATGCCCCCGCCTTTCGGCCAGACAAAGCCGGCCACTCGCGCGGCGCATGGTCCGGCGCACCATAGGCCAGCGCAATACCCCGGTAGGTCCAGCGCAACAGGTCGTCCAGCCGATCGAAGCTCGCCGCAAAGCGCGTCACCTGTCCGGTGGCGGAAATCAGGCTGGCGATTTGCAGGGTGATGCCGTCCACCGGCGCATCGGCTCGCAGCTCACCCTTGTCCACCGTGGCCTGGATGCCGCTGGCAATGTGTTCCTCGATCTTGCGCAAGGTGGCGCGAATGAGGCGGCGCATCTCGTCGGTAAGCGAATCCGCGTCCATCGAAAAGCGCGCCAGCAGCCCCCACAGCCGGCCGCCCTTGCCGCCAGGGTTGAACTGCAGGTACTGCTCGTGCGCCCACCCGCGCATGGCGACGAACTTGTCGAACAGGCTCGCCTCGCGCCCCGCCCACACGCGCTCCATGGCGGCCAGAGTCTCCCTGGCCACGCTGGCGAGCACCGCATTGGCCAGCACCGGCTTGGTCCGGAAGTAGTAGTGGATGTTGGAGTGCGAGATGCCCAATTCGCGCGCGATGTCGAGGTAACTCACGCCGTTGTAGCCGTGCGTGATGAAGAGCCGCGCCGCGATCGCTTCGATGCGCGACTGCAGGTCGGTCTCGATCTCGACTTTGGTCACCGCATTGCCCATCCGCCCTGCCATGCGTCTCTCCCCCTACCATCCATGGCCACGCAACCCGGCGCGGCAGTCTCTTGGCGGACACCCGAGCGATGCCTCGGTCAGGCTGGTCGAGCCTCAGCGAACAAACGGCTCAGGCTTGCAACTCCGACATGCATGTATAGGATCATTGTATGCCTCTCACCCCAGACCGTCAACATGCATGTCTGACATGGATGTCAACAAGTCGGCCGCGAGGTGCTCCTGCAATTTGAAGAACATTTCTTCAAATTGCAGGTTTTGAGGGCGCGCCGGGGGATTGCTTGCGACACACAAGTAGAGGATGGCGGCGGGCCAGAACGACCACGTCGAACCCGAAGGCTGCGACAATCAGCGGATTAGGATGCCGCTCCCGCAGTGGCGGAATGGCCCTCTGAATGAGGTCGCTGATGCCGGTATCCAGCGCATTGATAGGCACCGCGCCCGTCACGCAACTCAAGCCCTCTACGGACGAACCTGAAAATCCATGACCACCGCCAAACCCCACGAAGCCAACCAAGGCACGCTTGTCGAAGACACCGTTGTTCCAGCCGGAGGCTCGTGGAGCCGCACGATTGCCAAAGGCGAGATGTTGCGAATTGTCGATCTGGAGGGCAAGCAGGCGGTTGACTTCCTTTGCTACAACGCCCACGACTACTCCGACCGCTATGCCGCGGCCGACACCATGAAGATCAACCAGGGCGGTATCTTCCTGTCGACGGGTACTGTTCTCTACAGCGTGGGACTCACGCCTCTCTTCACCATCGTCGCCGACACCTGCGGCAAGCACGACACGATCGGCGGTTGTTGCAGTGCCGCCCTCAACAAATTCCGCTACGGCGTGGGCTATCAGCCCAACTGCCGCGACAATTTTTTGCGCGAGCTTGGCCGCGTCAATCTCGGGCCAAAGGACCTGGTTGCCAACGTCAACTTCTTCATGTACGTGCCGGTGGGCGAAAACGGCGACATGGACATGGGGCCCAGCATTTCCAGGCCGGGCGACTACGTCGACCTGCGTGCGGAGCACGACGCGCTGGCGGTGATATCAAACTGCCCGCAGATCAACAACCCGGTGAACGACTACAACCCGACGCCGATTCGGGTGATTGCCTGGCGCCCGTAGCGTCGTTGCGGATCGGCTGCAAAAAGCCTGTGGTAGGCTGCTCATCGATCGAAACAACACACCGGGAGAAGACAATGAGCACTGAACACCACCCCAATCAGGGCACGCCCGCCAGCACGCCGGCCGGCGTGAGCTTTGTGGGTTGCGACCTCAAGGACGGCAACACTGCCGGCCCGCTGACCGGGCGCCGCGCGGCCATGGTCGCCGGCAAGCGCGTGCGGGTCGTCGACGTGCACGCGCATTGCGCGGTGCCGGAGGCGATGTCCGTTCCGGGCCTAAAGATGGATGGCCCGCCTTTGCTGGCCGACCTGCACATGGGCACCGGCGTAAACCAGCGCCTGGCCACCATGGACGCGCAGGGCATTGACATGCAGGCCTTGTCGATCAACCCGTTCTGGTACTCGGCGGAACGTGAAGTTGCCGAGGCGGTGATCCGGATCCAGAACGAAAAGCTGGCGGAAGCCTGCGCCGCGCACCCGGACCGCTTTGTCGCCTTCGCCTCGGTGGCGCTGCAGCATCCCGACATGGCAGCGCGGCAACTCGAGGATGG
>JANPGJ010000029.1:0-7725 GCA_031423955.1 Burkholderiales bacterium
GCGCCACCGCCGGCTTGCCCCGCAGCCGGTTCACCTGCCGCTTCAGAAAATGCTCGAAGTCGTCCACAATCGTGAACGCCGCCGGCACCACCAGCAAACTCAATAAGGTCGAGGTGATCAAACCGCCGATCACCGCAATCGCCATCGGTGACCTGAAACTCGGATCGGCACCCCAGCCCAGCGCCAGCGGCATCATGCCGGCGCCCATGGCGATGGTGGTCATGATGATCGGCCGCGCCCGCTTGTGACAGGCGTCGAGCAAGGCCTCGAGCCGGCTGCGGCCATCGCGCCGCGCCATGATCGCGTACTCGACCAGCAGAATCGAGTTCTTGGTGGCCACCCCCATCATCATGATCAGGCCGATCAGCGACGGCATCGAGAAGCTTTTGCCGGTGACCAGGAGCGCAACAAACGCGCCGCCGAGGGACAGCGGCAGCGCAGCCAGGATCGTCACCGGCTGCAGCACGTCCTTGAACAGCAGCACCAGCACGATGTAGATGCACAGGACGCCGGTCAGCATCGCCAGGCCGAAGCTCTCAAACAGTTCACCCATCACTTCGGCGTCGCCGATTTCGATCTGCTTGACCCCGGCCGGCAGGTTGCGGATCGACGGCAGTTCCTTCACCGCCGCCGTCAGGTCGCCCAGCGGTGTGCCCGCGACTTCGATTTCAAAGTTGACATTGCGTGCGCGGTCATAGCGGTCGATCACCGCCGGCCCGCTGCCCAGTTCCAGGCTTGCCACCTGGCCGATCATCACTGCGCCGACCTCCGGTTTCGACGACGCCACCGTCAGGCGTTCCAGCAGGCGCAGGTCCTTGCGCGCCGCCGCCTCAAGCTTGACCACCACCGGCACCTGGCGTTGCGGCAGGTTGAGCTTTGGCAGCGCCACGTCATAGTCGCCGATGGTAGCGATGCGCAGCGCCTCGCCGATCGCCGCGGTGGTCACGCCCAGGTCGGCGGCGCGCGCGAAGTCGGGGCGTACCGACAGTTCGGGACGGATCAGCGCCGCGGTCGAGGCCACGCTGCCGATCCCCTGCAGGGTGCGCAGGTCACGCTCGACCTCAAGTGCGGTCGCGGCCAGCACCTGCGGATCGTCGCCGGTCAGCACCAGGATGTATTTCTCGCCCGAGCCGCCCAGGCCGACCTTGGTGCGCACCCCGGGCAACTCCGCCAGTGCTTCGCGCAGTTGCCGTTCGGTCACCTGCTTGCGCAGCGGCCGCTCGGTGCGCGCGTCGAGCAGCACGGTGAGGGTGGCCTGGCGCACCTCGGCTGCGCCCTGCGGGGCGAACGGGTCGCTGCCGGCGGCGCCGCCACCGATGGTGGTGTAGACGCTCTTCACGTACTTGACCGGGGTGATCAGGGTGCGCGCGCGTTCGGCGGCCGCCCGAGTTTGCGCCAGGGTCGAGCCTGGCGGCAACTCCACATGCACCTGGGTTTGCGACAGGTCATCCGGCGGGATGAATCCGGTTGGCAGCAGCGGAATCAGCGCCACCGAACCCAGGAAAAAAGCTGCGGAGGCGATCATCGTGATCCAGCGATGCTTGAGGCACCAGGCGGCCATCCGCATGTAGGTGCGCATCACCCGGCCGTCCTGCTCGATGCGGTCGCTGGTCGCCTTGAGCATGTAGGCCGCCATCATCGGCGTGAGCATGCGTGCGACCACCAGCGAGGCCAGCACCGCCAATGAGGCGGTCCAGCCGAACTGCTTGAAGAACTTGCCGGCGATCCCGCTCATGAAGGCGGTCGGCAGGAATACCGCGATCAGGGTGAAGGTGGTGGCGATCACCGCCAGGCCGATCTCGTCGGCCGCCTCCATCGCCGCCTGGAACGGCGACTTGCCCATGCGCAGGTGGCGCATGATGTTCTCCACCTCGACGATCGCATCGTCAACCAGGATGCCGACCACCAGTGACAGCGCAAGGAGGGTCACCACGTTGAGCGAAAAGCCCAGATAGTGCATGCCGATGAAGGCGGGGATCACCGACAGCGGCAGTGCCACCGCCGACACGAAGGTGGCGCGCCAGTCGCGCAGGAACAGGAACACCACGATCACCGCCAGGATCGCGCCTTCGTAGAGCAGCAGCATCGAGCCGTCGAATTCCTCGGCCACCGGGGTGACGAAGTCGAAGGCCTCGTCGATCTTCAGTTCCGGATCGGCGGCGCGCAGCTCGGCCAGCGCGCTGCGCACCCCGGCGCCGACCTCCACCTCGCTGGCGCCGCGGCTGCGTGTGACCTCGAAACCAACCACCGGTTTGCCGTTGAGCAAGGCCAGCGAACGCGGTTCGGCGATGCCGTCGGTGACGTTCGCCAGCTGATCGAGGCGCGCGCGGCGGCCGCCTGGCAATGCCAGTTCGATGCGTTTCAATTCGTCGGCCGAGCGGACATTGCCGAGGGTGCGCACGGCCTGCTCGGCACTGCCGATATCGACACGGCCGCCGCCGGCTTCCTGCTGAATTTGTTTCAACTGGCGCGAGATTTCACCTGCGGTGATGCCAAACGCAGCCAGCCGTGCCGGATCGAGCGCGATGCCGATCTCGCGCGTCACCCCGCCGACACGACTGACCGCGCCGACGCCGCGCACCAGCAAGAGGCGCTTGGCAATGGTGTCCTCGACAAACCAGGACAGGCCTTCTTCATCGAGCCGGCTCGAGGCCACGGTGTAGGCGAGGATCGGTGAGCCGGCGATGTCGAGCTTGGTGACAATCGGATCGCGCACGTCGCCCGGCAGGTCGGCGCGCACCCGGGTGACCGCCGAGCGCACATCGTCGAGCGCTTCCTGCACCGGTTTCTCGAGCCGGAACTCGGCGGTGATGGTGACACTGCCGTCCTGCACCTTGGTGTAGACATGCTTCAAGCCCTGCAGGGTGGCCACCGAATTTTCGATCTTGCGCGCGACATCGGTTTCCAGTTGCGCCGGCGAAGCCCCGGGCAAGGCGATGCTGACGTTGATGGTCGGCAGGTCGAGGTCCGGGAAGTTCTGCACCTTCATGGCCGAGAACGACAGTGCGCCGCCGAAGGTCAGCAGCACAAAGAACATCAGGGCCGGAACCGGGTTGCGGATGCACCATGCGGAGACGTTCATTTGACGACCTTCACCAGGTCGCCGTCAGCCAGGAAGGTCACACCGGTGGCGACAATGCGGTCGGTCGCGGCGAGGCCGGCGATCACTTCCACCCGGTCCTCCACCCGCCGCCCGAGTTCGAGCTTCACCCTTGCCACCTTGGCGGTGCCGTCCCGGGTCGGGCCGGCGCGAAAGGCGTAGCTGAAGCCGTCGCGCAGCACCAGCGCATCCTGCGGTACGGTCAGGCCGCTGCTGCCGCCGAGCGCGAATTCGCCGCGCGCGAACATGCCCGGCTTGAAGCCCTTCCTGGTCGCATCCGGCAGGTCGACATACACCAGGGCATTGCGGGTGACTGCGTCGACGGTCGGGCCGATCACCCGCAAGCGCCCTTCGATCGTTCCGACGCCGGCGGCGCTGATGGCCACCGCCAGCCCGGGCTTGAGCCTTGCCAGTTCGGTGGCGGTGACCTCGCCGCGCCATTCGAGGCGTCCCTTGCGGATCAGGCGAAACAGTTCCTGGCCCTGCGGCACCACCGCGCCAAGCGTGGCATTGCGCGCCGAGATGATGCCGTCGTCGCTGGCGGTCACCCGGGTGTGGTCGAGGCGCAACTGCTGGCTGCTCAACTGCGCCCGCGCCAGCGACAGTCGCGCCTGCGCGGTTTTTTCGGCGGTGGCGTATTGCGCCACCTGCTGGGCCGACAAGGCGCCGCTGCCGGCGATCGACTGCGCACGGCGGTCGTTGGCAGTCGCTTCGGCCAGGGTGGCTTCGGCCTCGGCGACCGAGGCGCGTGCCTGCGCCAGATCGGCGGCAATCGTCTCGGCGGCAAACACCGCCAGCAGTTGGCCGCGCTTGACCGTATCGCCAACCTCGGCGCGGACTTCGCGCAGGCGCAGGCCGTTGGACTCGGCGCCCAGAATAGCTTCCTGCCAGGCGTTGACCGAGCCGTTGGCAGCCAGGCGCAGCGGTACTTCACGCGATAGCGGCTGCACCAGGGTGACACTCAGGGCTGGTTTGCCTGGCTTGGCGGACGCCGCCTTGGCTGCCGGATCCGCAGCGGCTTTATCCTGCGCCAGCGAGTAACCGCAGGTCAGGGCGCCGCACAGGAGGACGGCTGCCGGGAATTTGGACATGGTGTGTTTCATGGTTGAAGTCATGGTTGCCGCGCCGGCTTGTGCGCCAGATCGAGCTTGCCGTCCCAGCCGCCGCCGACCGCGCGGTACAGGGCGATCCAGGCGCTGACGCCTTCGTATTCGAGAGCGGCGACAGCGCCGTCGGCGGCAAACGAGGTGCGCCGTGCGTCTTCGAGTTCGATCAGGCTGCCGAGTCCGGCGCGCTGGCGATTGCGCGCGCCTTCAAGGCTTTCGCGATAGCCGGCGGCGGCGGCGCGGGTGCTGTTCAGGCGTTCGGCCACGCCGGCCTGCCTGACCAGGGCTTCTTCGACTTCGCGCACGGCGCTGCGCACGCGGGCCCGAAAGACGGCCTCGGCAGCGCCGTACTGGGCACGGGCGGCATCGACATTGGCGGCGCGCCGATTGCCGTCGAATAGCGGCAGGGTCAGCGACGGGCCGATCGACCAGGTGGTCACGCTGATGGTCGGGCTGCCGTCCAGGCGCGAGCGGGTCGGGGTGATGTTGCCGGCCAGCGTCAGGCGTGGATAGCGATCCGCCTCCCGCACCCCGATGTCGGCACTCGCCACCGCCAGATCGCGCTCGGCGACCGCGATGTCCGGTCGTTGCGCCAGGGCGGCGGCCGGCACGCTGTCTATGTCGAAGCGCGCCGGTCGCGGCAGACGCGCCGCCAGCGACGGTGCTGCGGTCAGGCGGGCACGCAGGTCGGTCTCGTCCTCGGCCGTCAGCGCCACCAGCCCCTTGATGTTGATTTCGCATTCAATGCGCCGCAGAGCCAGCGCGGCGGCGCCGTCGGCGGCACTGGCACGCGCCAGGGCGAGCGTCGTCGGCGCCTGCAGTCCGGCACCGGCAGCGATGCCGGTCAGGCGGGCGGTCTCGGCACGCGATGCACCGTCGGCTGCGGCCAGCGTGATCTGCATTTCGCAGAAACGGAAATTCAGGTAGGCGGTGGCGACTTCGGCGGCCAGCGCCACCCGTGCGTCATGCCAGGCGGCGATGTTCGATTCAAGTTGCGCGCGCGCCGCTTCGCGTTGCCGTGCAAGGCCGCCGAACAGGTCGATTTCCCAACTGCTCTGCAGGCCGACTTGCGCCTGGCTGCGCAACACCGCCGGCCCGCCGAAGGAAAATGCCGAGCGGTTGGCGCCAGCGGTGGCGTCGAGCGACGGACTGCCGGCGACATTGGCTGCCACCGCGTCGGCACGGGCGCGCTCGATGCGTGCGGCGGCCTGCGCCAAGGTGGCGCTTGCGCGTTGTGCCGCACCCAGCAGTTCGATCAGCACCGGGTCGTCGAACTGCTGCCACCAGCTCTTGAGTGCCTCGGTGCTGCCACCGTGCGCCAGGATTTGCGGGGTTCCCGGTGCCGCCACCGGCGCATGCCAGCGTGTCACAGGGGCCGCGGGAGCCTCGTAGTTGGGCCCGAGCGTGGTGAATAACCCCTGATTGAGGGCGCAACCGCCGAGCAGCAGCGTGGCAAAGAGCGCGACCAGCAGTTGGCGTCGATCGGCTCGCGCCATGTTTCCGGTGTGTAGCGAATGCATCGTCAGCGGCCTCATCGCGAATCGATGCGCCGGCGCGCAGCTTCGGCTTCGATCATCGCCGCGGCATAGCCCGCCAGACGCAGGGCCAGAGTGTCGATCGCCTCGACATCGGCCAGGACCGCCGGTGCGATCGCCGTCACCACGTCAAGGCCAACGTAGTACTGCACCGCCATGCCGACGATGGCGAAGGCCAGTCGCTGAACGTCGAGATCGGCCTCTGAAATGTCGAAACGCCGCTGCAACAGGCGCACCATGGCGGCGTGCTGCGGCTTGATTTCCGCTTCGATCGCCTGTTCCCATGCCCCGGTGGGCTCGATCATTTCGCGGAAATGCAGCTTCATCACCAGGCGCACTGATTCGCCATGCTTGAGTGGCGCCAAAAAATCGGCGAAAAAATGCTGCAATGCATCGTGCAAAGGCAGGCTCAGATCGATATCGGCACAGCCTTGCTCGGGGTACTCGTTCAACGGTTCGGTGAATGCGGCGCGATACAGGCCGGCCTTGTCACCAAAATAATAGCGGATCGCCGACACGTTGGCGCCTGCCGCGTCGGCGATGTCGCGCGTCGATGCCCCACCCAAACCTTTCTCAGCAAAGAGCTTAAGGGCAGCGAGCACCAACTTATTGCGGGGATGCTCATCTTCCGGGCGCGACCAGGCTTGGGTGGCAATGGCGTTCATTGAATGCTGGCTGAATGGGTTGAAAAAATCAATCGATTGAACTTTAAATCAATCGATTGATTTTTGTCAACCCAAATTATTGCTACGCAGCATTTCGAGTGTTGACGCTGGATACCAGTCGCGCTGGCGGTTGCCCATTGGACAGGGGTGCCCGGATCGACATTTCGCCGACGTTTGCCGCGGCCCAAGGGCTGCTAGGCGTCGGCGCTGTGGCGCGTTAAGATGCCAGCGGACAAAAAGACTTCCCGGAGACTCCCATGCTGACCCAGGACCAAATCGCCCAATATCACGAAGACGGCTATGTGGTGCCCGACTTCCGGGTGCCGAGCGACGTATTGGAATCGATCAAGGCGCGCCATACCGCCCTGCTCGCCGGCCATCCCGAGTTTCGCGATTACTGCCCGGCACTGTTCGACCACGACCCCGGCTTTGCTGATTACGGCGCGAACCGCGAGATCCTCGACATGGTCGAGCAGTTGATTGGGTCCGACATCGCGCTCTGGAACATGAGTTTTTTTGCCAAGCCGGCCGGCAACGGCAAGCGCACGCCCTGGCACCAGGATGGCGAATACTGGCCGATCCGGCCGCTGGCCACTTGCACCGCGTGGCTGGCGATCGATGATTCGACGCTGGAAAACGGCTGCCTGCGGGTGATTCGCGGTTCGCACAAGGAACGCGCGTTGAAGCGCCACAACAAGGTGGCGGCAGGGGATGTCACGTTGACCCAGGAGCTTGATCAGAGCGAGTACGACGAATCGAAGGCGGTCGATATCGTGCTCAAGGCCGGGCAGATTTCGCTGCACGACGTCTACCTGCTGCATGGCTCCGAGCCCAACACCTCACCCAAATCGCGGCGCGGCATGACCATGCGCTTCATGCCGACCACCAGCTTGTTCGATCGCGACATCGCGCGCGCCAAGGCGCAGAGCATCACCACGACGGATCACTCGAATCGGCAGATTTTCCTGCTGCGCGGCGTCGATCGCAGTGGCCGCAACCGTTTCGTCAACGCCTGAAATCGCAGTCGCCCCAATCCCTGGAGTCTTGATGCCCGTATTCAAACGACGCGGCGTGAGCGCCGCGCTCTGTGCCATTGCCTGCCTGCCGTTCGCCGCTTTGTACCCGGTCGCCAGCGCCCTGGCTCAGGCCTGGCCGGCCAAGCCGGTAAAGCTGATTGCACCGTACCCGCCCGGCGGCGGGGTCGATACGGTTTCCCGCCTGTTCGCCGAGCGCCTCGGCGCGCGTCTGGCGCAAAGCGTGACGGTCGACAACAAGCCGGGCGCCGGTGCCACCATCGGTGCCGATGCACTGGCCAAGAG
>JANPGJ010000030.1:0-5297 GCA_031423955.1 Burkholderiales bacterium
TCGTGGGCCAGTTGCGCGAAGGTGGTCTCCATGCCCTGGCCATGCGAATGCACGCCGACCCGCACTTCCAGCCCGCCATCCGGCGTGAGCTTCACCGCAGCCTGGTCGTAACCGGGCACCAGCGGCAGGCCCCAGGAGGCGAACACGCTTGTGCCATGCGCCGACTGTTCGCAATAGCTGGCGAAGCCGATGCCGATCTTGCGGCCGTCGGCCTCGCCTTTTTCCTGCCGCGCCAGCCATTTGTCGGCATCGAACTTTTCGCGCGCCAGCGACAGCGCGCCGGGATAGTTGCCGCTGTCGTAGTGCTTCTTGACCACGTTGTCGTAGGGCATCTGCTCCGGGCGCACCAGGTTCTTCATGCGCACTTCATACGGGTCCATGTCGACCGCGCGCGCGATTGCATCGATCAGCAATTCCATCGCGAAGCACACGCCGGTACGCGCCACGCCGCGATAGGGCATGAATCCGGGCTTGTTGGTGGCCACGCAATAGGTAGTGCAGCGGTAGCCACGAAAGTCGTAGGGGCCCGGCAGGTTGCTGATCGCCTGGCCCGGCTCCAGGCCGATGGTGAACGGCCAGTTCGAATAGGCGCCGCCGTCGATCGTGATCTCGGCATCGAGCGCCAGAAGCCGTCCCTTGTCATCTGCGTAAGCGGTGAGCCGATAGCGGTGCTGGCGCGCATTGGCGCCGGACACCAGGTGCTCGCGCCGGTCTTCGATCCAGCGAAACGGCTTGCGGTACTTCATCGCCAGCCAGGCCACTGCCAGTTCTTCGGGATGCACGATCACCTTGTAGCCAAAGCCGCCGCCGACATCCGGCGCGATGATCCGCACCTGGCCTTCGTCGAGCCCCAGGAACTGCGCGATGCCGGTGCGCACGATGTGCGGGGTCTGCGTCGAGTAATACATCACCAGCATGTCGGCACGCTCGTCCCAGTGCGCCACCACCGCCTTGCCTTCCATCGGCACCATCGCCTGGCGCGACAGTTCGACATCGCGCTTGACCACCACGCTGGCCTTTTTCGACAGCGCCTCGAAATCGTTGTCGACCGACAGCGTGAGGAACAGGTTGTCGTCCCAGTCTTCATGCACGCGCACCGATTTCTCGAGCCGCGCGGCGTCCGAATCAACCAGCGCCGGCAACTCCTCGATGTCGAGTTCCACCAGTTCGGACAGGTCCTCGGCCTCGGCGCGGGTTTTCGCCACGCACATCACCACCGGCTCGCCGACGAAGCGCACCTTGCCGCGCGCCAGCGGCGGCTGCGACGACAGCTTGTAGGTCGGCAGGCCGGAAGGCGAGGCGATGTCCTTCGCTTCCACCAGGTCTTCACGCACGAACACCCGGCCCTCGGAGCCGGCCGGCTTGCGAATGCCGCGGATGCGGCCATGCGCCACCGGGCTCCTCAAGAACGCCACTTCCATCTGCCCCGGCAGCACCATGTCGGATACGTACTGGCCGCGCCCGTGCAGGTGGCGCGAGTCTTCCTTGCGCGGGACGCGGGCGCCGATGCCCTGGCCGGGCTTGCCGTGCTCTTCACTCATCTCGAAATCCTCAATGTCACGGCAATCACGAATCGAAACTATGCAGCCACCAGCCCATGCACACCCGCGTAGTCCGATGGCGCCGGCGATTTCCAGCCGCGCAGCAGCGTGGGATCGATATCGTAAACCTCAACGCCCAGCGGCCGACAAACTTTCAGCGGGTCGGTGGCATTCGGGCCCCAGATCGGCACCGACATGTCGCCGTGCGGGCAGGTCGAGATCGCGCACAACAGGTCAATCTCGGCCATGAATTCGAAATAGTCACCCTTCTTGCCGGGGCAGGGCTTGACGAAATACTGGTTGTGCTCCTTGGTCAGGCCGGTCACCTGGAACACGTTCAACACGTCATGCACATCATATTCACCGAGGTGATGCGGGGCGATCGCGCGCACCAGGTTGGAGTGGCAGCAGACGTCCAGTTCCTCGCCGGTCAGGAGCTTGTGAATGTAGGGATCGCAGCGGGTGCCCAGCAAATCGTGGCAGCCGGCGCCGTCTTCATCGAAGCCGTAGTTCACGGTGTCGGCGGTGACGGTGGCCATCGGCCGCAGGAACGGCAGCACCGACCAGAAACGGTCGCCGACATGCATGTGCGCGCCGTGCAGTTGCTTGGTGCGCGAGGCCCAGAATTTCTCGCGCGGGTTGGTCTGCTGCCAGAGGTTCAGGTCGACCACCTGCGGCCCTTCGATCAGCACCAGCCGGCACACCTGGCCGGCACGCATGGTCCATGAACGTCCGGAGCGGATCGGCACCACGAAGCTTGATTGCAGCGTGCGGCTGGCGGTCTGTCTGGCGATCGGGCCGTAGACCTTGGGGTCGACCGACAGCGGCGACCCGCTCTTCGGCTCGTATAGCGGTTTTGGCATGGTTGCGTCTCCTTGATGGGCGGGGAACCTGCGTCAGTCTAGACTGAAAAGCAGACGACAAAGCGGCCGCGACGAACGCCGCGGCCGCCCGAATGATACTGCCGTGTTCAGCCGAACTTGACCAGGTTGCGCACCCGCATGAAGTCGTATTCCGACAGGCGCATGTAGGGCAGGATGTCGCGGCGGAACTTCATCACCGAGGCCAGCACTTCCTTGGAGTCGGCGTCCTTGGCTTCGGCCTCGATCACTTTCCACGACACCTCGGCCATCTGGCGCAGCGCGTCGTCGGGAATCTGCCGTACCTGCACCTTGAGTTCGCCGACCATCTGGTTGAAGGCTTGCGCGTTGCGCGCCCAGTAGTTGCTCATCATTTCAAGAGCCGCATACTTGGCGCCGACGCGGATGATTTCCTGCTCGGCCGGGCTGAGCGTCGCCCAGGCTTTTTCGTTGATGAAAATGTCATACGGGCCCGAGGGCTCCAGCCAGCCCGGCCAGTAGTAGAACTTCGCCACCTTGTGCAGACCCACTGAAAGATCGGCGACCGGTCCGACGAACTCGATGGCGTCGATGGCGCCGGCCTGCATCGCCTGCGGCACCTCGCCCAGCGGCATCGACACCGGGGTTCCGCCCATCGCCTGCAGCACCTTGCCGCCAAGCCCGCCGACGCGCATTTTCAGGCCCTTGTAATCGCTCATGGCCTTGATCTCCTTGTTGTACCAGCCGGCGGGCTGGATCGGGTTGTTGCCCGCGGAGAAGAATTTCACGCCCAGCTTGCCATACAGCTTTTCGGCCAGCTCATTGCCGCCGCCATGCGAGAACCAGGCGTTGTGCTCCTGGGCAGTCAAGCCGAAGGGCAGGGTGCCGAGATAGTTCATCGCCGGAATCTGGCCGGCCCAGTAGGTGACGTAGCCGTAGCCCATCTGGAAGGTGCCGTTGGCCACCGCATCCATGGTCTGGAACGGCGGCACGATTTCGCCCCCGCTGAACTCGCGGATCGTGAGCGACCCGCCGGAGGCCTTGGTCACGTACTCGGCGAACACATTGCCGCCGCGCGCCAGGCCTGGTGCGGTCTTGCCCCAGGTCTGCTGCATGCGCCATTCCTTCTTGCCCTGCGAGAAGGCCGGCGCCATGCCGGCGGCGAGAATCGCGCCCAACCCGCCTGTGCCAGTGAGTTTCAGGGCTTTGCGTCTATCCATGGTGAAGCCTCCGTGATGAGAGTTGCTGCGTGAAAGGAAACTGCCGGTGATTCAGAACAGGACGGTGGGTAGCCAGGTGGCGATCTTCGGAAAGAACCACAACACGAACATGAACAGCACCTGCAGGGCGATGAACGGCACCACCCCTCGGTAGATCTGCTGCACCGGCAGGTCGCGGGCGGTGCCCTGCAGGTAGAAAATCGCGTAGCCGAAGGGCGGGGTGAGATAACTGGTTTGCAGCACCACGCCCATCATCACCGACAGCCACAAGGGGTCGACGCCGAGTTTCAACAGCACCGGCGCGAAGATCGGCACGATGATGAAAATGATCTCGAAGGTGTCGATGAAGAATCCGAGAATGAACATCATGAACAGCACCACGAAAGTGGCGCTGGCGGCACCGCCGGGCAACTGCGAGAACACATCATCAGCCAGCTTTTCACCGCCCAGACCGCGAAACACCAGCGAGAAGATCGCCGCACCGATCAGGATCAGGAAGATCATGCCGCTCATGCTCATGGTGGCGCGGCAGGCATAGCGCAGCATGCCGATATTGACCTGCCGGTTGAACGCCGCCAGCACCAGTGCACCGACCGCGCCGACGGTGGCCGACTCGGTGGCGGTAGCAAAACCGGTGAGGATCGAACCCAGCACGGCGACGATCAGGAGCAACGGCGGAATCATCACCTTGAGGATGCGCATCTTGAAAGTGCGGCGCTCCTCGTCACTGATGTCCAGCGGCGGCACCCGCTCCGGATGGCGCCAGGCGATATACACCACCCACAGCAGGTAGCTGCCGGCAAGCAGCAGGCCGGGAATGATCGCGGCCACGAAAATCTCGACCACCGTCACCGGGTCGGCGGCGTAATTTCCCTTGGCCGCCTGCACCTGCACGTTGGCGCCCTGCATGAAGGTGCCGACCAGAATGAGCACGGTCGACGGCGGAATCAGCTGCGCCAGGGTGCCGGAGGCGGTGATGATGCCGGCCACCAGCGGCTGGTGGTAGCCCGCACGCATCATCGCCGGGTAGGAGATCAGGCCCATGGTGACCACCGTGGCACCGACGATGCCGGTGGAAGCGGCCAGCAGGGCGCCGACGATCACCACCGAATAGCCTAGTCCGCCGGGCAGCTTGCCAAAGGCCTGGCCCATGGTGGTGAGCAGGTCTTCGGCGATCTTCGAACGTTCCAGCACGGTACCCATGAAGACGAACAGCGGGATCGAGATCAGCACGTCGTTGGTGATCGCATCATAGGTGCGGCCAAAGGCGCCGGCCAGGAGGGGCGTGTCGAAGGCGCCCAACAGGATGCCCAAGCCGGCGAACGCCAGCGAGGCGCCGCCAAGCGCGAAGGCCACCGGAAAACCCAGCAGCATGAAGCCGATCAGGCCGGCGAACATGCAGACGGCGAGAATCTCGCCGATCACGTGGCTATCCATTGACCTGCTCCCCGCGCTTGAGCACCAGCAAGGCGCGGATCGCCATCGACAAACCCTGGATCATCACCAGCACGCAAAACACCGGGATCACCGTTTTCATCAGGTAGACGAACTGCAGGCCATCGTTGGTTTGCGAACGTTCCAGCAGGCGCCACGAGCGCTGCACACCGGGCAGGCTCCACCAGAACAGAAACCCCATCATCGGGTAGAGAAACACGATCACCCCGAACAGGTCGGCTTTCGCCTTTCCCCTGGCCGAC
>JANPGJ010000031.1:0-10277 GCA_031423955.1 Burkholderiales bacterium
TGAGGTGCCGACGGTGGCGGAGTCCGGATTGCCGGGCTTCGAGGTGGTTTTGTGGCAGGGCCTGCTGGCGCCGGCCGGCACCCCGCGCGCGATCATCGAGCGCCTGCATGCCGGGGTCGTCGCCAGTGTGGCCAAGCCGGAACTGCGCGAGCGCTTCGAGCAGTTGAACGTGGAACCTGCGGGCGGGACACCGGCGCAGTTCGCGACCTACCTGCAAAGCGAGATCGACAAGTGGGGCCGGGTGATTCGCGCGGCCGGGATCCGGCTCAACTAACGGACGGACTACGGCGCCGGCGGGTCGCGCGGCAGGCGTTGCAGCGTACCCGGCGCGGCTTCGTCGACCACCACGACCTCGCCTTCGATCACCCGGCCGCCGGGCGCCTGTTTGCCCGCCTGTTCGCGCATTGCTTTCCTCAGCTTGCGTGTCTTCCACCAGAAAAAGCCGCCTGCCATGAGGCCAAGCACCAAAAAAATCGCGATGAAGACCAGCGAGAACACGAATCCCAGAATCAGGACGATAGTGCCGGTGAGCAGGGCAAGAACGTTTCTCAGCATGGTCGGTTCAGGGGGCGGTAGCGGCTACGGGGAGTGGCCGCTTTACGCGACCCTGGTGTAGATCTGCATGAAACGCTGATGCGCGGCGACACCGTGGTCGCCGGGGCCATATTGCAGCAGCCAGTCGCCGGCACCGCCGCGCAGTACATCGCCACCGCTCGAGCGGGCGGCGCTGAACGGTTCGGCGAACTGCCGGGCAAGCACCGGGATCGGTCTGGCCACGTATTGGCCGTCCTGCCCGTGCCGCAGCGGCGCCACGGCCTGATAGCGCGCGTCGAAGCGCGCCCGCGCGACGCTCCAGCGACTGCCGGTGGTGCCGCGGATCAAGGCGTCGCCGGACTGGTATCGGTTCGGCCCTTCAAGGCTCGCCAACTCGCCCGCCTGCTGCGCGAAGATGACCGACACGGTCTCTGCCTTGACATATTGCGCAGCCAGGGGATCGCCGGCGAGGTCGATGTTGGTCAGTTCAAGCATGGGTGATTTTCGGCGTCGAGCGCCGCGGAGGGCTGTCGGCAACAAAGTAAACTGTTCCATTATGAGCCCTGTGTCCGACATTTTTGACTACGTGGTGGTGGGATCGGGGCCGGCCGGGTCGCTCCTGGCCAATCGTCTGAGCGAGGACCGGCACGCAACCGTTTGCGTGCTCGAAGCCGGTGCGGCCGACAGCAGCCGTTACGTGCGAATTCCGGCCGGCTTCGTGAAGCTCCTCTACAACCCGGCGCTGCTGTGGCAATACGGCAGCGTGCCCGCCGCGGCGACCGCGAACCGTGAGATCAGGATCGTGCAGGGACGCATCGTCGGCGGCTCGAGTTCCTTGAACGGGCTGGTCTACAGTCGAGGCCAGGCCGATGATTTCAACGACTGGGCGGCGGCCGGCAACGACGGCTGGGGCTATGCCGACGTGTTGCCGTACTTCATGCGCTCGGAACGCCGGGTCGGGGCCGGCGACGACCGCCTGCGCGGCCGCAGCGGGGCGCTGCCGATTACCGATCCGGATTGGCGCCCGGCCTTGTGCGAGGCGTTTATCGCAGGTGCCGGTGAACTCGACATTCCGCGCAACCCTGATTGCAACGGCGCGCACCAGGAGGGTGCCGGTTATTTCCAGCGCAACATCTTCGGCGGCCGGCGGGTCAGCTGCGCCGATGCGTTCCTGCATCCTGCGATCCGCCGCGGCGGCGTCGACATGCGCGTCGCGGCGCAGGCCGGCAGCATCATGCTGGAAGGCCGGCGCGCGGTCGGTGTGCGCTATGCGCAGGGCGGCGCGCGACGCGAGGTGCGCGCGCGCCGCGAGGTGATCGTGTGCGCAGGCACCCTCAACTCGCCGAAGCTGCTGCAGCTGTCTGGTATCGGGCCGGCGGAGCGGCTGCGGCAACTCGGCATCGAGGTGGTGGCCGACCTGCCCGGGGTGGGCGAGAACCTGCGCGACCACTTCACCGTGCGCATGGTGTCGCGGGTGCGCAATGCGATCACCCTCAATGAACGCTCGCGCGGCTGGCGGCTCGGCCTCGAAATTGCGCGCTGGCTGGCGGGGCGGCCCAGCATCATCGCCCTGAGCCCGTCAATGGTGCATGTGTACTGGAAATCGCGGCCGGAGTTGCAGCGTGGCGATATCCAGGTGCTGTTCACCCCGGGCAGCTACAAGGAGGGCCGTGCCTACGCGCTCGACGACTTTCCCGGCATGAGTTGCGGCGCGCGCCAGCAGCGCCCGGAGAGTCGCGGCCATGTTCACCTGCGCTCGGCCGACCCGGCAGACTTGCCGCTGGTTCAGCCAAACTACCTGAGCGACCCGCGTGATCAAGGGGTGCTTCTGAGTGCGCTGAAACTGGCGCGCCGCCTGATGGCCGCACCGGCGATGGCGCCCTACTTCGGCGGCGAGATCCTGCCCGGCCCGGCGGTGGCCTCCGACGATGAACTGCTGGATTTCGCGCGCCGGCGCGGCTCGACCGCCTACCATCTGGTGGGTACCTGCAAGATGGGCCCCGCGGACGACCCGCAGGCGGTGGTCGATGGCGATCTGCAGGTGCGCGGCCTGCAGGGCCTGCGCGTGGTCGACGCCTCGGTGATGCCGCAGGTGCCGTCAGCCAACACCCTGGCGGCGACCTTGATGGTGGCCGAGAAGGCCGCGGATTTGATACGCGCCCGGCCTCATCCGGGCGGACTCCGCGGGTGAGCAGGCGAGTGCGTTGCGTCCAGCGATGGCGTGGGCGGGCAAGACCGCCGGTTGCGCGTCGAACGGAAAGGTGTTTGCCAGGCCATGTCGGACGATAACCAGATCGAGATTCCGCAGTCGTTCATCGCCTTGTATCTGAAGCCCGGGCGCGAGCGGCCGAGCGCACCGCGCGATGTGGTGGCTGAGCGCTACGAGCAATGCGAGGACATGGCGCAGACCCTGATCGAACATGCGCGCGCCTGGGCCTTCAAGGACAATCTCGGCGAAACCGAAATTCTGCTGCGATGCAGGCAAGGCCTGCTGGCCGAGGGTTCGGGTTTCGCGCCGCCCGAAGCCGCATGGGTCATCCATCGGCTTGCCGAACTGCTGGACTGGACGCCGCCTGCGCCTGAGTCGCCGGTGTTTCTCTAAGCGCAGCCCGGCGCTGAAGGGCGGTTGCGCAGAAAGCGCACGGTCTGTGATGTTGATCACACCCGCTTCGCCCGCGGTGCGGCGGCCGGCGACACAAGCCGGACCTGCTGCATAATCCATGACCAGTCCCGCTACCGTCTGAAGGAGCCCGCCGATGTCCGCCGCCGCCCTGTTCCGCATTTCCGCCGTGCTGTTCGCGTCATTCGCAAGCCTGTCCCAGGCGCAGGACAAGCCCGTATCGAGCGAGCCGCCGGCGGCCTACGAACCGCGTTCCGGCCAGGAAGGCAAGGATGTGATCTGGCTGCCGACCCCGCAGGTGGTGGTCGACAAGATGCTCGATATCGCGCGCGTCGGGCCGAAGGACTACGTGATCGACCTCGGTTCGGGCGACGGCCGTACCGTGATCACCGCGGCCAGGCGCGGCGCCAAGGCATTGGGCATCGAATACAACCCGGACATGGTGGAATTCGCACGCCGCAACGCGGAGAAGGCCGGGGTGTCGAAGAACGCCAGTTTCGCCAAGGCCGACTTGTTCGAGACCAGCTTCGCTCGCGCCAGCGTGGTGACCATGTTTTTGCTGCCGGATATCAATCTCAAGTTGCGCCCGAAGATCCTCAAGCTCAAGCCCGGCACCCGCATCGTCTCCAACACCTTCACGATGGCGGAATGGGAACCCGACGAGAAGGTGGATCTTAACGGCCAGCCAGGTTGCGAAAGTTCCTACTGCACGGTGTTGTTCTGGGTGGTGCCGCGGCAGGTGGCCGGTAGCTACAGCGTGGCGCAAGGGCAGGTGACGCTGAAGCAGAATTTCCAGCGCCTGACCGGCACCCTCAAGACCGGCGACACCAGCGTGGCGCTCAAGGGCCGGGTGCGCGGCGAGAGCATCGAACTGGTCGCCGGCGGCAAGCAGTATCGCGGCCGGCTCAATGGGCGCTCGCTGGAGTTGCGCGCCGCCGGTTAGGTCACCCGTCAGTCGCTGCCGGCGCGTGCCGTCGCCGGCGTTGCCTGCCGTCGCGCGCCGCCGCGTCAATACCCGTCCGCAATCGCCATGGCCGGCCGGGCGGAAGGCTCTCCGGCGGTGCTGCCGGCCGATGTTGCCGGCGCGGGGGGATTTACCGTTGCGCGCCGGGCGTGCACAATTCGTGACCTCAACCCAGAGCCTTCAAGGAGCCCGTCGATGGTCGCTGCCGCTGCATTTCGTCTCGCCGCTGTTTTCCTCGCATTGTTTGCAGGCCTTGCAATGGCACAGAACAAGCCGGCGGCCTACGAGCCGACCGCCGGGCAGGAAGGCAAGGATGTGATCTGGCTGCCGACGCCGCAAATCGTGGTCGACAAGATGCTGGAGATCGCGCGCGTCGGCCCGAGCGACGTGGTGATGGATCTCGGCGCCGGCGACGGCCGCACCGTGATCACCGCGGCCAGGCTGGGCGCGCGCGCGATGGGCATCGAATACAACCCGGACATGGTCGAGTTCGCGCGCCGCAGCGCCGATAAGGCCGGGGTGGCGGCCAGCACCAGCTTCGTCAAGGCCGACCTGTTCGAGACCGACTTCAGCGCCGCCAGCGTGATCACGATGTTCCTGTTGACCGACATCAACATGAAGCTGCGGCCCAAGCTGCTGATGCTTAAGCCGGGCACACGCATCGTCTCGAACACTTTCACGATGGGTGAGTGGGAACCGGAAACCCGCCTGAGCCTGGTCGGCCAGCCTGGGTGTGAAAACTCCTATTGCACCGTGCTCTACTGGGTGGTGCCACAGCGAGTCGCCGGCACCTACAGCACGCCGCAAGGCGAGGTGATGCTCAAGCAGGAATTTCAGATGCTCACTGGCACGCTCGGAACGGGTGCCGCGGCGGTCAAACTCCAGGGGCGGGTACGCGGCGAGGAGATCGAATTGTCCGCCGGCAACAAGCGCTATCGCGGGCTGCTCAAGGCCGGGGTGCTGGAACTGCGTGAGGCAGGTTAGATCAAGCGCGAATCGGGGCCGCAGGCTCGCGGCTGGTCCGGTACGGTAAAGTGCGGGTCTGCACGCTGGCCGCGGGGCGCTTGCTTCCAACCTGCCCGCGGCGGCGCAACCTGGATTCCGGAACCCGCGATGAATGCTCTGAAGAACGTCAAGTTGTCCATGCTCGACCTGGTGGCCGTGCGCGAAGGCGGCACGGTGGCCGCCGCGCTGCAGATCGCGCTGCGCACTGCGCGGCATGCCGAGTCGCTCGGCTTCACCCGCTACTGGGTGGCCGAGCATCACAACATGTCGGGCATCGCCAGCTCGGCCACGGCGGTGATCATCGGGCACCTCGCGGCAGGCACGCGCAGCATGCGGGTCGGCTCGGGCGGCATCATGCTGCCCAATCACGCGCCGCTGGTGGTGGCTGAAGCCTTCGGCACGCTGGCCGAACTGTATCCGGGCCGCATCGATCTGGGTCTGGGGCGCGCGCCGGGCACCGACCAGATGACCATGCGCGCCTTGCGCCGCGACCGGGTCGAGAGCGAAGAGGATTTTCCGCGCGATGTGGCCGAACTGCAGCACCTGCTGGGGCCGATGCAGCCTGGCCAGCGCCTGGTGGCGATGCCGGGCGCGGGCACCAATGTGCCGATCTGGCTGCTCGGTTCCAGCCTGTTCTCGGCGCGCCTGGCCGCCGAGCGCGGTCTGCCGTATGCGTTTGCGTCGCACTTCGCCCCCGGGTTGTTGCTGCAGGCGCTGGACCTTTACCGCCGGGAGTTCAAGCCATCGGCGGTGCTGGCCGATCCCTATGTGATGATCGGCGTGCCGCTGATCGCGGCGCCGACCGAAGAAGAGGCGGACTTCCTGGCCAGCAGCACCTACCAGCGAATCTACGGCATGCTGACCGGCCGCCGCGGACGCCTGCAGCCGCCGGTCAGGGACTTCCTGGCGAAACTGCATTTGCAGGAACGCGCTGCGATCGCCGATTTTCTGGCCGCCGCGGTGATCGGTGCGCCCGACACTGTGCGTGACGGGTTCAACCGGCTGGCAGAGGCTACCGAAGCCAATGAGTTCATGCTGGTATCGGATGTGTTTGATCCGGAATTGCGGCTGCGCTCGATCGGCATCGCCGCCTAGGTGCTCAGGGAGCAGGCGGCGGAAGCCTACGCATGAGCGGAGCACGTATCGGTGGCGCGAACAGCGGCTTGATTGGGCGACGGGAATAGCGGCTTGATTGTCTGGCGCCTGTTTCTTCGCACCCGGCCGACCCGACCCGATGTCCGCTGACGGTCCTGCAATTGATCGCACCCGCCCCCTGGTGAGTATTGAACCGGGGCAGGTGGCCAATATCCAGCCGGCGTCAACACGTTTGCGCAACATGTGGCGAAGCAGGCGCCCTTCCAATCTGTGAATCCCGGGATTCCCGACCCTCATGCTCAACCTCTCCATCGCCATTGAACGCTACGACCACGTGCGCGACCTGCTTGACGGCAGCGTGCGCGCCGACGGCATCGATTTCACCGTGCTCAATCAGCCGGTCGAAGAAACCTTTTTCCGCTTCATCAAGTATCAGGAGTTCGACGTCGCCGAAATGTCGGCCGGCAAGTATGTCGCAATGGTGGCGGCAGGTGATTGCCCGTTTGTCGCGCTGCCGGTGTTTCCCTCGCGCATGTATCGCCACTCCTCGATCTACGTGCGCAAAGGCTCCGGCCTCGACGATGCGGGCCAACTCAAGGGCAGGCGCGTCGGCGTGCCCGAGTGGGCGCAGACGGCATCGATCTACTCGCGCGGCTTTCTGGGCGAGCATCATGGCGTGCCCTTGACCGACGTCGAGTGGGTGCAGGCCGGCGTCAATCAGGCCGGCCGCCGCGAAAAGGTGGCGCTGCATTTGCCGCCGGGCGTGCGCTATCGCGCCGAGCCCGCGAAAAGCCTGCGCGCCATGCTGCTGGCGGGTGAACTCGATGCGCTGATGTCGGCCCGCCCGCCCGAAGCGCACCCGGACATCGTGCGCATGTATCCGGCCTATGCGGCGGTCGAAGTGGCGCTTTTTCACAGCACCGGCGTTTTCCCGATCATGCACATGGTGGCGATCAGGCGCGAAGTGCTGCGGCGCCATCCGTGGGTGGCGATGAATCTCTATAAGGCGTTCACGGCGGCCAAGGACAACTCGCTGGCGCGCATGCGCGACATCACCGCCAGCCACGTACCGCTGCCGTGGGCGCAAACCCTGGCCGAGCGCGCGGTCGCGATGATGGGCGAGGATTTCTGGCCCTATGGCCTGGAGCCGAATCGCGTCACGCTCGAAGCCTTCACGCGCTTTGCCCATCAACAAGGCGTCACCGCGCGCAAGGTGGCAGTCGAGGAATTGTTTCCCGAAAACGTGCTGGCGAGTGTGAAGGTCTGAGCGATGTGGCGCGCGTTGATCGCCTCGCTGGCCTTGCTCGCGTGCTGTGGCGCCGCCGCGCAATACCCCGCCAAGCCGGTCAGGATCATCGTGCCGTATGGCACCGGCGGCGCCACCGACATGGTGGCGCGCCAGATCGGCGCAAGGTTGCAGGAGAAGTGGGGGCAGGGCGTGGTGATCGAAAACCGCGTCGGCGCCGCCGGCACCATCGGCACGGAGATGGTGGTCAAGGCCGCACCTGACGGCTACACGCTGGTGCTGCAGAACAGCACCATGACACTGAACCCGTCGATTCTGGCCAAAGTACCGTTCGATGCCGAGAAGGACCTGACGCCGATCATGCTGCTGGGCGCCACCCCCAAGATGCTGGTGGTGCATCCCGATCTCGGCGTACACACGATGAAGGAATTGATCGCCGTCGCGCGCGCCAATCCGGGCAAGCTCACCTATGGCTCTTGCGGCATCGGCACGCCGCAGCATTTCGCCGGCGAATTGTTCAAGCAGATGGCGCGGGTCGAGATCGTGCATGCGCCCTATAAGGGTTGCGCACCGGCGCTCGCCGACGTGCTCGGCGGCCAGGTGCCGCTGGCGATGCTGACCGCCAGCATGGTCGTGCCGCATTTCAGGACCGGTCGCCTGAAGGGTCTGGCGGTGAGCATGCGTGAGCGCTACCGGCTGGCTCCCGAGGTGCCGACGTTTGAAGAACTGGGCTACAAGCCGTTCGACGTGATGGTCTGGTATGCGCTGATGGGGCCGGTCGGCTTGTCACGCGAGATCGTGAATCGAATCGCAAGCGACGTGAACGCCGTGATGAACGACGCCGGCCTCAAGGCGCGGCTCTCGACCGGCGGCATCGAAGAGATGCGCGGCAGCGGCGCTGAACTTGCCGCCCTGATCAAGCATGAATTGATCGAGAACCAGCGGCTGGCGAGGGCGGCCGGGATCAAGGCCGAGTAAGGCGCGGTTAATTTTCCGGCGCGGATCATCCCTGAGCAGCGGAAGGTGGTGTTGGCAGTCCCGTGCCGCGCGCCTGGCGCCGACCAAGGCCGGTTCCTTGCGCGCCGGCCGGATTAAAACCGGTGCGCCGGCTTCAATCCTGTCGATCCAACCGGCGGAACTTCTGCACCCGCTGCCCGGTATTGACCTCGGCGGTATAGAGGTTGCCCTGGCGGTCGACGGCGATGTTGTGCAGCGCGGTGAATTCGCCCGCCTGCCGGCCCGGACGGCCGAACCGCGACAGGATGCGCTTGGTCAGGCGGTCGACGATGCGCACCTCGCCGTTCATGCCGTCGATCATGTAGATGTGGCGCTGCTCGCGGTCCGGCGAGAACACCAGGTCATACACCGAACCGGTGCCGCGGGTGTCGCGCTCGAACACGTGTTCGGCGACGAAGCTGCCGTCCTTGCGGAATACCTGCAGGCGATTGTTGGTACGGTCACATACATAGACCAGGCCGTCGGCGCCGATGCGGATGCAGTGCACCGGGTTGGCGAACTGCGGCGCCGGTGCGCGGTCCGGGTCGTAAGGCGCGCTCTTGTCGTCGGCCGGGCGCCTGCCATAGGCGCCCCAGTGGCGCTTGTAGGCACCGGTCTCCGAATCAAACACCACCACGCGCCGGTTGGCGTAGCCGTCCGCCGCATAGACCTCGCGCGCGGCGACATCCACCGCCACATCGGCCGGCGACCCCAGGCGGTCGGTGGCGTTGCTGTCGTTGCCGCTGCCCTGCTTGCCGATTTGCAGGACGAACTTGCCGCCCATGGTGAACTTGAGCAACTGCCCGTCCGTCTTGCCGTTGCCGGCCAGCCAGACGTAGTCGTCGGCGTCGACGTAAATGCCATGCTCGCTTTCCGGCCACTGGTATCCGGGTCCCGGGCCGCCCCAGGAAAACAGCAGGTTGCCGGCGCCATCGAACACCAGCACCGGCGGCGCCGCCACGCAGCAGCGGGCGGCCGGCGGCTTTTGCTCGGCCGCGCGTTCGCGTGCATTGAGCGAGCCGGGGCGCTGCACGACCCAGATGCGGTCAAAGCGGTCGGTGGCGATCCCCGACACCTGGCCCAGCAGCCACTGGTTCGGCAGCGTCTTCGGCCATGTGCTGTCGACCTGGAATTGCGGTGCCTGGGCGAATACCGCAGTGCATGCAATGCCGGTCAGCAGACTGCACAGAATGCGGGTCAGTCGGTTGCGCATCGATAGCATGGGGCCTCCCTGTTGGTTCGCCGCGGTTTTCCCGCATCAGCCAGCCGGCCGATCGACCCCGGGATGGTAGACGCGCAGACTAAACCTTGCCGGGAGCGGCTGTCTACGGTCGGCGCCAATCACGAGGTTGATCGGCGCGTGCGGCGGCGCCGCAGCGAGGCGCCTGCGCATTCCGCTAAGCTTCGTACACTCGGGACCACTGCCACCTTGTCCGAAACCCGGCTTTGAACAGGAAGCGACATGAATATCACCACACGCAAACTCAGCCTCGACCAGGACGGCATCGCCGGCTGGATTGCGCACCCGAACAGCGCCGGGCGACACCCCGGCGTGATGATGGTCCACCACGCCCCGGGACTCACCGGCGACTACCGGTTCCATGCGGCGACGCTGGCGCGACAGGGCTTCACCGTTCTGGTGGCCGGCGTCTACAACATGCTTGGAATCGCCGGTGACCACCATCACACCATGGGGGCGGATATCCAGGCCAGGCACGGCGATGCGGATTTCCTCGCGGTGCTCGACCGGGCCTGGAACTGGCTGCGCGCGCGGCCGGATACCGATCCGCGGCGCACCGCCTTCGTCGGCCATTGCC
>JANPGJ010000032.1:0-8204 GCA_031423955.1 Burkholderiales bacterium
CCACATCCTCCAGCCGTTCGATCGCATGGTTCTCGATGTTCATCGAGTCGAGGATCGGCCGCATGGTGCGGCACACCATCACCTGCCCGAGCTGAAAGTCGCCCAGGGTGCCGCGTTCGGAAATCATCATCAGCAAGGGTATCTGCGACGGCAGGACCAGCGAGGCCAGCGCGTTGGGCAGGGTGGCGAAGCCGCTGGTCTGCATCAGCACGATACCGCGCATGCCCGCCATGTAGGCGCCGGTGACGATGCCGACCGCTTCTTCCTCGCGGGCCGGGCAGATGACGGTGAAGTAGTCATCGGCGTGGATGCGTTTCAGGAGCGGCGCGAGCACCTTGTCGGGCACATAGGTCACCAGCCGCACCGCGTTGGCCTTGAGGACCCGAACCACGATCTCTTCCCATGACTCGATTGTCGTGACGATTGTTGCTTCCGCCATCGGGCGTCTCCTGGTAATCGAAGCCTCAGGCCGCCAAGGCGGACAGGGCACCCAAGTTTAATCGCTCGCATGCGATCAGAGATTGAACGACGGCTGGGAAACCGGTGCTGATGGCGCGGCGGCTCCCGCGAGCGCGGTCAGCACCAGATGCTAACCATATTGACCGAAAACCCATTGGATTTCCTATTCTTTGGTCGGTATGCCCAGATTGTTCTCGTTCATTTCGTATCCCAGCATCCGCATGGCGTTTTTCACCGGCGTCTGCAAAAAATCCTTGCCCTGGAAAAACAAGGGCAAGTTCATTTTCACCGCGAGCTGGAATGAAAACAAATCACCCATGTTGAGCGTGCCGGACGGTCTGGCCTTCAGGTGATACTTCGCCGCTGCGTCCTTGTATGCTTCGATGTCGCCGGCACAGAAGTCCACGGTTTCGATTTTCAGGGCGTCAAGTAGCGCCTGCATCGCGTCGACAGCACCGGCCGCTTGCAGTGACATCGTCGCCAGAATCACTTCGGCGTGCGTCGCCGCGCAGATGTAGAGTTTGCCGGCATGCCCCATTTCGTCGAGAAATGCGTTGGCGGCGGGTTCGTCCTTCGCGATACAGATCAATGCCGACGAATCCACAACGGCGGCCTCAAGCCGCGTTGTTTTCACTTGGGCATGCCTTCCTCGTCATACAAAATCTCATTGATGGCACGTTGATCGACGAGCGCGAAGCTTTGCAGCCGGCGGGCCGCCGCCTTGATGCTGTCGATGTCTTTGGAAGGGACTTTGGCCGCTTCGCGTCGAGCACGCTCCTCCTCCAGCAAGCGAAGAACTTCCTTGTTCATGGAACGGTCATGCCGCTTGGCTTCTTCGGCCCAGAAGCGCTTCAAATCGTCGGGCACTTGCTTAATGGTCATTACTGCGGTCACGATGGACCCCATAGTGAAGAAAGTATCCATTAAGTTAACTAAATGGATTCATATTGTCAACATCTTTGACGAACATCTTTGACGAGCGCGGTACCTTTCCAGCGAGGAATGAGATGCAGGTTCGTGCGAGAACCCGTGCGATGTGAGCCTTCGTCAGGCGCGGCCTCATTGATCGTGATGACGCCCACGAAATGCGCGCTCAGGCCCGCGACGGCGGCTTCTCGATGAATGGCTCGGTGCGCATCGCGGGCGCCGACCGGACGGGACTCGAACGCTTTGTGTCCATGTGCCCGTCCGCCTTTCGCTCCTCTGCATCTGCTACAACGCGATGCCGAACGCCTGGTCTGTCACAACCCCAAACCAGCGCGTGAAACGGCCACCGGCGCACGCCCGCCATGTATCGATCGTGCGCTCGTTTGCAGTTCCTGACATCGAGGGCTCTTGGTGGATCAGGCGTCGGACAGGCTTGCGGTCGGGAAGCACGAAATTTAATCGCTCGCCTGCGACACGTGATCGAGCGAAAGATGGGAAATCGGTGCTGGCGGCACGGCGACCCGATCACTGCCGTCATCAGTGGTCGCAGCGGATTATTGGGCGCTTGTGCGCCAGGCGTTGCCGGCTTGCCGCAGCGTCAATCCACGGGATCGCTAAAGGCTTCGACTGTCAGGCCTGCAAAAATCTTGAAATCGGCCAGGTTTCGGGTAAGCAGCGCGTGACCGTGATGCAACGCCGTAGCTGCTATCAGCGCGTCCTGGACTGTGGCCGTCTTGTTCCTTGGCAAGCGCGCAAGCATGCGCGCGTGGGTACGCGCGACCGCGGCGGAAAAGTCCAGAATCGGAATCGAGGCCAGAATGCTTTCGACAAACGCGCCACGTAGCGCCTTGCGCTGCGTACTGTTGGCGCGCTCGACACCGACCAGCAACTCGCTGGCAGTGACTGCGCTCATATAGGCACTGCCATGGTGTGCCCATCGGCCCAAATTGAGTTTGCCGCCTGATTTTTCGGCAAGGACCCAGACGTCCGTGTCGATTACGAGGCCCAAGGATCAGTCCGTGAGCGAGACTGTGCACGCATCGCGCGCAGGTCTTTGGTCATCAACTTGCGATCGGCCGCATCAAGCTGCGGGCCGCGGGCCAGCAGGGCATCGAGTTGCGCGATGGGGTAGCCATCGACTGCCGATACAGGCGACAGGCGTGCCACCACCCGTTTGCCACGCTCTATATCAAGAACCTGCCCGCGATATTGCACCTGATTCAGGAAATCCGACAGATTGCGGGAAAATTCGGTGACATTGACGGCGAGCGAGTCCATGGCAAACAGGATTCTTTGCTAATAAGAAAATCAGTTTATCAAATTTTCAAGCCTGTCGCCTCAAGGCTGCTGAGTCGCCGCAGTGCGGTCACTCATGTCGTGCCGGCATCCCGCCGTTTGCCACTTCCTGTCGCGGTTGGAGGACGCACGCGATGGCCATAGGCGGGCACCGGCCCGATCGCGCGCATGTCCACTTCCACCATGGTTGGGCCTGGTGTTGCAAGGGCCGCGGCCACGGCGCTGCCGAACAGCGCGGCACTATCCACCCGCCAGAACGGCATCTGCGCCAGCGCCGCCAAACCGCGCAGGTCCGGCCCCTGCAACTCGCCGTAGTAGCGCCGGCCATCCTGGTTGGCATCCTGCAGGAAGGCGATCGCCGCGTAGATGCCGTCGTTCATCACGATCACACAGATGTCGGCGCTCTCCTGGCGCGCGGTCCACAACTCCGTCATGTGCATCGCGAAGCCGCCATCTCCCGCCAGCACCACCACCTTGCGGCCGGTGGCACCGGCGGCCAGCGCGGCGCCGATGCCGAATGGCAGGCCGGGGCCGATCGCGCCGGAAACCGGATGCACCGAGTCGCGCGGGCCATAGAGGGGAATCAGGCGGTGCGCCCAGGTGTGGCCGGCGACGGTGGCGTCGCGTACCCAAACCGCGTCGCTCGGCATCGCATGCCGCAGTTGTGCAGGGAAGTCGGCATACGGGCCGAGGCCGACGCAGTAGGTCTCGGCGGCCAGGTTGCGCGCGCGCGCCAGATCGGCACCGAACTCCGGCGCCACTTTCAGGCGGCCGGCAAGGCGCTGCGCCAGACCGGTGAGGGTTGCGTCGGCGTCGCCACACACGAACATGGCGTTCGCATAGGTGCGGCCGTTGGCCTGCGGGTCGATATCGACCTGCACCAGATGCCGCGGCAGGCGTAGCGCGCCATCGAGCGTTTCATGGCCACGCAACCGCGAGCCGACCACCAGCAGCACATCGACGCCGGCATAGAAGTCTTCGATCGCCGGCGCGCCATTGCCGTGCAGCGCGCCCAGGGTGCGCGGGTGGTCCTCCGGCACGATGCCGCGACCGTTCCACGAACTGACCGCACCGAAGCCGAGGTCGAGCAGAGCGCGCGCCGCGGCGCCGGCGTCGCGTGCGCCGTTGCCCAGCCACAGCAACGGTCGGCGCGCTGGCGCCAGCAGGTCGGCCAGCGCGTCGAGCTCCTGTGCCGGTGCCAGGGGTGGTGGCCGTGGCGCCACCAGCCCGCCAAACGAATCCGGCCGCGCGATTTTCTGCGACTGCAGGTCGGCGGCGATCTCGATGGTCACCGGGCCGCGCGGTGCCGACAAGGCGTCGCCGGCGGCAGCGACGAGTGCCGCCAGCACCTCGTCGGCGCTGCGCGGGCGATGCACCGACTTGCACACCGCCGCCAGCATCGCGCCCTGGCCGGGAAAGTCGTGCACCGCACCGCTGTCGAGGCCCTGCAGGCGGGTCGCGGTCTGGCCGGTGATGTGCAACAGCGGGCTGGCGGCGAAGCGCGCCTCGACCAAGGCCGGTACTGCGTTGGCGGCGCCCGGTCCGGTGCTGGTGATCAGCACACCCAGCCCGCCCGACACCCGTGCGTAGGCATCCGCCATGTGGCCAGCGCCGGCTTCGCCGCGCGTCGGCGCGAAACGGATCGCGCCACGCCGCCCGATCGCATCGAGAATCGGAATGTTGTGGATCGAGACGATGCCGAATGCCGTGCTGACCCCGGCGCCGGCGAGGAAATCGGCGACCAGGTCGCCCACGTTGTAGTCCACGCAAAATCTCCCGGCTGCCGCTATTGCATCTTGATGCCGCGTTCGCGAATCAGCTTCGCCCAGCGCGGTATCTCGCTGCGGATCAGGTCGGCCAGCACTGTCGCGCCGCCGCCCTCGACGGTGCCGCCGAGCGCGAGAATCCGCTCTTTTATTTCGGGTGTGGCCAGGGCCTTGTTGGCTTCCTCGTTCAGGCGGGTGACGATCTCGCGCGGCATTTGCGGTGGCGCCACGATGGCGAACCAGGCCATGCCCTGCACATCGGGGTAGCCCGCCTCGGCGATGGTCGGCACCGCCGGCAAGGCCGGCGAGCGTTTCGGGCTGACGATCGCCAGCGCGCGCAGCTTGTTTTCCTGGACCAGCTTGGTGCTGGTGGTCAGGGTGTCGAAGTAGATCGGCACATGGCCGGCGAGCACGTCGTTCAAGGCCGGCGCGCCGCCCTTGTAGGGCACATGAATCAGCTTCAGGCCGGCATGGGTCTGCAGTTGCTCGGCCAAGAGGTGGGTCATGGTGCCGGTGCCGCCCGAGGCAATCGACAGTTCTCCCGGCCGGGCTTTGGCTTCGCTCACGTAGTCGGCCACGCTGCGGTAGCGCGAGTTCGCGTTGGTCACCAGAATCAGCGGTGTCGACATCAGGAGCGCGACCGGGGTGAAGTCCTTCGAGGCGTCGAACGGCGGGGTGGCCATCAACTGCGGCGACACCGTGATCGCGCTGGCCACCACGCCGATGGTGTAGCCGTCGGGCTCGGCACGGGTCACCAGTTCGGCGCCGACCAGGCCGCCGACGCCGGTGCGGTTGTCGATCAGCAGCGGTTGGCCGAGCGCCTGGCTCATGCGCACCGCGACCAGGCGCGCGATCACGTCGGTGAGGCCGCCGGGCGCCGAGTTCACGTAGACGCGGATCGGCTTGCCTGGGTAGGGCTGTGCGATTGCCGGCCCGCAGGCCGGCAGTGTGGCGAATGCCGCGAGCAGGGTGGCGGCGCCGCGCTTGAGTCGGCGCGTGCTCAGGATGAAGTCGCTGGGTGGCTGCATGGGGTCGGCCTCTGTTGGGCAGGGTGGTTAATACTGCATCGCGGGCATTCGAGTGGCATTCGCCAATGCCATGCTACGCCTTAGTCAGTTGGCTTGATGCGGTGCTCGAATGGCGGAGCGTCTGCCGCGCCGCTCGCATGGTGCGCGATATCCGCGTCCTTTGCCTGCCTGAGCGCACCGGTTGCCTGCAATGCGGCGATCTCGTCATCGGCATACCCGAGTGATTGCAGGATTTCCTGCGAATGCTGACCCAGGGCGGGCGGCGCGAAGCGCACCTGCCCGGGTTCGTCGGCAAAGCGGATCGGGTTGCCGATGTGATCCCAGCCGCGTGCGTCGGTCAGCACCATGCCACGCGCGCGGAAGTGCGGGTCGTCCAGCACCTCGGGCAGGCTCTGCACCGGCGCGAACGGAATGTCGCGGCCCTTGAACCATGCCACCCATTGCGGGCGTGTCTTGCCGCGGAAGATCGCGCGCAGGGCGTCGCGCACCGGATGCTGCGCACGGCCCGGCGGCAGCTTGCACAGGTCGATCAGATCCGGCCGCCCGAGCGCGGTCAGCAGGTTGACGGCAAACTTGAATTCCTGGCTGCCGAGCGCGATCCACGCACTGTCCTGCGTTTCGTAGACCGTGTAGAGCGGGTTGCCGCCGAGCGAGCGTTCGTTGCCGACATCCGGCTGACGCCGCGCCGCCATCGCCGACCCGAGGTTGTTGGGAATGCAGGCGAGCAGGCACTCGGCCATCGCGATGTCGAGAAAATCGCCGCGCCCGGTGTCCTTGCGGCGCAACAGCGCCATCAGCACGCCCGACAGGGCAATCGTCGCGGCCAGCATGTCGGAGGCCGGCAGCCCGGGAATCGCCGGCTTGCCGTCCTGGCCGTGATTGAGCGAGAGCACGCCGGCCATCGCTTCGGTGGCCAGGTCATGGGTGGCCAGATCGCGGTACGGGCCGCTCTGCCCATAGGCGGAGATCGCGGCATAGACGATATGTGGGGCGCGCGCGGCGATCTGCTTGTAGCCGACGCCGAGCCTCTCGGCCACGCCGGGCCGGAAGGCTTCGATGATCACGTCGGCAGTTTCGGCCAGGCGCAGCAGCGCCTCGACGCCGGCCGGATGCTTGAGGTTCAACGCCAGGCTTTTCTTGCCGCGGCTGGTGTTGGCGAAGAACACGCTGATGCCGTCGCGCATTTCGCCGATTGTCCGCGTCGGCTCGCCCTCGTCGGTCGACTCGATCTTGATGATCTCGGCGCCCTGGTCGGCCATCAATTGCGTCAACATCGGCCCGGGCAGAAAGCGTGACAGGTCGATGACGCGGATACCGTCGAGTTTCATGGTGCGTACGATCCGATGCCGGAGGACCGCCGCGCGTTCCGCGTGTTGCCTGGCGGCAGGCAGGCGAATGATGGCGAGCTTTTTCGCATCAATCCGCCGTGATCTTTGCCGCGCGGATGATGCGGGCCCATTTCTCGCGTTCGGTGCGCACCCGCAGGGCGAGTTCCTCGGGCGTGCTGCCGACCACCTCGAAGCCCAGTGACATCAGGTGCGCGCGGGTCTCCGGTTGCGCGAGGATCTTGCGCACCTCGGTATTGAGCAGGGCCACGATGGCCGCCGGCGTTCCCTTGGGCGCGAAGAACGCGTTCCAGGCGGTCAGTTCGAAGCCTGGCAAGCCCTGCTCGGCCACCGACTTCACGCCTGGCATCAGGTCGGAGGACGTGAGGGAGGTCACCGCCAGCGGCTTGAGGCGCCCGGAGTTGATGTGCGGCCGCAGTGCCGTGATGCTGTCGATAATCAGCGGCACCTGGCCGCTCATGACCTCCGGCAAGGCGGTGGCCGAGCCCTTGTAGGGGATCGCAAACAGCGGCGCGCCGTGCAGGCGCAGCATTTCAAAGGCGATGCGCTGCGGTGGCGCGGGAATGGCGACATTGAGCGAATCCGGCTTGGCTTTCGCCGCGGCGATCAGTTCGCCGATCGAGTTGACCGGGAAGCTCGGGAAGGCTGCGAACATCAGCGGCAGCATGCCGGTCATGGTGATCGGCTCGAAATCCTTCTCCGGGTCGTAGCCCAGCACCGGGTACAGGGAAGGATTCATGGTGTGGGTGCCGGAGGTGCCGATCCCGAGGGTGTAACCATCCGGTGCCGAGCGCGCCACGATCTCGGTGCCCAGGGTCGCACCGGCGCCGGCACGGTTCTCGACGATGACGTTGTGGCCCAGCGCGCGGCCAAGCTTCTCGACCAGGTAGCGGGTGCCTACGTCGGTGCCCTGTCCGGGCGGAAATGGCACGATCACCTTGATCGGCTTCGCCGGATACGCCTGCGCCAGCGCGCCGCCGGCGCCCGCAATCGCGGCGGCGGCAAGCAGTGCCAGGGCAATTCTGAGCGTTCCCATCGTTACCTCCCGTGGCGGGAAAGTTGCGGGTGTGCGGGACGGCAGCCGGATCGGCCGGCTGCCGCCGGCTTCAAAACGGCGCGAACTCCTTGCCCAGGATGTCGCGCGCGATGATGCCAAGGTGCACCTCGCGCGGACCGTCGGCCGATTCCATGCCGAGACAATCGCGCAGGCGCTGCTCGTGCGGGAAATCCTTGGCCCAGCCGTAGTGACCGTTTAAGCGCATGCAGGTGTAGAGCGCCTCGTTGGCCGTCTTCACGCCCCACCACTTGGCCATCGACGATTCGGCGTCGTGGCGCAAACCCTTGTCCTTCAGCGACAGCGCGCGGTAGCACAACAGGCGCGC
>JANPGJ010000033.1:0-15175 GCA_031423955.1 Burkholderiales bacterium
CGTAGCTGCCGGTGGCGCCGGCCTCGAGCCAGCGCAAGGCACTCATCTGCGTGCTGTCGGTCAGCATGCCGCCGGCCGAGGTCAGGTGGTCGGCGACCGCGCCGGGCACGAAGCCCAGGGTCTCCAGGCCATCAACCTGCACCCGGCCGGTGAAATAGAACAATACATCCTTCACGTTCTGCAAGGCGTCCTGTTTGAGCTGCTGCACATTGAGCCGGGTCCGGA
The DNA here is from genome assembly GCA_031423955.1 of Burkholderiales bacterium. Taxonomy (GTDB): domain Bacteria; phylum Pseudomonadota; class Gammaproteobacteria; order Burkholderiales; family JAEUOS01; genus JAEUOS01. The sequence continues at coordinate 226 of JANPGJ010000033.1, forward strand.
AGGCCGACTCGAATGCGGGGTACAGCACATGGCGCACGTTGCGCGCGGCGTCGGAGGTCGAGAGCAGGTAGGCGCTGCCGGCCGGCATGCTGCCGTCGGACTCGACACCGCGGTCGATCAGTGCGCGTGCCTCGTCCAGGCTGCGCGCCGCCAGCACCATCGTCGGGCGCACGCCGTGCTGGGCATAGGGCAGGCGGGACGGTGAATTGAACAACGCGCTCGGCTGGGTCGTCTTGCACCCCTCGGCACAGTAGGCAGGATCGAAGCCGAAGGTGAAGGCAGCGGTGATCGACATGCAGTCCACCCGGTAGGGGGCGGCCCAGGTCAATGCATAGGCCTGCACCGCGGGTCGGGTCTGGCGGTCGACCGCCGCCTTGATGACCTCGAACTCCCTGGCGCTCAGGTTGCTGCCGCCGGGATTGAATTCCACCTTGATGATGTTCTGGAACGACAGCGAGCGCCGGGCCGCGTAATAGTCGCCGATGGCGACGCTCAAGGGGTCGCGTGTGTTGACGATCACCGCCAGTTGCGAGCGGTCGAGCGCATGCGCCGGCAGCGCCACTGCGCAGCCCAGCCACAGCAACGCGCAAATCAGGATATGCCTGCGCTTCAGCATGGCGCCACGGTTCGCATGGCTACAGCCAGCCCGACTTGCGGAACCGGAAGTACAGGTACAGGTCGATGCCGATCATGGTCAACAGCGCCATCGGATAGCCGTAGGCCCAGCTCAACTCCGGCATCTGCTTGAAGTTCATGCCATAGATGCCGGCGATCAGGGTCGGCACCGCGACCAGGGCGGCGCAGGCTGCCAGCCGCTTGGTGGTCTCGTTCTCCTGCAGCGTGATCAGGGACAGGTTGACCGACAGCGCGGTGGTCACCATCTCGCGCAACGAGTCGACCGACTGGTTCAGGCGCGACAGGTGGTCGTAGATGTCGCGGTAATACTCCTGCGAGCCGGCGCACACCTTGGGGACCCGGCCGCCATAGAGTTTGCCGACGCCTTCGTAAAGCGGGCCGACCGCGTGTTTCAATACCATCAGCTTTTGCTTGAGACCGTACATCGCCTCGATGTTGGCGCGCGCGGGGGTGCCGCGGAACATGCGCGATTCCAGCGTCTCGAGCTCGGTCTCAAGCAGATCGAGCACCGGGAAGTAACGGTCAACCACCGAATCCATCAGCGCGTAGAGCACGAAGCCGGAACCGGTTTCGAGGAGGTGCGGCTCGCTCTCGCAGCGTGCGCGCACATCGGTAAACCCTTTCTTGGCACGATTGCGCACCGACAGGATGTAGTTGTGGCCGGCAAAAATGTCGACCTCGCCGACCACCAGGTCGTCGCCGTCGGTTTCGATCATCTGCAGCACCGTGAACAGCGAGTCGCCGTACTCCTCGACCTTGGGGCGCTGGTGGCCGTGGCGCGCATCCTCGACCGCCAGTTCGTGCAGGCCGAACTCGTGCTGCATGGCCGCCAGCTCGCCCGGCCCCGGATCTTTCAGCGCGACCCACACAAAGCATTCCGGGCGGCTCACGTAGTCGCTGATTTCGTCCGGCGCGATGTCGGCCAACTTGCGCCCTGCCTGGTATGCGACACAACTGACAAGCATGAAATGGTTCCGGGTCTGGTGAATGATGGCCGCCGGCTGATCGCGGCCGGGCGCCAGGCTGGCGACTTGCGGGCAAGCCGGCGACGCCAAGGCGTGAAGCATAGCCGGGAACCGTGCATCCGAATGCCCGAGCAGAGTGGCGGCATGGCCCGAGCTCGCAGGGCGCGTGCCATCGCCGAGCCGTATCCACAGCAATCGTCGGCGTTTCACGGGTCGCATGCAGTTGCCACTTTCACCCGACCCGGATGTCACAATGGCGAAAAGCGGTTCGCCGGACCGCGTCGCGCCAGGCGCCGCGCCGCGGTTCCAATTTAACGTGTGATAAATTGAATCCAAGTGTGCGGCAGGGTAGCTGGGTTCGCGTTGGAATGCGCACCGCTGCCGACCGGGCGCAGGCGAGCGCAGCCGCACGCACAGGAGACCCGCATGAGATTCGCCAATTCCGGCCGGCATCGCGTTCTGGCCCTGCTGCTCGCGCTCCTCGGCGCGCAGGCGGTGGCGCAGGCGCCCGAAGCCGTCTACCCGTCGCGGCCGATCCGGATCATCGTGCCGTTTCCGCCGGGCGGCCCGACCGATCTATACGCACGCGTGATCGCGCAAAGGATGCAGGAGTCCTGGGGCCAGCCGGTGCTGGTGGAAAATCGCGTCGGGGGCACCGGCCAGGTCGGCAGCAGCATGGTGATCCAGGCGCCGCCCGACGGCTACACCCTGCTCTTCACCTCCAACAGCGCGCACGTCATCAGCCCCTTGTTGCGCAACCCGCGGCCATTCGACCCGGTGCGCGATTTCACGCCGGTGTCGATCGCCTTGAAGTACCCGATGTACCTGGTGATCAACCCGGCCCTGCCGGCGAAGACGATTCCCGAATTCATCGCCCTGGCCAAGGCGCGCCCCGGGCAACTCAACTATTCGAGCGTGGGCATCGGCAGCGGCGGCCATCTGGCCTGCGAATTGTTCAACATCGCCGCCGGCACCAACATCGTCCATGTGCCGTACAAGGGCGCTGCGCCGGCGCAGGCGGCGCTGATCGCCGGCGAGGCGCAGATGTTTTGCGACAGCGTCGGCAACTCGCAGGCGATGGTGGCCGCCGGCAAGATGCGCGGGCTCGCGGTGTTCGCCGACCAGCGGGTGGCGCCGGTGCCGGAGGTGCCGACCATGGGCGAGGCCGGGCTGCCGGGGCTGGCCGCCTACATCTGGCTGGGCATGCTGGCGCCGGCCGGGATGGCGCCGGGCATACTGGCCAGACTGAACGCCGAAGTGGTGCGCATCATGGCGATACCCGAGGTGCGCGAGCGGGCGCTGAAAGGCGGCAATGACATCGTCGCCAACAGCGCCGAGCAGTTCGCGCGCGAGATGCGCGCGGAGCAGGAGTTGTGGGCACGGGTGATCCGCGAAAAGAACATCAAGGCCGAATGAAACGCAGGTCGGCACACCGGCAACCGGAGCAAGGCATGGAGAATCGAACACCATGAAGCAGATGAAAAGCGAGATCCGCGACGGCATGCAAATCGAATGGGACGCACCGATCGGCATGGATGACGGCCTGGTGCTGCGCGCCGATGTGTTTCGCCCGCCCGGCAATGGCCGCTATCCGGTGATCATCAGTTACGGGCCCTACGGCAAGGGCCTGGCGTTCCAGGAAGGCTACAAGACCGCCTGGGACATCATGGCGCGCGACTATCCGGACGCGGTCGCCGGCAGTTCGAACAAGTACGCCAACTGGGAGGTGGTCGATCCCGAGAAATGGGTGCCTGACGGTTATGTTTGCGTGCGCGTCGATTCGCGCGGCGCCGGGCGGTCGCCAGGCTACCTGCAACACAACAATGCGCGCGAGACCCACGATATCTACCTGTGCATCGAATGGGCGGCGGCGCAGGCCTGGTCGACCGGCAAGGTGGGGATGAACGGGATTTCGTATTACGCCAGCAACCAATGGCGTGCGGCCGCCGCACAGCCACCGCACCTGGCGGCGATTTGCGCCTGGGAGGGCTGGACCGACGCTTATCGCGACGCCAATCGGCATGGCGGCATCGCCTGCACCTTTCGCAAGAACTGGCAGGACATGCAGGTCAAGACCGTGCAGCACGGCATGGGCAGCCGCGGCCGCAAGAGCCCGGTCACCGGCGAACTGGTGTGCGGGCCGGAAACCCTGAGCGACGAACAACTATTCAACAACCGCGAAGACATGTGGGCCGAGGTGTTGAAGCGCAGCCTCGATTCGGACTACTACCGCGAACGCTCGGCGGATCTGTCGAGGGTGGTGGTGCCGCTGCTTTCGGCCGCCAACTGGGGCGGCCAGGGGCTGCACCCGCGCGGCAATTTCGAAGGTTTCACCGGCGCGGCTTCCCGGCAGAAGTGGCTTGAAGTGCATGGCGGTTCGCACTGGGCGCCGTTCTACACCGATGCCGGGGTGCGGCTGCAGAAACGCTTTTTCGACCACTTCCTAAAAGGGCTGGACAATGGCTGGGAACGCCAGCCCAGGGTGCAGTTGCAGGTACGCCACCCAGGCGAAAAATTCGTCGCCCGCGATGAAAATGAATGGCCGCTGGCGCGTACCCAATGGACCCGGTTTCACCTGGACCCCGAGGGCATGCGCCTGAGCACCGATCCGGTCGCCCACGCGCAGACGATCGAATACGACATGATGGGCGAGGGGCTCAGCTTCTCGATGCCGGTCGAAGCGGAGGCGCTCGAGATCACCGGTCCGATCGCGCTCAAGCTGTTCGTTTCCTCGTCGACCGCCGACGCCGATATTTTCGCCGTGCTGCAGGTGTTCGATGCGGCCGGCAAGGAGGTGGTGTTCCAGGGCGCGCTCGACCCGCATACGCCGATCGCCCAGGGCTGGCTGCGCGCCTCGCAGCGCAAACTCGACCGCAAGCGCTCACTGCCCTACTGGCCGGTGCACACCCACGACGCCAGGCAGCCGCTTGAGCCCGGCCAGGTGGTTGAGCTTGATATCGAGATCTGGCCGACCTGCATCGTCGTGCCACGCGGTTACCGCGTCGCCCTGACCGTGCGCGGCCGCGACTACGAATACGCCGGTGAAGCGGCGGTGTTGTCGAACATGAAGAACCCGATGAAGGGTTGCGGCCCGTTCGAACATGACGATGAAACCGACCGTCCGCAGGCCTTGTTCGGCGGCAGGCTGACGCTGCATGCCGGGCCCGGGCAGGCGTCGAGCGTGCTGTTGCCGGTGATACCGTAGGATCGCGACTCGCGGAACGCAACAGCCGCGCACCCGACAGCGTGTCGCGTGCATGGGGCCATGATCCACATCCCCCGAAAGGATTCGCAGATGAAATCGAAATTCCTCGCGTCGATCGTCATTGCCATCTGCGCGCTCGCAGGCGCTGGCGCAGCACAATCCCAGGCCTATCCAAACAAGCCGATCAAGGTGATCATCCCATTCCCGCCCGGCAACACGCTCGACATCATGACGCGCCTGGTGGCGCCGCGCCTGAGCGAGCGCCTGGGCCAGCAGGTCGTGGTCGAGAACCGGCCCGGCGCCAGTGGCATGCTCGGGCTCGACCTGGTGGCCAAGGCGGCGCCGGACGGCTACACCATCGGCGGCGGCCAGGGCGGCAACCTGGTTGTGCTGCCACACACCAGCAAGAGCATCCCCTACGATGCGTTGAAAGACTTCGCGCCGATTGCCGTTTCAACCACCAACTACCAGGGCATCGTGGCCAGCCCCGGCGCGCCGTTCAAGACCCTGTCGGAGATGATCGTCTATGCCAAGGCCAATCCCGGCAAGCTGACGGTGGCGACCAATGGCGAAGGCGGCTTTCCGCACCTGGTGTTCGAGCATCTGCGGCTGATGGGCAATTTCACCTACAACCACATTCCATACAAGGGCTCGGCGCAAATCGTCACCGACTTGGTGGGCGGCCAGGTCCAGGCCGGGATCGACGGCATTTCCGGCATCACGCCGCACATCCGCTCCGGGCGCATCAACCTGCTGGCGATTTCCAACAAGACGCGCGTCGCCGCCTGGCCGGACACCCCGGCCGCCGGCGAAGCGGTGCCGGGCTATGAGTCGGGCGGCTGGTTCGGCTATGTCGCGCCGCCCGGCACGCCGCGAGCGATCGTCGCCCGCTTGAACGACGAGATCAACCGCGCCATGAAGCAGCCCGAGGTGGTCGAGAAGCTCACCGCGCTGGGCCTGATCGTGGTGGCCGAACCGCCCGACTACTTCAGCGAACTGATCAAGAGCGACTTCGCCAAATACGGCAAGCTGGTGCGCGACATCGGCTTCAAGCCGCAGTAGCGCATCCACAGCCGCAGCCGGCAATCGCTTCCAACCACCGGACAGTCTCGCCAGAGACATGTCCTGGTCATGATTTGTGCAATTCTCAATCGCAGCCACCGGACACCCACATGACCATTCCCGCCGCCGGCACCCCGCCGCGCTATGAACCCTTTGGCTGGCATCACTGGCCCGACCATTTTTTCATGTCCTACCAGTTCCGCCGCGCGCTCGGCGAAACCCAGGAAGGCGGCGGCAGCGTCAGCGAGTGCTTCCAGGCCGCCAGCCGGATGATCCCCGGCGACCTCGACAGCTGGCATAACGAGTGGATGGTGGTGGCCGAACGCAACGACGCGCGCGGTGACGCCGCGCTGGCCGCCGGCCATGTGCGCACCGCGATGAACTGCTGGCTGCGCGCGGCGGACAATTTCCGCTCGGCCGAATTCTGGCTCGCCGCAGATGACTCGCGGCGCCTGCCCACCTTCACCCGCTGCGAAGGCGCCAGCCACAAATGGCTGCGCCACCTGGATCCGCCCGGTGAAGTAGTCGAAATCCCGTATGAAAACGGCAAGACCCTGCCGGCCTATTTCATCAAGTCGCCGCAGGGGGGTGCGAAACAGCCGGTGCTGATTTCGGTCGGCGGGCTTGATTCATTCAAGGACGAACTGTGGTTCATGACCGGGCGCGGCGCGGTGCAGCGCGGGATCGCGGTGCTGCTGGTCGACGGTCCCGGCCAGGGCGGCGCGCTGCGCCGCCAGAACATCGTCTCGCGCCACGACTACGAAGTGCCGATCGGCCGCTGCATCGACTGGCTGGAACAGCGCGGCGATGTGGATGCCAGGCGCATCGCGGTCAGTGGTTCGAGCATGGGTGGCTACTATGCCGCGCGCGCCGGCGCGCGCGAGCATCGGCTGGCGGCCTGCATTTCACACGGCGCGATCTGGGATATTGAACAGCGCTTCGCCGATCGTGGTGAGGGCCACGCCCTTGCCGGCCATATGAAATGGGTGATCGGAGCCAACAGCATGGCCGAGGCGGTCAAGCTGGCCGCGCCGTTCAAGCTCGAAGGCGTGTTGGATGACATGCGTTGCCCCTACCTGGTGCTGCACGGCGGCCATGATGTACTCGGCGTGGAAACAGTCAGGCAGGTGCACGATTATGCGAAGTCGAAAGGCATCAACGTCACCCTGCGCCTGACCGCGGCGGAGGAAACCGGGGCCGAGCATTGCCAGCATGACAACCCGACCCTGGGCCAGGAAATCATGATCGACTGGCTGGCCGACGTGTTCGGGATCGATCAGCGCACGCTCGGGTTCGCGCCAGGGTGAGCCTGCGGGTGCCGATGATCAGACCAACCGCAGGCAATCTCGGCACTCCCGGCGATCGCTGCAGATTGCCGAAACAGGTTGTCAAGCGCTATGCTGCCCGGTTCGCGCTGCGTTCGCGCAAATCATCGATCGGGCGTGCCATCATGCGACCCGATCAACCAGCCAGGAGGCATCAATGAACCGGATTGAAAAAACCCAGCGCGTCGGCCTGTTGGTGCCCTCGTCCAATTCAACCCAGGAGCCGGAATTCGCGGCCACCCTGCCGGCCTCGGTATCGCTGCACGTGACCCGCCTGTCGCTGGCCAGCGTCGATCCCGACTCCACGCTCAAGATCGTGGCCGAGCTTGAAAAGGAGGCGAAGAAGCTGGCCGATGCCGACGTCGATGTGATCGTGCTGGCCGCCACCGCGCCGTCGACGCGAATGGGAAAAGGCTACGACGCGCAACTGATCAAGCGCATCGAGGACGCGACCGGCAAGCGCGCGACCACCGCCGCCACCGCGATGCTCGAGGCCTTCGCCGCGCTCGATGTTCGCCGCGTTGCGCTGGCCGCGCCGTGGGCGTCGCAGACCAACACGGTGGTGGCGGCGTTCCTGCAGGCCCACGGCATCGAGGTGGTGAGCCAGTTGGCGCTGGAAGTCACGCGCAACAACGATATCGGCCGGCTGGCGCCGCGGACCGCCTACGATCTCGGCCTTGAGGCTGATCGCGAGGCAGCCGACGCGGTGTTTCTCGCCTGCGGCAACTGGTGGACCGCTGCGATCGTCGAGCCACTCGAGGCGAAAACCGGCAAGCCGGTGCTGACCACCAACAACATGGCGCTGTGGGCGGTGCTGCGGATCATCGGTGGCCACGCCTCGGTGCCCGGCTTCGGCCGGCTGCTGCGCGAGATGCCCGCCGTACCGGTGATCGCGGCCGGCAAGGCGGCGTGATGCTGCGCCGGCTGGCGCTGGTCTTCGCGCTCGGCGCTGCCCTGTTGGGCGGCGTTGCCGCGATCGCCCAGGACAAGGCGATCCGGCTGCAGGTGCCATTCGCCACCGGCGGCGGCACCGACATCCTGGCGCGCATCCTGGCGCCGCGCCTGTCGGAACGCCTCGGCCAGCCGGTGCTGGTGGAGAACCGCGCCGGCGCCGGGGGTGCGTTGGGCGCGCGCTATACCGCGCAGGCCGCACCCGACGGGCTGACGCTGATGATCGGCTCGATCTCGGAGATCGGCATCAACCCGAGCGTGAACCCGAAAATCGGCTACGACGTATGGCGCGATTTCGTCGCCGTCGCGCCGCTGGCGATCACACCGATGATCCTGGTGGCCCATCCGGCGCTCGCGGCCGCCACCCCCAGGGAGGTGATCGCGCTGGCCAACGCCAAGCCGGGCCAGATCAACTACGGCTCGGCCGGCAACGGCAGCGGCGCCCACATGGGCGCGGAACTGTTCCGCTACCTCACCCGCGCCGACATCACTCATGTGCCGTACAAGGGTACCGGTGCGGCGGTGGCCGACCTGGCCGGCGGTCAGGTGCAACTGGTGTTCAGCACCGTGCCATCGGTGATCGGGCTCGTCAAGGGCGGCCGCCTGAAGCCGATCGCGGTGGCCACCACGCAGCGGGTGCCGACCCTGCCCGAGGTGCCCACCTTCGCCGAGACCGGCGTGCCGGAGTACCAGATGGATTACTGGTACGGCCTGTTCGCGCCGGCGGCCACACCGAAGGACATCCAGAGCCGGCTGCAGGTCGCGCTGCGCGAAGTGATGCGCATGCCCGACATCGTTTCCAGCCTGGAGAAGGCCGGCCTGCTCGCCATCGGCGGCACGCCCGAGGAATTCACCGCCTTTGTCAAGAAGGACATGGAGCGCTGGGCGGCGGTGGTGAAGGCGGCCAATATCAAGGCCGAGTGAGTTTCGCGCATGTTTGCCGTGGCTTCGCGCCGCGCGCCGGGGCCTGGTTCGGCAACCGATAGCACGGCGCCGCGGGCGCAACATGCGCGTGGCCGCGGCACCACCGGGACCAGCGGGACCAGCGGGGGCGCAATGCCTGCCGCAATCGGCAGGGCGTGCGCGATGTCACATGTTTTTGCGTTCCCTGTCACGAAAACAGCACATTTCCAGCGCACCATTTGAGCCGGCGATCCGCCATGCCCGCATACACGATAGGTGCGCCATGCAAGTCCTCTACTGCAATGCCTGCAAGTTTCCTACCCTTCTCAATCGCCCGCGCCTGACCGACGGCTACTGGTACGCAACCTGCGACGAGTGCCTGCTCGACCATCGACTCGAGCCGGTCAGCACCAACGTGTTTCTGCCGCTGCGGTTTCGTGTCACCAGCGTGGTCGATGCCGCCCGCTATCCCGGACGTTTGTTGCGCCGGCTGGAATCGATGGCTTGAGCTCGCAAACCCCGGCACGGGATCGCCGGCCTTCGGCAGGTTGCCCAGCCCGCTTGGCCGCTCGCGGGAGCATGTGACTGGGGTTGCTCTCTTTCGCAGGTCGCGCGCCGTTTGGCGAGAACTGAAGAGTCGCGGCCGCTGGCGCCCTGGATGAAGCTGTCATGGGTTGGCAAGGACTCGCGGAGTAGCGCGAAGGGGCCGCGTTTGCGGCGCGAATCCAGTATCATGGTTTGCGCTGTCGGTCCGCCCGGCCCCCTCTGTTCACCTTCCATCGCCAAGCCCCATGGACAATCCCGGTCACCGTTATCACGATCTCGGCGGGCGCCCCGCCGGGCGCTGCGAGCGCGACGAACATGAGTATGAAGCCTGGGAAAAACGCGTCGATGCGCTGATGATGCTGCTCTACGGCCGGGTCAAGGCGATCACGGTCGACGAACTGCGGCGCAACATCGAAGACCTCGGGCCCACCGCCTATGACGAATACGGCTACTACGAGCGCTGGATGCACGGCATCACCCAGACCCTGCTGCAGCGCGGCCTGATCAACATCAACGAGCTGGGCCGCAAGATGGCCGAGATCGAGGCGCGTGAACAGCATGGCTGAGAGCGTCGCGGCAGAGGCGATCGCGCCGACGTTTGCTGTCGGCGAGCGGGTGCGGGTGCGCAAGCAACACCCGCCGGGTCACGTGCGCACGCCCCACTATTGCCGCGGCCATGTCGGCGTGGTCGAGCGCCTGTGCGGCGCCTTCCCGAATCCCGAAGAACTGGCCTACAACCGCAATGGCCTGCCGGCACAGCCCTTGTACCGGGTGCGCTTCGCCTCGCGCGAGCTGTGGGCCGATTACATCGGCGGGCCGAACGACATGGTCGAGATCGAGATTTATCAGCACTGGCTGGAGCGTGTCGCATGAACCAACCGGAAGATCCGCAGAGCTCGGCCGGCTACTACCGCCGGATGCAGTCCGCGGTGGAGGAATTGCTGGTGTTGCGCGGCATCCTGACTCCCGAAGGGATCGAAGCGCAGGTGGCGGCGATGGACTCGCGCACCTACAAGCCGGGCACCGAGGTCGTCGCCCGTGCCTGGGTCGATGCGGCCTACAAGGAGCGCCTGCTCACCGACCCGCGCGCGGCGGTCGCCGAACTGGGTTTCAGCCTCGGGCCGATGCACCTGATCGTGATCGAAAACACGCCCACCGTGCACAACGTGGTGGTGTGCACGCTCTGCTCGTGCTACCCGCGCATGCTGCTGGGCGTGCCGCCGCAATGGTACAAGAGCCGCGAATACCGCAGCCGGGTGGTGCGCGAGCCGCGTGCGGTATTGGCCGAGTTCGGTTGCGAGCTGCCGGCCGGCATCGACATCCGGGTGCATGATTCCACCGCCGACATGCGCTATATGGTGCTGCCGCTGCGGCCAGCCGGGACCGAAGGCATGGACGAGAGCGCACTGGCCGAACTGGTGACCCGTGACAGCCTGATCGGCGTCGGCCTGGCCGGCGCCAACACCGAACCAAGCCCCGCAACCTGATACCACCGGAGTGACCGCAATGACCGATCGCACAACCAAGCGCTGGATCAGCCGGCGTGATTTGCTCAAAGCCGTCGGCGCCACCGCGATGGCGGGGGGTGCGCCCTGGGTGGTGAACCGCGCGCATGCCGCCGGCACCATCAACGTCGTGCTCAATCAGGGGCTGCTGGCGAAACTCTGGATCGATGAACTGCATCCGGCCTTCCAGAAGGAAACCGGCGCCACCATCAATGTCCAGCAATCGGTCACCGCGAACATGCTGGGCATGTTGCGTACCCAGCGCGAAAGCCCGCCGGACCTGATGCAGTTTTCCGAAGCCGGCGTTTTCGTGGCCGCCGAAGACGGCCTGCTGCGCGCCCACAATCCGAAAAACATTCCCAACTGGGCCAGCCTGCGCCCGGCATTCCAGCTGGCCAACAATTTTTCGGCCGGCGTGATCGATGCCGTCAACACCATCTACTACAACACCAACCAGCAGAAGACCGCGCCGAAATCGTGGGCTGAAATGTGGGCAGCGCCGAACAAGGGGCGCATCGCGATCCCGCCGATCGGCTGGAACAGCGGCGTGCGCATGATCACCACTGCGGCCCAGATCGCCACCGGCAAGCCGATGAAGGACGCGCAATACGATCTCGAGGCCGGCATCAGGCACCTGGCGAAACTGAAGGACCAGGGTGTGGTGGTATTCACCGGCGCGCCGCAGGCGATCCAGATGCTGCAATCGGGCGCGCCGCCGCTGGTGCCGTTCTACGGCCTGTTCATCAACCCGGTGGTCGACCAGGGTGCGCCGATCGCGCCGGCCACCAACCTGGCCGAAGGCAAGCAGGGCGAGATCGTCGGCCTCAACATGCCGGCCAAGGCGAAAAACGTCGAACTGGCCGAGCAGTATGTGAACATGTCGCTGTCGAAAGCGTTCCAGACCAAGGTCGACAGCGTGTTGCGCGCCTTGTCGGCGCACAAGGATGTCAACCCGTCGGCACGCACGCTCGAACTGCTCGGCCCGGTCGACAACATCAGCTACGCCGACTGGAAGTTCCTGGCGAAGAACCGGCCGAAACTCACCGAGATGTGGAACGGCGTATTCGGTTGATCAGGGTGTGAGTCCGACCGCCGTGCGCGGCATGCCGCGCTGGGTGACGGCGCTGTTGCTGGCCGCGCCGGCACTGGTGTTCCTGCTGGTCTTCTATGTGCTTCCGCTCGGCACCATGGTGGCCGAAAGCATGCACCCGTGGAAGGGTGACGGTGGCGACGAGAGCGTCGTGTCGATCGTGCAGTACGCCAAGGTCGCGCAGGGCGGCCGCACCCTCCGCGCGTTCGAGCGCACTGTGCGCATCGCGCTGGTCGCCACGGTTGTCACCTTCGTCATCTCGTACCCGATCGCACTGTTGCTGCTGGGTGCCGGCCGGCGCTTGCGCACCACGCTCCTGATGGTGGTCTTCATTTCGCTGGCGTCGAGCCTCCTGGTGCGCAACTACGGCTGGCTGGTGACCCTGTCGGATACCGGCCCGCTCAATCGTCTGTTCATCGCCTTCGGGTTGGTCGAGGCGCCGGTGCGCATGGTCTACAGCGAAGGCGCGATCATCGTCGCCCTGGTGCACTATGCGATGCCGTTCATGATCCTGCCGGTGTTCGCGTCGCTGCTGCGGATTCCGCCTTCGTTTGCCGAGGCGGCGCAGTCGCTCGGCGCCGGACCGTTCCGTGCGCTCGCGGGCATCGTGCTGCCGCTGTCAATGCCCGGCATTTTCGGCGGCACCCTGCTCACCTTCGCGATCTGCATGAGCGCGTTCGTCACGCCCCTGATGCTGGGTTCGCCGTCCACCGCGATGATCTCGCAGGTGGCCGCCGAGCAGTTCCTGGTGCAGCTCAATTTCCAGTTCGGCTCGGCGGTGATCGTCTCGCTGACCGTGGCGACGTTCACGATCGTCGCGGCCTATACGCTGGTGGTGCGCAAGGTGTTTCGTGCCCAGGTCTGAGGTCTGGTACAGGGCGCTGCTGGCGACGCTCGCCTGGGGCGGCATCGCCTTCCTGGTGTTTCCGGTGTTCTTCACGGTCATCGTTTCATTCAACGGCGGCATCTTCATCGAGTTTCCGCCGCGCAGCTTTTCGCTGCGCTGGTATGAGAATATCGCCACCATCCACCGCATCGCGCCGGCGCTGGCGGTGAGCTTTTGCATTGCGCTGGCAGCCGGAACCGCCGCCACCCTGATCGCAGTCGCCACCGCGCTGGCACTGGTGCGCCAGCCGCTGCCGTTGAAGGCGCCGATCACCGCTTTCCTGGTGTCGCCGGTGACCATCCCGATCGTCGCCATCGGCATCGCGCTGATCCAGTTTTTCATTGTGATCGGCATCGAATTCACCTGGTATAGCCTGGTGATCGGCCATCTCGTTCTGGTGATCGCCTATCCGGTGCGTACCCTGGTGGCTTCGCTGACCTTGTCCAACCCCGCGCTGGAGGAGGCGGCGTCGAGCCTGGGGGCAACCCCTTGGCGCGCCTTCCTCACCATCACCCTGCCGCAAATGAAGCCGGGGCTGATCAGCGGCTTCCTGTTCGCCTTCCTGATCAGTTTCGACAACTACCCGATCAGCATCTTCCTGTTGCGCGGCAACCTGACCACCCTGCCGGTGGAACTGTTCAACCATATCAGCCAGAATCTCGACCCGACGCCGGCCGCGTTTTCGACCCTGTACATGGTGCTGGTGGCGATCCTGATCATCGTAGCCGAGCGCCGCTATCGCATCATGTCCTTCTCACTCGCTCACTGACGCCATGGCTCGACTGGAAATCCAGGGAATCGAATTCGCGATCGGCGCCCAGCGCATCCTGCGCGGCGTCACGCTGGATGTGAGGGATGGTGAATGCGTCGCCCTGCTCGGACCTTCCGGCTGCGGCAAGACCACCACCCTGCGCGCGGTGGCGGGTTTCGTCGCGCCTGACGCCGGCGCGATTCGCGTCGGCGGCCAATCGGTGCTCGGACTGCCACCGTACAAGCGCAAGCTCGGGCTGGTGTTCCAGGACTACGCGCTGTTCCCGCACATGACCGTGGCCGGCAATGTCGGTTACGGCCTGCGCATGCGCGGGGTGTCCGGTGCGGCGGAGCGGGCGGCGGTCGCGGCCAGGCTGGAACTGGTGCGTCTGACCGGCATGGAGGGGCGTTACCCGGCAGAGCTGTCGGGCGGCCAGCGCCAGCGGGTGGCGCTGGCGCGCGCGCTGGTGATCGACCCCGACATCCTGCTGCTCGACGAGCCGCTGGCCGCGCTCGACCGCAAGCTGCGCGACCAGATGCAGGTGGAGTTGAAGCGCATCCAGCGCGAAACCGGCATCACCACCATCATCGTCACCCACGACCAGGAAGAAGCGCTGTCGCTGGCCGACCGCGTCGCGGTGATGTTCGACGGCCGCATCGCCGAGGTCGGCACGCCGGTCGACCTGTATCAGGCGCCACGCTCGCGCGCGGTAATGGATTTTCTGGGCAGTGCCAATCTGTTTCAAGGCCGGGTCAGCCGCATCGACGCCGGCCTGGCCACGGTCACCTGTGCCGACGGTCTGGAGGTGCAGGTGGCCGGCGCGGACCTGCGCATCGGCGCCGAAGTCACGATCGGGATCCGGCCCGAGCATGTGGAAATCCTGGCCGACAGTTCGGGGCGTGTGGCCAACGCGGTGCCCGCCACGGTGGTCGAGCATGTCTACAAGGGTGTACATGTCGACCTCTATGTCGAGGTCGGGGGCAGCGTGCGCATCGTGTCGGTGGCGGCGCAATGGATCGCCGAACGCGGGTTGCCGGTGCAAGGCTCGCGGTTGCGGCTGGCCTTCCCGAGCCGGCATCTGGTGCTTCTCGAGTGACGTTTCAACAATTCGCGATTTGGATTCCC
>JANPGJ010000034.1:0-4024 GCA_031423955.1 Burkholderiales bacterium
CACCGGCATGCGCAGCCTCCCGCGCGCCGGTGATCGGCGTGGCCACCTCGGACTGGAGCGATGCCCACCTGCGCAGCAGCGCCGGCGCCAGCATTCGCAAGGCCACTCGCGTCGCTGACCGGCCGGCGTTGCACGATCTGCAGTCGCGCCTCACCCATGTCAGCGGCGACTACCGCGATCCGCGCACCTTCGAGGCCCTGAAGCGGGCTCTCGGGCGCGCCCGCCGACCGCTGTTCTACCTGGCGATTCCGCCGTCGCTGTTCGCAACGGTCATCAATGGCCTCGCGGCCGCCGGCATTGCGGCAGGCGGCCGGGTGGTGGTGGAAAAACCGTTCGGTCGCGACCTCGCCTCGGCGCGTGAACTCAACCGGGTGGCGCGCTCAGCCTTTGCCGATGACGCGATCTTCCGCATCGATCACTTCCTGGGCAAGGAGGCGATCATGAACATTCTGTATTTTCGCTTCGCCAATTCGTTTCTCGAGCCGATCTGGAATCGCAACCATGTCGCCAGCGTGCAGGTGACCCTGGCGGAGACTTTCGGGGTGGAGGCGCGCGGCGCCTTCTATGAATCGGCCGGCTGCCTGCGTGATGTGGTGCAAAACCACCTGTTCCAGATCATCGCGCTCCTGGCGATGGAGCCACCGCCATATCGCGGCTTCGGTGCGGTGCACGCCGAAGCCGCCGACGTGTTCCATGCGATGCGGCCGCTGTGCCGCGACAATCTGGTGCGCGGCCAGTATGCGGGCTATCGCCGCGAGGCCGGCGTCGCACGCGGCTCCGATGTTGAAACCTTTTGCGCCGCCAGGCTCAACATCGATTCCTGGCGCTGGGAAGGCGTGCCGTGGTACGTGCGCGCCGGCAAGCGTTTGCCGGCCACGGTCGCCGAGGTCACCGTCCTACTGCGGCGGCCGCCGCAGCGGCTGTTCGCCGATACTGCCGGCGCGCCGGGGCAGACCAACTATCTGCGCTTCCGCCTGGCGCCAGACTCCACCCTGGCGCTGGCTGCGCGCGTCAAGCGCGCCGGCCGGGCGTTCGTCGGGGAGCAGCGGGAACTGGTCCTGATGAACCGGCAGGCCGGCGACGAGTCGCCCTATGCGCGCCTGCTGGGCGACGCGATGGCGGGCAACGGCGCCTTGTTCACCCGTGCCGACGCGGTCGAGGCGGCGTGGAAAGTGGTGGCGCCGGTGCTCGATGATCATGCCCCGTCCTTGCCCTATCGCAACGGCAGCTGGGGACCGAAAGCCGCCGCCACCCTGATCGCCAACGACGGGCATTGGCGCAATCCCAACCTGGAAACATGATGAACCCGACCCGGCAACTGCACGCACAAGGCCAGAGCCTGTGGCTTGACAACATCACCCGCAAAATGCTCGATGACGGCACGCTGGCCCGCTACATCGCCGGGTTTTCGATCAGCGGCCTGACCTCCAATCCGGCGACCTTCGAGCAGGCGATCAAGGCCGGCGGCGCCTACGACGCGGCGATTCGCAGCAAGGCGATCGAAGGCCGGGCCGGCGAAGAACTGTTTTTCGAACTCGCGCTGGAGGACATCACGCGCGCGGCCGACCTGTTCGCCCAGATCCACGCCGCCAGCGAGGGCAGCGACGGCTGGGTATCGCTCGAGGTGTCGCCGCTCCTGGCCGACGATGCCGCCGCCACCATCAAGGCCGCAGCCGCCCTGCATGCACGGGCGCGACGGCAGAATCTTTTCATCAAGATTCCGGGCACCGCCGCCGGCCTCGAGGCGATCGAGGCGTCGATCGCGGCCGGCATTCCGGTCAATGTCACCCTGCTGTTCTCGCGCGAACAGTATCTGGCCGCGGCGCAGGCCTACATGCGCGGCATCGAGCGCCGGCTGGCGGCCGGCCTCGATCCGCGGGTGGCTTCGGTCGCCTCGCTGTTCGTCAGCCGCTGGGATGCGGCGGTCGCCCCCGAGGTCAGCGCGGCGTTTCACAACCGGCTCGGGATCGCCGTTGCGATCCGCACCTGGAAAGCCTGGCGCGACCTGCTGGCCTCGCCGCGCTGGCAGGACCTCGCCGCGCGCGGCGCGCGGCCGCAGCGCCTGCTGTGGGCCAGCACCGGCACCAAGGATCCGGCGCTGGCCGACACCCTGTATGTCGAGGCCCTGGTCGCGCCCGGAACCATCAACACCATGCCCGAGAAGACCCTGCTGGCGTTCGCCGATCACGGCCGGGTGCCGGCGCCGCTGTCGCTCGACGCCGACCTGGCCGAAGCAACCCTGGCCGAGTTCGGGCGCGAAGGGGTCGATATCGATGCCCTGGCCGCGACCCTGCAACGCGACGGCACCGCGGCATTTGCCAAGTCGTGGGGTGACCTGCTGTACCGGATCGCGGTCAAAAGCTCGGCGCACGGCGTGGCTCACGATGTTTGACACGCGGCTGCCGGCGGCGCGGGCGGCGGCACGGCCATGAACACCGCGGGCGGCGACATACTCACGGTCAACGGCGGCTCGTCGAGCATCAAGTTCGCCATATTCGCCGTCGCTGACGGCGTGCGCATGACCCGCAGCGGGCGCATCGAGGGGATTGGCGGCGCCGCTGCGACCATCTCGGTCGAGGGCGTCGACGGCATCCGCCTGCCGGCGCGTGCTGTCGGTGCGCTCGACCGGGCCGGCGCCGTCGACCTCCTGATGGACTGGGTCGAGACCGAACGGCTCGATCGCAGCCTGCGGGCGATCGGGCACCGGGTGGTGCATGGCGGCCCGCGTTTCCATACGCCGCAGCTGCTTTCGCCCGCGGTGATGGAGGAGTTGCGCCGCCTGACGCCGCTCGACCCGGAACACCTGCCGCAGGAAATACTGCTGTCGGAAGCCTTCGCCAGGCGCTTTCCGCAACTGCCGCAGGTCGCCTGCTTCGACACCGCCTTCCATCATGATCTGCCGCGGGTGGCGCGGCTGCTGCCGATCCCGCGCCGCTATGAGGCGCTGGGGGTGCGCCGTTACGGCTTTCATGGACTGTCCTACCAATACCTGATCGGCGAGCTTGCGCGCCTCGATGGCGCCGCCGCGGCCGACGGCCGCATCATCATGGCGCATCTGGGCAACGGCGCGAGCCTGGTGGCGCTCGCGGGCGGCAAGCCGATTGATACCAGCATGGGATTCACCCCGGCAGCCGGGGTGCCGATGAGCACGCGCTCGGGCGATCTCGATCCCGGGCTGGTGTGGTACCTGGCGCGCACCGAAGGGATGGACGCGCACGCGTTCAACGACCTGGTCAATTTTCAATCCGGGCTGCTCGGTGTTTCCGAAACCTCCGGCGCCATGCATGAATTGCTGGCGTGCGAGGCGGCGGATCCGCGTGCCGCCGAGGCGGTCGACCTGTTCTGCTACCAGGTCAGGAAATGGATCGGCGCTTTCGCCGCCGCGCTCGGCGGCCTCGATACGCTGGTATTCAGCGGCGGCATCGGCGAACGCTCGCCGGTGGTGCGGGCGCGCATCTGCGCCGGCCTGGCTTTTCTCGGCATCGATCTCGATCCCGCGCGCAACGCGGCGAACGCGCCGCTGGTGTCCGGCGCCGCCGCCGCCGCGCGCATCCGCGTCATCCATACCAACGAAGAACAGGTGATCGCCGAATCGGTGTGCCGGGTCATTGGTCCCGCAGCGGGCGTCGCATGGTCCGGCACCTGACATGCAAAGGCCGCAATGAACACCCTCGATCCGGACACGCTGTACAAGATGCAGGCCTACTGGCGCGCCGCCAACTACCTGGCGGTCGGGCAGATGTACCTGTGCGCCAATCCATTGCTGCGCGAACCGCTCGCCGTCGAACACATCAAGCGCATGCTGCTCGGCCACTGGGGCACCACGCCGGGCCAGAACTTCATCTACGTTCATCTCAACCGGGTGATCCGGAAATTCGACCTCGACATGATCTACATTTCCGGCCCGGGTCATGGCGGCCCGGCGCTGGTGGCCAACACCTATCTTGAAGGCAGCTACAGCGAGGTCTATCCGCATGTCGGCCAGGACCTCGCGGGTCTTTAAAAGCTGTTCCGGCAGTTCTCG
>JANPGJ010000035.1:0-4311 GCA_031423955.1 Burkholderiales bacterium
GCAGGACGGCGATGCCGCCAAGCTTGGCGCACACCAGGATATTCGCGAGTTCTATCTTGGCCAGGGCGGCGCTGCGCGCAAGAGCTATCGCGATGTGAAGCAATACAAGCGCAGCCGGCGGTGGTATGGATAAGGTGCTGCAAGTCGATTCGCTATCGCTCGCCTTCGGCGGGCTGACGGTGTTTCACGATGTCAGCTTCGCGGTGCGCCCTGGCGAACTGGTGGCACTGATCGGGCCCAACGGCGCCGGCAAGACCAGTGTGCTCAATTGCGTCAACGGCATTTACCGGCCCGGCCAGGGCGAAGTGCGCTTCGGCGGCGCCCGGCTCGATGGCCTGCGCCCGTCGCGCATCGCCGCCCTTGGCGTGGCCCGCACCTTCCAGCACGCGGAGCTGTTCGCGCACATGAGCGTGGTTGACAACCTGCTCCTCGCGCGTCACCTAGGCATCAGGACCTCGATACTGGGCGAGGCACTGTTCTCAAGGAAGACCCGCGACGCGGAGGCCGACCACCGCCGCGCCGTCGAGGAGGTGATCGAATTTGTCGAACTGGAGCACTACCGGCATGAGCAGGTTGGCAATCTCGCGTTCGGCTTGCAAAAGGTGATCGGCTTTGCGCGCGCGCTGGCGACGGGTCCGACCCTGATGCTGCTTGACGAACCTTCCGCCGGTCTCAACCGCGAGGAAAAAGAGGATCTGGCGCGCTTCATCCTGCGCGTCAAGCATGAGAAAGGCCCGGCCATGCTTTGGGTCGAGCACGACATGCAGATGGTGGCCGACCTGGCCGATCGCATCGTCGTGCTCAACTACGGCGCGTTGCTCACGCAGGGCGATCCGGCCACCGTACTGGCGGATCCGCGCGTGATCGAAGCCTACCTCGGCACGCCGGCCTGAGCGTTTCCGCACGGCCGCCCGCGGGGCACGCTCATCCGCCCTCGCGCAGGATGTCGCGCAGCGACGGGACGGTAGTCCAGCCAATAATCAGGCGCCGCCCCACACCTGTTGCGCGGTGCTGGTCAGCAGCTTGAGCTTGGCGATCTCGTCTTCAAGCGTGACGTCATTGCCGCCAACGGTGCTGGCAAAGCCGCACTGCGGGCAGATCCCCAACTGCGCCAGGTCGATGTACTTGCTTGCCAGGTCGATCCGCCGGCGCAGCAGATCGACCGGTTCAAGGGCTGCCGATTTGGTGGTGATCAAGCCCAGGGATACCGACTTGTCCTTCGGTACATGGCGCAGCGGAGCGAAGTCGCCGGCGCGGTCGGTGTCGTATTCGAGCAGGAAGACATCGATGTCGAGATCGTTGAACATGCGCTCGGCAACCGCGTCATAACCGCCTTCTGACAGATACTTGCCCTTGAAATTGCCGCGGCACAGGTGCATTGCGGTGGTCATGCCGGTCGGCCGGCCCCGCACCGCCTCGTTGGTCACCGCGATGTAGTCGGCGACCAGTTCCTGCCAGTCATAGCCCTGGGCCTTGACCGCAGCGCGTACCTTCGGATCGCACAGCATGACCAGCGGCACCTCGTCGATCTGGATATGGCGACAGCCGAGCGCCCCCAGGGCCGCGATCTCCTCGCGGAAAATGCGCGCCAGGTCGGCAAGATAAGCCTTGTAGTCGGGGTAGGCCGCCGCGGCGATACTGTCACGCCCGCCGTAGAAGTGCAGGGTGGACGGCGATGGCATGGTCACCTTGCCGGGCAGCCGGGTATGTTTTGCGATGAAGGCGTATTCGTCGGTCGAGATGCCCTGTGTGCGCCGCAATGGCGCGCGCACATCGGCGGCGGTGAAGTCCGATTCGTGGCCATGGTCGTCGTGAAACTTGAAGGCCGCCGTGCGAATGCCGAAACCCTCAACCTTTGCGACCCAATGCCCCCAATACGAACCGCGGCGGAACTCGCCGTCATTCGCGACCTTCAGGCCGACGTCCTCCTGCAGCTTCAGTACCTCGAGGATGGCGGCGTCCTGGATGGCGGCGAATTCGCTGTCCGTGATCTGCTTCCTGGCGTGCGACTTGAACGCATTGCGCAATGCCTCGGGGCGCAGCAGGCTGCCCACATGGTCGGCGCGAAACGGCGGGGTGGCGGACATGGCTTGGTGTCTCCGGGGTCGATGATCGGCACAATTCTATAATGCTATTGAATTTTTCCGGAATCAGGGCAACAATCCGATGCGCCCTGCCGTGCCACCGGCTTTCCGGCCCGAGCGCGGGATGCGGTCTGGTCTCGGCAAGGCTGCACGCCTGGAAAAGGGGCAGGGTCCTGACGGCCGGCGAGGGAGACGTGGGCCGTCCTCCGCCGCCCCGTTTCAGGTGGATAATGTCGCATCGCGGTCAGCCAGTCCGCCGCTTCCACTTTCCAGCCAGGAGATCCCCCATGCCCAAGCTGCGCATCGAAGGTTCCTTCGTCGCCTCCGTCACCCCGTTCAATGCGAACGGCGAAATCGATTTTGGCGCCTTTCGCGAGCTGATCGATTTTCAGCGCCGCAACGGCACCGTTGCGATGCTGTTCATGGGCTCCACCGGCGAGCCTTCGCTGTTGACCCCGGAGGAGAAGAAACGCCTGGTGGTCGAAACAGCGAAGATGAAGCCGGCCGGCATGCATTTTTTCTACGGCTGCACCGGCAACACGCAGGACCAGGTGGTCGATAACATCAACTGGGCGAAAGCCAACGGTGGCGACGGCGCCATCATCGCCGCGCCGCCCTACCTGTGCGGGCCGGAAGACGACATCGAGACCTTCTTTCTCGAGATCGCCGACGCCACCGATCTGCCGCTGGGCATTTACAACAACCCGCCGCGCATCAAGACCGACCTGCACTGGGACCACCTGCTGCGCATTTTCAAGCACCCCAACTACGTGATCCACAAGGAATCGACCACCCGCGTGGGCCAGGTGGCGCAAATCCTGGCGGCGCGGCCGGACGTGACCGTGATGTGCTGCGATTCACCCAGCCTGGGGCTGGTGGTGCCGACCATGTCGCTGGGCGGTCATGGTACGGCCAACATGGGCGGCAACATCATGCCGGCCGAGATGGCGACCATTTCCACGCCGTGGAAGAGCGGCACTGAAGCGCAAGCCTTCAAGGAAACCTACCTGCGCATGCTGCCGCTGCTCCACTTCAATTACTCGGTGATCAACCCGGTGGCGATCAAGAGCCTGATGCGTGCAGTCGGCCTGCCGGTGGGTGCGCTGCGCAAACCGCTGAAGAATCTCGATGGCGAGGCGCTGGCTCGCGGCATTCGCATCGTGCGCGAACTGGGCCTGGACAAGCAATACGGCTGGTCGATCGAGCCGAAACTCGCACGCGCCGCCTGATCACGCCGGTATCGCCGATCCGCGAGGCCGCCCGAAAGGGCGGCCTTTTTTGCCATTGGAGCCTGCATGAAATTGTTGCCGAAGACCTTCCTTGCCGCACTCGCCATCACCTTCGCCGCGACGGTCGGCGGCCAACCCTACCCGACCAAACCGGTGCGTGTCATCGTGCCCTACCCGCCGGGCGGCACGGTGGACGTGGTGGCGCGCGTGCTGGCGCAGCGCCTGTCGGAGCAGATGGGCCAGCAATTAGTGGTCGAGAACCGCGCCGGTGCCAACGGCACGGTCGGCAGCGACCTGGTAGCCAAGGCGGCGCCGGATGGCTACACGCTCCTGGTGCAGGCTTCAATCTTCGTTGCCAACCCGCTGTTCCTGCCCAACGTGCCTTACGACGTTCAGCGTGACTTTTCGCCGGTATCCAATTTGGGCGCGGTGCCCTTGCTAGTGACCGCACACCCGAGTGTGCCGGCCGCCAATCTGCGTGAATTCATCGCGCTGGCGAAGGCCGACATCAGGAAGTACAGTTTTGCCACCTCCGGCCTGGGCTCCGCCGGCCATTTGTCGGAGGAACTCATCAAACGCCAGGCCGGCATTCCGGACCTGTTGATCGTGCCCTACAAGGGCTCAGGACCGGCGCTGACCGACCTGCTGGGCGGCCAGGTCAGTGCGATGATCGATCCGCTGCCGTCCTCCTACCCGTTGGTCAAGGGCGGCAAGTTGAAGCCGCTGGCGGTCACCGGCAGCAGGCGCGTGTCGTTCATGCCCACCGTGCCCACGGTGGCCGAATCCGGCCTGGCCGGTTTCGAGATGGTGTCCTGGTACGGCCTGTGGGGTCCGCCGGCCTTGCCCAAAGACATCGCCACCCGTCTCACCACCGAAGTGGCGCGCGCAGTACGTTCGCCGCAGGCTGCCGAGCGCCTGGGCGAGCAGGGTTTCGAGGCCTCGGGCGCCGGTCCGGAGCAATTCGCACCCTATATCCGCGACGAGATCGCGCGCTACGC
>JANPGJ010000036.1:0-76580 GCA_031423955.1 Burkholderiales bacterium
TGCGGTGCTGGGCGCACGACGGGTGATCGAGGACTTCGCGCGAGTCGACGATCTCGAATACACCGCCGCGGCGACCCGTGAATCAATGCGCTTGAAGCCGGTGGCGCCGCTGTTGTCGCATGAGTCGAACGAAGCGGTCACGGTGTGCGGCATCGAGTTGCGTGCACGCACGCCGATCGTGACCCTGTTTCGGCCTGCCGGACTCGATCCCGCGATGTTCCCCGAACCGCTGGCATTCCGGCCGCAACGCTGGCTTGCCGATGCCGGGGCGGGCGAACGCGAAAATTCCGCGAAACGTGTGCTGATGCCGTTCGGCGGCGGGCCGCGCTTTTGCCCGGGACGGTATCTGGCCTTGCTGGAAATCCAGATGGTCACCTCGATGATGATGCGCAACTTCCACATCGAGCGGGTTGGTACCGAACCGGTGCGCGAACGCAATGCGCTGTCGATGCAGCCGGAGGGTTTTCGGGCGCGTTTGCGCAAGCGCTGACCGTCGGTTGGCCAAAGCTCAGAGCGCGTGCATGCAAATCAGCACCACGCCGGCCATGATCAACAGGCCGCCGATGATTTCGGTTAGCGCCACCTTTTCCTTGAGCAGCTTGCGCGACACCGCGTAGCTGAACAATATTTCGATCAGCCCGAGGGTGCGCACCTCGGCCACCGCATGCAAGGCCACTGCGGTCATCCAGCCAACCGACGCGATGCTGCCCAGCGCGCCGGCGGCGACCGACAGACGCCATTCGCCGGCCAGCGCACGCAACGCACCTGGCTGCCTGAAATACAACCAGCTTCCCAGCAACACGGTCTGCAGGGTTTGTGCGCACACCAGCCCGATGGCGCCGGTGACAAATGCCGGTGACTCCGGCAACGCCAGCGCCGCGCCGCGATAGCCGAGAATCGACAAGGCGAACGCCGTGCCTGATGCGAAGCCGTAGCCTGCGGCCGGACTGAACAGCGAGTCGGCGAAGCGGACGCCCTTGAGCTTGCTGCGGTCAACCGAGAGAATCACCACCCCGACGGTGGCGACCGCTACGGCGAAGATCGCGGCGCTCGACACCGCATCACCGAGCAGCAGCCAGGCCAGGGGCACCAGTTGCACCACCTCGGTCTTGCTGTAGACCACGCTGACGACGAAATTGCGCTGGGCCATCGCCATCAGCAGCAGCGCGGTGGCGATCAGTTGCCCGACCGCGCCCAGCGCGTTCCATGCCAGAAAGTGCCAGTTCAATTGCGGGTTGACGCCCACAGTCGCGATCACCGCCCACAGCCACAGGCAGGCGAACGGCAAGCCGAACACAAAGCGCACCAAGGTGGCAGGCAATGGGCCCTGGGTGCCCGAGACGCGCTTTTGCGCGGCGTTGCGCAAGGTCTGCGCGAACGCGGCGATGACGACGAGCAGGATCCAGGTCCAGGCGGGTGGGTGCATTCGGACTTGCTGCGGGGGGAAAAGGGTGGGGCCGATTGGCGGCTGGCCGGTTGCGGCGGGTGCGAAGGCGCATTGTCCGACAGTTTGATCATTGCGGGCCGGGTAAGGCCGGGCAGCGGCCTCCTGTGGTGCCATAATCAACGACTTGAATTGCGGTCCGTCCTGGCCATGCAGGCCGGACCAATTGGACCAACAAGCGCCCTTCAACAACGAGAGACAACATGACCACACGCAGGAATTTCATCAAGGGCGCCGCGGCGTCAGGCATTACGTTTTGCACGTGCGGCCTGATCGACGCGGCACATGCGCAGCTGTCGCACAAGCACCCTGGGCTCGGGACCAAACGCAAGCCGGTGATGATCAACGGCCGGCGTGCGAAGACCATCGATGTGCACGCGCATTGCCTGTTTCACGATGCGGTCGCGCTGATGGGCGCCGATGCCAAAGGCGTGGTGCCGCCCACCAAAGGTGCGCCCGAGCATTTCATTCCGGTCAGCGACAAGGCGGCAGTCGAGGAACGGCTGGCGGCAATGGACGCGATGGGTATCGACATGGAAGTGTTGTCGGTCAATCCGTTCTGGTATCGCAAGGACCGCGAAACCGCCGCGGCGATCGTCAAGGTCAACAACGAACGGCTGGCAGAGCTGTCGGCGGCCTATCCGAAGCGCCTGGCCGCGTTTGCCTCGCTGTCGCTGCAGTTTCCGGACCTTGCGATCCAGCAGCTTGAAGAGGCGATCCGGAAGCAGGGTTTGAAGGGCGCAGCGATTGGCGGCAGCGTGCTGGGCGAAGACTTCTCGGAGGCAAGATTTCATCCGGTCTGGGCCAAGGCCGAGGAACTGGGCGCGGTGCTGTTCATCCACCCGCAAAGCACGCCGGAACTGGCCAAGCGCTTCAAGGGCAATGGCTGGTTGTCCAACACCATCGGCAATCCGCTCGACACCACCATCGCCTTGCAGCACCTGATATTCGAAGGCACGCTCGACAAGTTTCCGGGGCTGAAGGTGCTGGCAGCGCATGGCGGTGGCTACCTCGGCTCCTATGCGCCGCGCTCCGACCATGCCTGTTTCGTCTCGCCGTCGAACTGCAACCCGGAAATCTTGCTCAGGAAAAAGCCGACCGAGTATTTGAACCAGATCTATTTTGACGCCCTGGTGTTCACCGCCGAGGCCTTGCGGCACCTGGTGGCACAGGTGGGCGCCAGTCAGGTGGTGATCGGCACCGACCACCCGATTCCATGGGAAGAGCATCCGGTCGACCATGTGATGGCAACGGCCAGCCTGTCGGCAGCGCAGCGGGTCGCCATCCTCGGGGGCAATGCAGCGAAGTTGTTCGGCATCAAGGAAATTTAGCGCCTCGCAGCGACGCGCAGCGTTTTTGCGGCGCGCATCCACCCGCTGTTCAGGCGGATGCGCCAACGCTCTCAGCCGGGCTTTCCGGCATAACTCACGCCCATGCCCTGGCGCGCATCCATTTGAACGCCGTACGGCGCGATCGGATAACGCAGGCCGTTGGCGGCCAGCGCTTTCATGCCTTCAATCGCGATTGGCAAATAGCGCGGGGGCAACGCCATCAGCATTTCCTCGTCGGGCACGCCACCGTAGCGCCGTTCCGCATAGCAGGGCAAAGACAGGCTGGGTTCACCGGTGGCCAGGGCGCGGCCCCAGGAGTCGGCGCAAGCGGTTTCGCCGACCACACTCCAGTCGAAGCGGCGGTAATTCTTCCATTGCAGGCCGTTGATCAGGATGATCATCTGGCCGGGTGTGGCGTAGATCAGGCAAATGTCCGGCGGGTCAAGGCGGCCGGCAGCCAATGGCGAGACCACCAGCGCCTGAAACTTGCCGGCCGGCACCACGTTCAACGCCTTCTGCCGCCCGTGCGCGTCTTCGATCGTCGCGTGCCACACGCCCACATATTTTTTTCCACTCAGCCACTCTTCATCCTGCGGCGCCAGGCCGATCACCGCGCGGCACTGGTCACCGACCAGGTCTTCCGCGGTGATGCCCACCGTCCATCCCAGGCGCGACCCCATGCTTACGATCTGGTCGGTGGTATGCACCGACTTCGGCCGGCGCACGCCCTTGACGGCCTGCATGTCTTCGGTCCGCTCGAACAGCTTGATGCCGGTCACCGTGGTTTTCAGGCGCAGCAATTTGTTGAACTCATCGACCAGTACCGGCCAGTCATACGTCGCTTGTTCCGCCATTGAAGTCTCCGTTTTGTCGGATCCGATCATCTGATCGAATCCAGGGTGCAAGGGAGGGCATCTTAGGCGCCGGCGGGTACCGGGCGCAAGCACAGCGACCTTTTCCCCCGGCAGGGCGTCAATCCCGGGCCTGGCAGGCCGCAAACTGCCCTGCGGCTATCGAAGAAACGCAGCGATGGCCTCGTGGAAAGCCGCGGGCTGCTCGTACTGGACCCAATGCCCGGCTTGATCGATCAGGCGCAGTCCGCGCAGATCGCATTGATCCAGCAGTGCCGGCAGGCGATCCAGCTCATGCCTGGCGAGCACATCCTCGCGCCCGCAAATCACATATACCGGACACTGCCAGCGCAACTTCAGTCGCGCCATGATGTCGGTGCGCGAAATGCGCCGCCGCCGCAGGCGATCGCGGGCGAAATTGGCGGCATGGGTCGCGACCGCCACATCGTCGATCGAAGCGGCCTGATGCAGCATCATGCGTTGCAGGTTGTGGCGGGTGGCGGCTTCGTGTTCCGCGGGCGACATGGCGCGGCTCATCGACTGCAAATTGACAGCCGGCATTCTGATGCCGAGCGAAGGTGGAGCCACCAGCACCAGGCGCTTGATGAGCGCAGGGTGATGTGCAGCGACGAAACCCGAGACCAGCGAACCGAAGGAAAAGCCGATCAGATCTACCGGCTGACCTGCCGACACTTGCGCGATGCCGGTCGCGACATGCCCGAAAATCGAGTCGGCGTCATAAGCGCCTTGCGGCAAACCGGAATCGCCGCAGCCGGGCAGATCAGGCACCCAAAGCGTGTGGTGGCGCGCCAGCGTGTCGATGTTGCGCAGCCAATGCGTCCAGCTGCCGCTGCCGCCGTGCAGCAGCACGGCCGGCGGGCCGGCGCCCCAGCTTCGCCACACCATGCTGTGGTTGGGGCCGCAAGAGGTGCTTGAGTGAACGGCCAGTCGATCCAGTCGTGCGACGTCGGGAATTGTGTTTGCGTCTTGAATCAAGATTGTTGCCGCTTTTCAACGGAGTTCGATTGCAATCGGGGAACTGCCGGTTCAGTGAGGTGCGAACGTACGGACATCCAGGCGCGGCCGTGCGGATGCGGGGACGCACGCGAGCCGATTATTCGATGATGCGCACCGTACGCAAGCCCGGGTTCACTTCAACCATCGCGCCGTCGGCGATCGCGGCGGTGATGTCGCAGTCGAAGCCGGCCAGCATCGGCACGTCGCCGAGCGCCGCCCCCTGGGCGAGGATCGGATTGACCGAGTTGAACACGATCGCCAGCGGAATCACGCCGCGCGACTGCATCTCGTGCAGCATCCATGCGCTGGCAACGCCGCCCTTGGCGGTGTCGAGCACGAGCACGCGGCCGACGTAGCTGCGGCCCACCAGTTTATGGGCCGGGCGTGAAAACACGCCGGCGATGCGATCGAGATCGTAGCGTGCCGAAAAACCGTCGTTGGCCACCAGTGCCAAACCCTGCACCGTGCGGCCCATGGCGTGGCGCGCGGCAAATACCATTGGTGCGGCGCTCATCGGACTACCCTCCTTTCACTGCGTGACATCCTCCCCGAGGGAGGATGAGCGCACCCTTCGGGCGGCCGGACGGGAGCGCTCATGAAAGGCTCCCGGATTCGGCGGCGTCGACACACTGTTCCATCGATGCCAGCATCGGCTCATACCCATAGCCGCCCAGGATATTGACCATCTTCGCGCTGTTGGTGACCAGCCGCTTCCAGCCGCGCGCTTCGGCGATCTCGCGCGCATAGGATTGATAGAAGCACATGCCGGACAGCACCGTGCCACCGGCCTCCTCGATGCTCCTGGTGTAGCCCATGCGGTCGCAGTCAGGTTTCACCTGCGGACTGGTGATGGCAAGCATCGGTACCCGCAACTGCCGTCCATCGCACATTCCGGCCAGGTCACGCAGTTCCAGCAGGCTCAGTTGCGGTGCCGAAAACACGACGACATCAATCGCGCCGTCGCGCCGGTAGGACTGCTGCAGGGCTTCGAACTCCGCCCTGCCGACGCGATGTTTTGGCAGGGCGCCGCTGGCCACGTCGGTCAGCCGGCTCGCCTCCGGTGTCAGGCCGACCAGATGAAACAAGGCGGTCGAACCATAGCTCGCCATCGCGGCACCGAAATGCTTCAACTGGTCGGAGCCAGGTGCGCCATCGAGCCCCTCGATCACCGGCACCGCCCAGTAGTTGCCGGCGAGGCGTCCAATCACGCCCCCCAGCGCGCCCCACTCGTTGAGCGTGGCTGGCGTCTGGTCAACACGGATGTGCAGGGTTGCCTGGCGCTGTGCCGGCAAATGGAACCCGTAGCGCGGCGTGCGCGCTGTCAGTCCGGCCGCCAGTGCCGACGGGCCGCCCTCGAAATTCGAACGCGCGCCGCAAACCGAGTTCGAATAAATGACCACGCCGGTGTCGCCAAAGGCCACGTGTTCGTTGCGCGTGGCCGGTTGCACCGTCTGGTAGTTGATGCAGGTGTCGGTCAACATCACGCCCAGTTTGACAAACGCCGCGATCGCGCGCTCCTCAAGCGTCAGCATCGTCCGGGTGTGGCCGAGAAACGCAGCCTTTGCAAAGTCAGTCCCGCGCGGGTCGGTGATGGTCGGGATGCGCACCCGGCGCCGGCCCTCGCGCGAAGCTGCCAATGACTCCAGCCAGCGCACGCCGGCTTCACCCAGGCTTTCGGTGTCGGCCATGATATGGGCCTGGGTGACAGTGACGAAATCGGCGGCGCCGAAAAAGTCGCCGACCTGGATCTGGTGCTTGAGTGCCTGCTGCGCCACCGGGCCGGCTTTGCCGGCGACGATGTCCTGTTCTTCGTCGTTGAGTTTCATGCTGGTGTGATTCCCTAGTCTGCGGACGCGCCGGAGTCGCGCACCGCCTTGCCCCATTTCGCAGTTTCGCTGCGCTGGAAGTCCGCCAACGCTGCACCGGTAAGTACGCGCGAAGCCACGCCCTGCGGCGCCAGTTTGTCACGCAGCACGGCGCCCATTGCGATTTTTTCAATTTCGCCGGCAAGCAAGGCCAAAATCGGCGCCGGCAGGCCGGCCGGCGCGTAGACCCCCCACCAAGCTGTCGATTCGAAGCCGGGGAAGCCTGATTCGGCCACCGTCGGAAGTTGCGGCAATACGGCCGAACGCGTTGCGCCGGAAACCGCAAGGGCGCGCAACTTGCCGGAACTGATATGCGGCAGCACCGATTGCAGCGGGTCGAACATCACCTGAATCTGGCCGCCCAGAAGATCGGTCACCGCCGGCGCGCTGCCTTTGTACGGCACATGCGTGATGTCGATTCCGGCCGCACTGCGGAACATGACGCCGGTCAAGTGACCGGGCGTGCCATTGCCAGCGGTACCGAACGAGAGTTTGCCTGGCGTGCGCCGGGCCAGCGCAACCAGGGCTGCGACCGAGTCGGCCGCCAGCGATGGCTGCACCACGATCGCCACGGGCGCCGCGGCCACCAGCGCAACCGGGGTAAAGTCACGCACCGGATCGTAGCCAAGTTTCTTGTAGAGCGCCGGGTTGATGGCGTGGGTGCCGACGGTGGCCATCAGCAAGGTCAAGCCGTCAGGCGCGGCGCGCGCCACGCTGTCTGCGCCGACCGCGCCGCCGGCGCCCCCACGGTTGTCGATGATGACCGCGGTTCCGGTGGCCTCACCCAGCAATTGCGCCAACGGGCGTGCCACGATGTCGGTGGGTCCGCCGGCGGGGAAGGGCACGACAAGCCGGATCGATTTGCCAGCCGCCATTTGCGCTGCGGATGGCACGGGGCAGGTCGCGGCAGCCGCGGCCAACGCGATCAGGACACTTCTACGCTGCATGTTTCCCCCGGTTTGAAGGCGCGCAGGTGGCGCAACGCGCCAGTGTGGACAATTCTCGTGCCTGAATACTGCGCTAAGCCATCGCGGCTGAATTCTATCCTCGACTGGAAAGACTGCGCGTGTCGCGCGACGCTGCCTCCGGCAGTGGCCTGCCTGTTCACAGGCCGTACCGCCGACGTCGATCGGGTGCGCGGTTTGTTGGCAGCCATCACCGATGAGTGCTGACCTTTGTCGGCACGTGAAATTCTTCCTGGCATCAGGTCAACAAGCTTTGAGCACGAACGTTGCTTGGAGTATGAGGGTGATTGTTTGTCCAACCGGGAGTGAACATGAGCGCCGAGACCATGCCTGTGTCGACCATGCCCAGCATCGGGTTTTCAATTCCCATCGCCGGATACAAGCGCATTTACGATTGCGTCGACGTTGAAGACGCGATGGCCGAGATCAAGCCGGGGCAAAACGATGCCCTGCGCGACACCTACGAAAAAATGCTCAAGGCAGGCGGCAGCCGGTTCTCGGTCAAACCCTCGGCGTTGCCGGTGATGGATGAACTCTATGATGACCTGCCGAATTTTTCGGACGTGCTCGATGACATCAAGCGCCAACTGTCGCTTTGTGTCACCAGCAGTGACAATCTTGAGCTAGCCCCCATTCTGTTGCTGGGTGATCCGGGTATTGGCAAGACGCACTTCGCCAAACGCATCTCGCGGTTGCTGGGAACCGGTTATGGCTTCATCTCCATGAGTTCGTTGACCGCCGGCTGGATTATCGGAGGGGCGTCGTCGCAGTGGAAGAACGCCAAACCCGGCAAGGTGTTCGAAACCTTTCTGCGCGGGGAATATGCCAATCCGGTGATGGTCATCGATGAAATCGACAAATCGTCGACCGACGGCACCTACGATCCACTGGGGGCCTTGTACAGCCTGCTCGAGCACGATACCGCTGCCGAATTCATCGACGAGTTCATCGAACTGCCGATCGATGCGTCCGACGTGGTGTGGATCGCGACCGCCAACGATGCTCGGGTGATTCCCGAGCCGATCCTCAATCGCATGAATGTCTATCAAATCGAGGCACCGGACGCCGAAGCGACGCGGCGCATCGCGGCTGCGATTTACCGCGAAATCCGGGGTGAACACGATTGGGGCCTGCGCTTTCCGGGCGAGCCGGGTCCGCTGGTGCTTGAGCGCATGGCCAGTCTGTCGCCGCGCGAAATGCGGCGCCTGATCAACAAGGCCTTTGGCAATGCGAGCCTGGCTGGTCGCGATGAATTGTTGCCCGAGGATATCGATGACAAGCGCGCATTGAAGAAGGCGCGCATCGGTTTCTAGGCGGAACGCCCAGTGCTGCAGTGGGATCTGTTGGGTGAAACCAGAGTCAGGTTCGTAGCCGGACCTGATGCGTCCCTCGTCTGGGCGAGTGCCGCAATCGGCGCCTGCACGCTGCCGCTGGTGATGCACGATTTCCGGCGCGCAGCAGTGCTCGGCAACGCAACCCTGCTGATGGCGGGGCGGCGCCCCGTGCTGCTGACCGCCGCGCATGTATTCGACACCGGCGCGCGCCTGGGCAATCTGATGATTCCGCTGCCTGGCGGGCGTGGCTTCGCGTCACTCGCCGCGGCGTGTCTGGCGCGCAGCCGCAGCGTGGATATCGCCGTGATTGATATCAGCGGCGTGGCCGGAGTGGACGAACTGGTGAGTGGAATGCGCGCGGCGCCATTGTCGCGTGCGCGGCTGGACCGGTCACGGCGTGCGCGAACGCCACGACACGGGCGCGCGCGGGTCATGGTGTCAGGCTATCCGGCCGCACTGAGCCGCTTCGAACGGGGCTGGCTGGCGGCGCGCCGTTTCACTTTACTGACCGATCGGCACCATGAAACCGCCGCGATACATTGCCCTGCCGACCGCTTTTTCGGTTACGGCCGGGTCGCCAGGCGGCATGACGGCGTCGCCATTCACACACCGGAACTTGACGGCATGAGCGGGGCAGGCATCTGGGTGCTTGAGGGGGCCGCCGACGATGGCGCGGTCAGTCTGCGCCTCGATGCGGTGCAGTCGGCGTACGTTCATGGACGCTATTTGCGCGGGCATGACATCGGCGCTGCGGCGGAACTGTTTGGGCCCTGACGCGCGGCAGGCCTGCGCAATCGCCGGCACGAGCGCCGGGTTATGATCCGCCGATGAAAGTCCGATCGTCCGGCGCCAAGGCTTCCGGCGCGCAAAGCCAGGTGCGTGTCATCGGCGGTCAATGGCGCAGACGTATCCTGAAATTTCCGCCAGTACCCGGTTTGCGCCCGACCCCGGATCGGGTGCGCGAGACCCTGTTCAACTGGCTTGGCCAGGACCTTACCGGGATGCGCTGTCTCGACCTGTTCGCCGGTAGCGGAGCTCTCGCGTTCGAAGCCTTGTCGCGCAATGCGCGTGAAGTGGTGATGGTCGAAAGCGACGCCAGGGTGCGGGCCGCCCTGGCGGCGTCCGCAGCGTTGCTCGATTGCGGCAACCGGGCTCGGGTCGGAGGGACCGATGCGCTACAATTTTTGGTTTCCGGCAAAGGCGAATTCGACCTCGTATTTCTCGATCCGCCATTCAATCAGGGCTGGCTTGCGCGTCTGTGGCCGCGGGTCGGTGAACTGGCTATGCCGGGTGGCGCGATCTACATTGAGTCGGAGTTCGAGTTCACGCCGCCGTCGCCATGGCAGACATGGAAGTCGGGGCGGGCAGGCGCGGTGCATTTCCAGTTGGCGCGGCGGGCAGCGCAAACACCGGTTGAAAACGGCGAGGCGCAGCACGATGACCAGTAGAGCAGTAGCGGGGCGGGGCCAACGGATTGCCGTTTTTTCGCCAGTGGTGTCAAAACAGTTTGTTTCGAATGCGCAGGCGGTGATTGACCGCTACGCGACGTATTTCCGCAAGCGCTGCGCGACTTGCAACCACAAACCAGGGGTTGGAACATGAATGAATTCAAGGTGCGGGCGGTCTATCCGGGAACTTTCGACCCCCTGACACGCGGCCATGAGGACCTGTTCCGGCGAGCCGCGAAGCTGTATCACGAAGTGGTGATCGGGGTTGCCGACAGCCGCTCGAAGCGGCCGATGTTCACCCTGGACGAACGCATGCAACTCGCGCGCGAGGCCCTGGCCGACGTGCCCAATCTGCGCATCGAAGTATTTCGCGGCCTGCTGGTGAATTTCGTCAAGGAGCACAAGGCGCAGGTGATCCTGCGCGGCTTGCGCGCGGTTTCCGATTTCGACTACGAGTTTCAGCTGGCCGGCATGAACCGCCAGTTGATGCCCGAGGCGGAGACGGTGTTCATGACGCCGTCCGAGCAATACCAGTACGTCTCGGCCACGCTGGTGCGCGAGATCGCGACCCTGGGTGGCGACGTGACCAAGTTCGTGTCGCCATCGGTGAAGCGGCGGCTGGACGAAAAACTGGCCAAGACACCACGCGAATGAACGCCCGCGGCTCTTCGCTCGAATCGACATGGCGCTGACCATCACCGATCGCTGCATCAATTGCGATTTGTGCGAGCCGGAATGTCCGAATCAGGCGATCGCAATGGGTGCGGAGATCTACGAAATCGACCCGGCACTCTGTACCGAGTGCGTCGGCCACTACGACAAGCCGCAATGTCGCGCGGTGTGCCCGGTCGATTGCATTCCGCTGCATCCGGATTTTTCCGAGACCCAAGCGCAGTTGCATGCGAAATTCCTGCGATTGACAGCGACCCCGCCGTAGCGGTTCGTCCGCACACCGCAAAGGCTTGGCAGTTCCTTCCCGCTTCTTGACGGTCGCTGCGAATCCCGGGCTGGAGTCGGTGGCGCACACCGGCCGACCGGCCGCTACAACGACAGGTCGAACCCGGTTGCGTCTTCCTCGTCGCGCTCGAGCATGTTCTGGTCGAGCATGGCCTCGATTTCGAGGCGCAGGTTGTCAAGGCTTAGCACCTGCGATGTCATCTGGCGTTCGGTTTGGTCCAGTTCGTCTATCCGCTCTTCGAGCGAGTCGGTGGCCTGATGAATCCGCTTCAGGGACTCGAGCCTGCGCTTGAGCACCTGCTGCCGTTCCTTGATCTGTCCTTCCAGCGGGTTCATCACGGCTTTCAGCCAGCCCTCGGTGTCGCGATTGGCGATTTCGAAGGCGACCTGGATACGCGAGGCGATGACGTCGAAAAAGCGGCGCGTAAGGGTGCGCTCGTAGTGCGTGATCAGGGAAAGGGTGCCGAAGCGGCGGTTGAAACTGTCTTCGACACGGCCCAGTTCGACCAGGTAGCGATGCATCGAGAACGCCTGCGGCATCGCCAGCTTGAGCTTGAAATCCTCGGAGAAGCGCATGTACATCGCGGCCATCATCTCGGTGATCTCGGCGACGATGCGATTCGAGGTTTCCAGCAGCAGGCGGTTGTGGGTGAAAAAGCTGCGCATGGCTTCGATCATGCCCGCCGAGAAGGTGGCGGCATTGATGGCTTCCCGGGTTTTCGCGACCTGCGCGTCATAGGCATCACGGCCGAGGTGCGCGAACAGCGTGTTGGTGTTGCGGGCCAGCACGCTGCGAACGGCCGAGAACTGCATCAGGCCGCGTTCGAACTGTTCCTTCTCGAGCTTGACCTTGCCGAGCATGGATTGCATCATGCCCTGGTTCTTGCCCCGCAGGCCGCCGAGTTCTTCCAGTTGCTCCTTGACGTTGCCGACCCGGGCCGCCAACAATGCCTGGGCGGCGCCGACGATGTCGCGCATCTCGTCGGTGACGAAATCCCGCACGATGTCCTGTTTTGCCGGAATCACTTCGTGCGACAGGGCGGTTTCGAGCCTTGGCAGCCTGCTTCTGGCCAGCAGTTCCGGATCGTTGTGGATCTTCCCGACCAGTCCCTTCTGCGCCGAGATCGGAAACACGTTGGTGTCCGGCAAGCCTAGTGTGGCGGCGACCTGGCCGACCTGGCGCGCGATCTCGGCATCGACCTCCTGCGGTATCTTGAGTTCATCCCACATGCTGTCGATCTTGTTGAGGACGGCAATCCGTCCGCGGCCGGAGCCGCCGGCACCCGAGGAACCGATATGCTCGCGCCAGATCTGGATATCGGACTTGGTGACCCCGGTATCGGCGGCAAGGATGAACAGCACGGCATGTGCGTTCGGGATCAGATTGAGTGTGAGCTCGGGTTCCGCCCCGATCGCGTTCAAGCCCGGTGTGTCCAGGATCACCAGGCCTTGCGCGAGCAACGGATGCGGAAAATTGATGATGGCATGGCGCCAGGCCGGAATCTCCACCGTGCCGTCGGCGGCGACCGTGGCGCGCGCATCAGGGTCTTTCTCGTCAAACAGGCCGTACTGGCGCGCGACCGACACGCGAACCCGCTTGGTCTGGCTCACCTGTTTGAAGGCTTCAAGCATGGCATCGCCCGAGCTGGTGTCGAGCGCGAACACGGTCCATTGGTCCGGATACTGCTTGCATTCGGCAACGCTTGTCGTCTGCCCCCGGGTCTCGATCGGCAGCAGTCGCATCTGCGGCGGCTCGCCGTCGTTGTAAAGTAGTTCGGTCGGGCACATCGTGGTGCGCCCGGCCGATGAGGGCAGGATGCGGCGCCCATAATCGGCGAAGAAAATGGCATTGATCAGTTCGGACTTGCCGCGCGAGAATTCGGCGACGAAGGCGATCGAGAGCTTGTCGTCCGCAAGCCGGTCGAGCACGCGCTGGATACGGGTGATGCCCTGTACATCGGCAATGCCGTTTTCGCTCATCCAGTCGCGAAAACGCATGATCGCCTGGCCGAGCGCGAAGCGCCACGAACTGTAGAGTTGAAAGCGTTCGACGAGGTTGACGCTGTTCATGCGGCTCGGGTCCCGGAACAGATTGCACGGCCTGGGATTGGCCGCAACGCAAGCCGGAAACCCGGATTCGCGCCAGAAATTATCGCATGCGATTCGCCGGTCAAGCCTGGCGGGCGCGTGCGCTCAGGATTGGCACCTGGTGCAATAGAACGTCGACCGCTGGCCCATGACCACGCGGCGAATCGGCGCCCGGCAAATTCGGCAGGCTTCGCCTGCGCGATCGTAGACAAAGTATTCGAGCTGAAAATAGCCCGGGCCATCACTGCTGGAAAAATTGCGCAATGTACTGCCTCCCTTGGCGATGGCGGCTGACAGGACCGCGCGAATTTCGGGCACCAGCCGCTGATAGCGCGTCAGGCTGATGCGGCCGGCCGCGGTTTTCGGGTTGATGCGTGCGCGAAACAGCGACTCGCTGGCGTAAATGTTGCCGACCCCGACCACGATATCGCCGGCCAGCAGGGTTTGCTTGATGCTGGCGCCGCGCCTGCGCGTGGCGCGATACAGCATTTCCGGCGTGAAGTCCGGCGTCAGCGGCTCCACACCAAGGGAAGCCAGCAGCGGATGTGCGGCGACCGGGCCGGCGGTGGCCGGATGCCAGAGGATGGCGCCGAAGCGCCGCGGGTCGGTCAGGCGCAGAACGGTGCTTCCCGCGTGCAAGTCAAAATGTTCATGCCTGGCCGGTGGCGTGCCGGGATCCACGAAACGCAGCGAACCGGACATGCCCAGATGCAGGATCAGCCAGCCGCGTCTGATCCGACCTGCGGCGCAGTCGAGCAGCAGGTATTTGCCGCGCCGGCCGACGCCGGTGATGACGAGTCCCTTGAGGATTGCGGGCAGGCCGGGATCGACTGGCCAGCGCATGCGCAGGTCGCGAATCTCGGCGCCGGCTATGCCTCGTCCTTCCAGCAGCGGGGCAATGCCGCGCCGCGTGACTTCCACCTCCGGGAGTTCGGGCATGTTTATGCGTGTGTTTGCTGTGGTGCTTGCGTCGCGCTGCTGTAATATCGTGCAAGTCGGGTCGAACTATACCGACTGGCAGTTCTGCTGACGAGATGAGAATGCGATGATCCGGAAACCTACGACCGCCACCGCGGTTTGTCTGCTTTTGCTTCTTGGCGCCTGCGCGCAACCGCCGAAGGCTCCCGAGCCGCAGGCGACGCCGACGGTCGCGCGGACCGCACCACCCCTCCTTGCCCAGGCGGCCGCGCCGCGCGTGCTGCGCAGCCAGCCGGGCAGCCCGTCGGCAACCCCGCCGCAAAACCTGCCTGGAATCGAACTCACGCCGGGCCTGTTGTATGAGTTGCTGGCTGCGGAAATTGCCGGCCAGCGCGGCGCTTCGACGATTTCACTGGCCAAGTATCTGGAACTTGCGCAACGCACCCGCGACCCGCGCATCGCCCAGCGTGCAGTCGAGATCGCGTTCTACGAGCGCAACAACGAAAAAGCGCTGGAGGCGGCACGCATCTGGGTGGTGGCCGATCCGCAAAACATGGACGCCCGCCAGACCCTCGCGGGCCTGCTCATCGCGTCGGGATCGAGCGAAGAGGCGTACCCGCATCTGGAACGACTGCTGTCGGCGCGGTCGACCAATGTGGCGGAAGGGTTTCTGCAGTTCAATCGGCTGTTGTCGCGTGGTGGTGATCACAAGGCCACGCTGTCGATCATCCAGCGCCTGGCGGCGCTGCACCCGGACGTCGCCGAGGCGCACGGGTCGGTGGCACAGGCCGCAGCCAATGCCGGCGAGGATGAACTGGCCATCCGCGAGGCCCGGATCGCCAGCAGGCTCAAGCCCGAATGGGAGTTTCCGCCGCTGCTGGCCGCACAATTGCTGTCCAAGCGATCGCCCGCCGAAGCGACTGCTGAATTGCGCGCCTATTTACAGAAAAATCCAGGTTCGTCCGAAGCGCGCATGGCCTATGCCAGGGCGCTGGTAGGCGAGAAAAAGTACGCTGAGGCGCGCGTCGAGTTCCAGCGCATCGAACGCGAATTCCCGAACAACGGCGATGTACTCTACGCGCTGGGACTGCTGGCGCTGGACGCGAAGGACTACGCGAGTGCCGAATCGTCGCTCAAGCGCCTGCTCGGGCAGCAGCCGCGAGACCCCAATCTAGTGTATTTGTACCTGGGCCAGGTCGCCGAGGAACAGAAGAAATTCGCCGAGGCGCGCGCCCGCTACGGCGAAGTCGGCCGTGGCGACCAGTATTTCACCGCGCAGAGCCGGATTGCACGCAGTTTCGCCAAGGAAGGCCGGATCGCCGATGGGCGCTCGCATCTGCAGTCGCTGGTGGCGGTGTCGAATGATCAGCGTGTGCAGATCATTCTGGCCGAGGCGCAGATGTTGCGCGAGGCCAACGAGAACCGCGCGGCGTTTGAGGTGCTTGAGAAGGGGCTCGAGCGTCTTCCCAACCATCCGGACCTGCTCTACGATTTCGCGATGGCGGCCGAAAAGGTCGAGCGCATGGACCTCCTGGAGGCGAACCTGAAAAAGGTGATCCAGTTGAAGCCGGATCACGCGCACGCCTATAACGCACTCGGTTATTCCCTGGCCGATCGCAATGAACGCCTGTCGGAAGCGCGCGAATTGATCGAGAAGGCGCTCAAGATGGCGCCCGATGACGCCATGATCATCGACAGCATGGGTTGGGTCATGTATCGATTGGGTGATCTGCAGCGTGCGGCCGAACTGCTGATGCGCGCATACGCACTGATGCCGGATGCGGAGATTGGCGCGCACCTGGGCGAGGTCCTGTGGAAGCAGGGCCGTGTGGCGGAAGCCGAGCGCGTCTGGCGCGAAGCCACGGCACGTGCGCCCGACAATGAAACGCTCAGAAGCACGATCAAGCGGTTCAAGCCTTGACGCTGGCGGTCGGGTTTTTGCCCGCACGGCGAAGCCCGAGGCGCGCGCCGCGGTTTGGCTGTTTGGTGGCGGCGGCAATGGTCGTCGCCTGCACGACAACGCCACCGGCGCCGCGCCCGGACAGCGAAACGGCGGCCGAACAGTCGATCGTCGATGCCTCGTTCAGTATCGAAGGCAGGGTGTCGGTGGTCTATGGCAGCGATAGTCTGGCAGGCAAGATGGCGTGGGACCACCGCCCCGCGCGTGACGAGATAAGCCTTGCCTCGCCGCTCGGCAATCAACTCGCGTTGATTGTTCGCGATGATACCGGCGTCGTATTGACCGACAGTCGGCAACAGCAGTTTCGCGCCAATGATGCCGAGGCGCTGACTGAGCAGCAACTGGGCTGGCGCTTGCCGCTCGCCGGCTTGACCGACTGGGTGCGGGCACGCGCAACGGTTGCCGGAGTCACGCGGCGCGACGCCGCTGGTCGCCTGATTGGCTTGAGCGAGGCCGGCTGGGAAATCGAATTCTCGTATGAAAGTGACGCGGCACGCCAACCGCGGCGCCTGGTGATGCGCTACATGCGCGCCGAGCGCCCGTTGGAGATCCGCCTGTTGATTGACAGCCGGTTGCCGGCGTCGCCAGGATCCTGAGGTTCGCAATGTGCGATTCCAGGTTTCCCGCCCCGGCCAAGCTCAATCTTTTCCTGCATGTCGTGGGCCGGCGGGCGGATGGCTATCACCTGCTCGAATCGGTGTTCCAGTTGCTCGATTTCGGCGATACGCTCGACATCCGGGTTCGCGCGGATGGCGCGTTGCGACGCACCCTTGACCTGCCTGGCATCGCATTGGCCGATGATCTGGTGATGCGCGCCGCGCAGTTGCTAAAGCAGCATGGCGGCAGCCGCCTGGGCGCCGATATCGCTGTCACCAAGCGAATTCCGATTGGCGGCGGGCTTGGCGGCGGCAGTTCGGATGCCGCGACCGCGCTGCTTGCGCTCAATCGCCTCTGGCAGCTCGATCTGCCCCGGGTTGAACTGGCCCGCTTGGGACTTGCGCTCGGCGCTGATGTACCGTTCTTCATTTTCGGCCGCAACGCCTTTGCCCGCGGCATTGGCGAGGAACTGGTTGGCATTGACCTGCCCGCGCGCTGGTATGCGGTCATTGCGCCCGGGTGTTCGGTCCCCACGGCGCAGGTGTTTGCTGCGGCCGATTTGACCCGAAACTCCAAATCTGTCAAAATAGAAGACTTTCATGCCGGTGCATGTTCGTTTCCGGGAAGCTTGTTCCGCAATGACCTTGAACCGGTGGTGGGCAGGCAGTTCGCGGCGGTAAGGCAGGCGCTTGGCTGGCTGCGTGGATTCGACCCTGGCGCCGTTGTCACGGCGCGCATGTCGGGTTCCGGAGCGTGCGTTTTCGCCGGTTTTGCGTTGCGCGATCAGGCGCAGGCGGTAGTCGATGGTTTGCCAGCGGATTGGCGCGGGTTTGTTGCCGCCGGGCTTGGCGTGCACCCGTTGATGGCGTATGCCAGAGACTGAGGGTGGGCTATTTGCAAGTGCTTGCTTTGCTTGAAGTTGTGGGATGTTGCTTGAATTCGGGTTTTGCGCGGACGGATATCGCGTTCGGGCGGGTGGGTCGGAAGCGACCCGCGAGGTAGGTCCGGAGCGAAGTTCGGCCGGTCAGAGTTTCACGGATGGGGAATCGCCAAGCTGGTTAAGGCACCGGATTTTGATTCCGGCATTCCAAGGTTCGAATCCTTGTTCCCCAGCCACATATTTCTTTACCTGATGTGCGGGCGGTACACCGGCCGTTAACGCAGCGGCTTTCTAGCGGTTTGGTGCCATGTCCAATGTAAATCTGATGGTGGTTTCGGGCAACGCCAATCCGTTGCTCGCCAAGGACGTCGCGAAACGGCTGTCGATTCCGGTTGGCCGCATCAGCGTGGGGCGCTTCTCCGACGGCGAAGTCAACGTCGAGATTCTCGAAAACGTGCGCGGGCGCGACGTATTCGTGTTGCAGTCCACGTCATCTCCGACCAACGATAACCTGATGGAAATCATGGTCATCGTCGATGCCTTGAAGCGTTCTTCGGCGGCGCGCATCACGGCCGCCATTCCGTATTTTGGCTATGCACGCCAGGATCGCCGGCCACGCTCGGCGCGGGTCGCGATTTCGGCCAAGGTGGTTGCCAACATGCTCGAAGCCGTTGGCGTCGACCGTGTCCTCACGATGGATCTGCATGCTGACCAGATCCAGGGGTTTTTCGACATTCCGGTCGACAACATCTATGCCGCGCCGATCCTCTTGGGCGATGTCTGGAAACAGAATTTCCAGGACGTGATCGTGGTGTCGCCCGATGTCGGCGGGGTGGTGCGCGCACGGGCGCTGGCCAAGCGGCTCGATAGTGATCTGGCGATCATCGACAAGCGGCGGCCGAAAGCCAATGTATCGGAAGTAATGAACATCATCGGTGAGGTCGATGGCCGCACCTGCGTAATCATGGACGACATGGTCGATACCGCAGGCACCCTGTGCAAGGCGGCGGAAGTTCTCAAGGAACGCGGCGCGCGGCGGGTGGTGGCGTACTGCACGCATGCGGTGCTGTCGGGCAACGCGGTGCAAAAGATCACCGCATCGGCGCTTGATGAACTGGTGGTGACAGATACGATCGCGTTGCGCGACGACGCGCGCGCCTGCAACAAGATTCGGCAGCTCTCGGTGGCCGAACTGCTGGCGGAGACCATCCGCCGCATCAACTCCGAGGACTCGGTGAGCAATCTGTTCATCGAGTGAATCAGGCGGCATGTCCGCATGCCGCATCGCTGGAAAATATTGCTTGTATTGCTTGAAAACCCACGCGCGAATCTGGTCGCGGAAACGTGCGCTTAACGGAGAAACACCATGAAAATCGAAGTCACTGCGTCAACGCGCACATTGCAAGGTACGGGTGCGAGCCGCCGCCTGCGTCGCGCCGGCCGTGTCCCGGGTATCGTGTATGGCGGCTCGCAGCCTGCCGCCAACATCGAGATCGACCACAATCCACTGTTCCATGCGATGCGCAAGGAGGCGTTTCATGCATCCATCCTCGACCTCAAGATCGATGGCAAGGTCGAGCCGGTGCTGTTGCGCGATCATCAGATGCACGCATTCAGGCAACAGATCCAGCATATAGACTTTCAGCGCGTCGATGCCAACCGTGAAATCAGCATCCGGGTGCCGTTCCACTTCGTCAACGCTGAAAACTCGCAGGCGGTCAAGTTCGGTGGCGCCATCGTTTCGCACATCATGAACGATGTTGAAATCTCCTGTCTGCCGAAAGACCTGCCTGAATTCATCGAGGTGGATCTGTCGGAAATCGCCGCCGGCCACGCATTCCATATCAAGGACCTGAAGTTGCCCGCCGGCGTTCGTGCGCTCACTCGCGGCAACGACAATCCGGTGATCGCCAGCGCCATGGTGCCTGGCGGCGAGAAGGAGGATGACGCCGCCTCGCCGACCGCAGCCGATGTGCCGGCTACGGCGCAGAAGAAGCCGGCGGATGCAGCGGGCGCCGCACCGGCCAAAGGTGGCGCGCCGGCCAAAGCGGCGGCACCGGCGAAGAAGGAAGCCAAGAAGTAATCGCCATTGGTCCGTCTGCTTTGCGACGGACCAATTCGTCTCATTCATGCGGCGGGTGACGCCGCATAATTCGACGGGGCCCCTGCGCAAGCCGGGGCTTTTCTGTTTATGGCCATCAGGTTGATCGTAGGGCTGGGGAACATCGGGCCTGAATATGAGGACACGCGGCACAACGCCGGGTTCTGGCTGGTCGATGCGCTCGCGCGCGCATCCGGTACGGTGTTTCGCAACGAGAAAGGCTTCTTCGGGGCGTTAGCCAAGGCTGGCAACGCCTATCTGCTCAAGCCTTCGACCTTCATGAACCGCTCCGGCCAGGCGGTGGCGGCGCTTGCCACGTTCTACAAGATTGCGCCCGAGGAGATTCTTGTCGCCCATGACGAGCTCGATCTTGCGCCGGGCATCATCAAGATGAAGCAGGGCGGCGGGCACGCCGGCCACAACGGACTCAAGGACATACAGGCGCGGCTGGGCAGTACCGACTTCTGGCGGGTACGGATCGGGATTGGGCACCCTCGTGAACTCGGAATGGCGAAGGAGGTCGTCGACTTTGTCCTGCATCGACCAAGTCGCGAGCATTTGCAGCTGATCGACGAATGTATCGGTCGTGCCGTGGAAGTGATGCCCGAGGCGATTGGTGGAAAACTCGCGGTGGCGGTGATGAAACTGCATGCCAAGAAAAAGCCTGCGTGAAGCGCGCCTTGACGATCAAACTTGGCGGCAGGGCGCGAGATCACATTGCGCGCCATGGTCTCAGGCCAGGCGACATTGCGTGTGTCCCGGCCGCCGCCGGCGGACCAAAAGGGCTGGCCTTGCTGCCGCTGGATCGCTGGTTGTTCGGGCACTGGCTCAGGAGCGCGCACGACC
The DNA here is from genome assembly GCA_031423955.1 of Burkholderiales bacterium. Lineage (GTDB taxonomy): Bacteria > Pseudomonadota > Gammaproteobacteria > Burkholderiales > JAEUOS01 > JAEUOS01. The sequence continues at coordinate 20,603 of JANPGJ010000036.1, forward strand.
TGACCCTGATCGGGGCCTCGATCGGCGCCTGGCGTATGGCAGCGGCCGCCAATGCCGACCCTGTGGCCGCGCTTGCGGCTCTTGAGCGTACCTACATCGAGGATCAGAACTATGGGGTCAAGCCCGGATCCGGCGAGGTCGCCGCACGCATGCGCGCGAATGTACAAACCGCGTTCGGCGACTGGCGCCCACGTGACAACCTGACCTTGCGCGTTGTGACTTCACGTGCCGCTGGCGTACTTGACGGCAGGCATTCGCGCGCGGCGTTCGGTCGTGCAGCGATCGCCAATGCGCGCGGCCGGCACCATCTGGCGCGGCATCTGCAGCGCGTTGTGTTCACCTGCGGGCCGCGTGCGGCGTCGGATTCGCTGTTCCGGGCCGATGCGTTTGGCTTGCAGCATGTCGACCTGACCGCCGCCAATGCCTGCGAAGCGCTGCTTGCCTCCGGTTCGATCCCGATCGTCTGCGACCCGGTACGGGACGTCGCTGGCGCGCCTGCGGGACGCTATTGGGATGGCGGCCTGATCGACTACCACTTGTTCTACCCGTACGCGCAACTTGACCGACTCACGCTGTACCCGCATTTCACCTCCAGCGTCACACCCGGCTGGCTCGACAAATTCCTGCCATGGCGCAAGCAGGGCATCAGGGGGCTTGGCGCCGCGAGCTTGTCGAGCGTGATCCTGATTGCGCCGGCGGCGGAGTTCGTGGCAAGCCTGCCGAATGCGAGACTGCCTGATCGCAGCGATTTTTATCACTACGGCAGCGACCATCGGGCGCGCATCGCGGCGTGGAGGCGCGCGGTCGCGGAGTGTGCCCGCTTCGCCGACGAGGTCGCCGCCTGGCTTGAAAATCCCGATTTATCCTTTGTAGAAACCCTATAGAAAGCCACATCATGAGCGTCAAATGCGGCATCGTCGGGCTGCCCAATGTGGGCAAGTCCACCCTGTTCAATGCCCTCACCCGCGCCGGCATCGCTGCCGAGAACTACCCGTTTTGCACCATCGAACCCAACGTCGGCATCGTCGAGGTGCCCGATGCGCGCCTGGCGGAACTGGCGAAGATCGTGGTGCCGCAGCGCGTGCTGCCGGCGGCGGTGGAGTTCGTCGACATCGCCGGATTGGTGGCCGGTGCATCGAAGGGGGAAGGACTGGGTAACCAGTTTCTCGCCAACATTCGCGAAACCGATGCGATTGCGCATGTGGTGCGCTGCTTCGAGGACAGCAATGTGGTGCATGTCAACGGCCGGGTCGATCCGGTGGCCGACATCGAAACCATCAACACCGAACTTGCGCTGGCCGATCTCGCCTCTGTGGAGAAGCACTACAGCCGCTATTCCAAGATCGCCAAATCCGGCGGCGACAAGGAGGCGCAGAGAATCGTCGCCCTGTTGGACAAGATTCAGCCGGTGTTGAACGAGGCGAGGCCGGCGCGCAGCGTCGCCTTGTCCAAGGAGGAGCGGGAGTTGCTCAAGCCCTTGTTCCTGCTGACCGCCAAACCCAGCATGTATGTCGCAAATGTGTCGGAAACGGGATTCGAAAACAACCCGATGCTTGATCGTGTCAAGGCCCACGCCGCCGCCGAGCATGCGCCGGTGGTGGCGATCAGCTGCGCGATCGAGGCCGAGATCGGCGGGCTTGACGAGGCAGACAAGCTTGATTTCCTCAAGGAAATGGGAATGACCGAGCCGGGCCTGAACCGGGTGATTCGGGCAGGCTATGCGCTGCTTGGCCTGCAGACCTATTTCACCGCCGGCGTCAAGGAGGTGCGCGCCTGGACCGTGCATGTCGGCGCTTCCGCGCCGCAGGCGGCAGGCGTGATCCACACCGATTTTGAAAAGGGATTCATTCGCGCCGAGGTGATCGCCTATGACGACTTCCTTGCCTGCAAGGGCGAGCAGGGCGCGAAGGATCGCGGCAAAATGCGTGTTGAGGGCAAGGAATACATTGTCAAGGACGGCGATGTTATGCACTTCAGGTTCAACGTCTGAGAAAACGCGGAACAAGTGCCTGGCATGCAGGCGATTGAACGGGAGTTCTTTCCAATTTGACCGGTTGTAGAAGCGGCTTTATCAACCTGCTGACTGATTCAGTGTTTGTCTAAAGGCCGCTTCCGGGTATGGCAGCGTGCTTTCCAGATCGCCTTACGCTACACTTTCTTCAACCTCGAACCAGTCGGCTCTAACCATGAAACTGCTCAAGTGGCTTGGCATCATCGTCGGCGGACTCGTCGTCCTGTTGATTGTGGCCGTCGGCATCATCAGCGCGACCTTTGATCCGAACAAATACAAGGACGATCTCACCGAGCTGGTCAAGGACAAGAAGCAGCGCACACTGGCGATTCCCGGCAACATCACACTCAAGGTATTTCCCAAGCTCGGCGTCGAACTCGGGCAGGTAACGCTGTCCGAGTTCAAGAGCGACAAGCAGTTCATGAAACTTGAGCGCGCCAAGCTGTTTGTCGATCTGATGCCGCTTCTGAAAAAGGAACTGATCGTCGACAAGATCGAGGTCGACGGACTCGCCGCGAACGTGGTTCGCGGGCGTGACGGCAAGTTCAATTTCGACGATTTGCTGTCGAAGGACGAAAAAGCCGAAGACAAGATCAAATTCGACGTCGAGGGCATCAAGTTGTCGGGTGCGACGGTTACCTATCGCGATGATGCCACCGGGCAGACGCTGACCCTCGGGCAGCTTGGTCTGAGCACTGGCAGGATCGCCGACAAGGTGCCGGGCAAGATTGAATTCACCGCTCGGGCAGAAGGCTTGAGGCCGGCGATCAACGCACAGATCAGTTTTGCCGGCGGCGTTCTGTTCGACCTCGAAAAAAAGCAGTTCGCATTCACTGCACTGGAGGCCAAGGTGGCGGGATCGCTGCGCCAACCGGCAGAAAAGGGCAAGCCGGGGCTGGATCTGGCTGGCCTGGACGGCAAAATTTCCGCCGGTGACCTCAAGGTCGACGGCAACACGCTGGCCATCGATGCGCAAAAGCTGGCCCTTGAGATGCGTGGAACGATGGACCGTGAACCGTTCGAAATCAACCTGAGCGCGCCAAAACTTGCGGCCAATGGCAGGACGCAAGCGGTGCTGGCCGAAAAGATCCAGCTCGAAGCCAAGGGAAGGCATCGCAACGAGTCCGGCTCGGTCAAGCTTGACGCCGCGAAGTTCGAGGCCGACATGGGCAATCACAAGATTGCGGTAGAAGGGCTGACTGCCACTGGGTCCGGCGCGATGCCCGGACTTCTGCTCAATGATTTCAAAGCCAAGGTCCCGAAGCTCTTGGTCAACCTCGGGGCCGGTCAGATCGCACTCGACGGCATCGCGCTGACCGCCGTGGGCAAGCGCGGGGATGAGGGGTTCGATCTCAAGGTTGATGCACCGAAACTGGCGATCAACAAGGATTCTGCGAGTGGCGAGGCGATCACCGGCAGCATCAAGTTGTCCGGTCGCGAAGTGGTCGATGCGAAATTCAGTTTAAGCGAGGTCAAGGGTTCGGCCAAGGCGCTTGCCATTGGCAAGATCGCGTTCGATATCGCGCAGGCGAAGTTCGGCGAAACCATGATTGTCGGCACAGTCAACACGACTCTGACGGCGAATCTGGAGGCGAAGCAGTTCGACCTGCCTCGTTTCGCTGCCGACCTGACCGTTGCCAATCCGCAAATGCCGATGAAGAGTGTGAAGTTGCCGATCAGCGGCAGCCTGCGCGCCGACCTGACGCGCGAGACTGCCAGCGCTGACCTGACGACCAAGTTCGACGACAGCATGATCGCGGCCAAGCTCGGCATGACCCGATTCAAGAATTCCGCCCTGAGCTTCGAGGTGACGGTCGATACTCTCAACGTCGACAAATATTTTCCGCCGAAGGCCGGGGGCGACACCGGCAAGGGCAAACCGGTGGAGGCAGAGAAGCCGTTCGATCTGGCCGCGTTGAAGACCTTGAATGCGAGCGGAACGATCAAGGTCGGCCAATTGCAGGTCAACAACGTCAAGGCTGCCAACGTGACGGTGGTCGTCAAGGCCGCTGGCGGCAAGCTCGACTTGAATCCGATGAATGCCGGTATGTATCAGGGCACGCTTGCCGGTGCTGTGAGCGTGAACGCCAACAGCAACACCATCGCTATCCGCCAGAATCTCACCGCGGTCAACATCAATCCGCTAATGAAGGATGCGCTCAACAAGGACATTCTCGAGGGGCGCGGCAATATCATGCTCGATCTCACCACCAGCGGCAGCACCGTAAGCCAGCTCAAGAAGGCACTCAACGGTTCAACCTCGATTTTGCTCAAGGATGGTGCCTACAAGGGCATCAACCTGGCCAAGTCGTTTCGCGAAGCCAAGGCGGCGCTGACGCTCAACAAGTCGAAAATCCAGGAGGCGAAGAAGGAAGACAAGACCGACTTCACCGAAATGAAGATCAGTGCCCTGATCAAGAACGGCATCGCCAGTTCGGATGACCTTGATGCGAAGTCACCGTTCCTGCGTCTGGGGGGCGCGGGGAGCGTCGATATTGCGGCCGGCTCGATGGACTACCTGGCCAAGGCAACGGTGGTCAATACGTCGGGCGGGCAGGATTCGAAGGACATGGCGGCGCTCAAGGGCCTGACCATTCCGGTCAAGATCAACGGGCCGTTTGATGCGCTCAAGTATGACGTTCAGTACGCCGCCGTCGCCGGCAGTCTGGCGACCGAAAAGGTGAAGGATACGGTCAAGGACAGTTTGAAGGAGAAGCTCGGCCTGACCAAGCCGCAGGACAAGGCCGGGCAGGCGCCAGCGGCCGGCCAGGCGCCAGTGCCGGCCGGTCAGCAACCGGCGGCCCAGCCGCAGTCAGCGAAGGACAAGGCGAAGGAAAAGCTGCGAGGACTGCTTGGCCGCTAGCAAGCCTGGGTCCGGGCGTCGTGCCCGGTGAGATCAGAATCGGATCCTTCGCCGCCGCCGACCGGCCTGTCGGCATCCGCGGAATCAGGCCGTGCGGCGGCACCATTCGGGCCGCCGGCCGGTGATTTCGCTTCACGCGTGATCAATTGGCAACGCAGGCACGGCCGGCATGGTTTGCCGTGGCAGAACACGCGGGACCCCTACCGGGTCTGGTTGTCGGAAATCATGCTGCAGCAGACCCAGGTCGCGGCTGTGCTCGCCTACTATCAGCGCTTTCTGGATCGTTTCCCGGATGTGGTGTCGCTGGCGCGGGCGGAGACTGATGAAGTGATGCGATTCTGGAGCGGCCTTGGTTATTACAGCCGGGCGCGCAACCTGCATCGTGCTGCGCGCAGCATCGCCAACAATCCAGGTGCGGCTTTTCCGTCAACGCCTGCCGAATTGCAACAATTGCCCGGAATCGGTCGCTCGACTGCCGCCGCGATTGCGACCTTTGCGTTCGGCCAGCGCGCGGCGATTCTCGACGGTAATGTGAAGCGGGTCTTTGCGCGACATTTTGGCGTCGCGGGCTACCCCGGTTTGCCGGCAGTGGAGAAACAGTTGTGGCGGCACGCGGAGGCTCTGCTGCCTTGGCGAGGCAGCGAGGCATACACGCAGGGGCTGATGGATCTCGGAGCGACGCTTTGCACCCGCACGCGGCCACGTTGCGATGCATGCCCGGTGTCAGTGACCTGCGTGGCGCGCGCCGCGGGACGCACCGCCGAACTCCCGAATGCGAAGCCGCGCAAGGTGCTGCCGCGTCGTACCTGTGTGATGCTGGTGCTGCTCCACGGCGGCAAGGTATTGCTTGAGAGGCGGCCGCCGACCGGCATCTGGGGGGGCTTGCTGTGCCTGCCGCAGGCCGATGACCCCGGCGCGGCGCGTGCGCTGGCTGAGCGCCTTGGTGGTGACTGGGATGCACATGTCGCGCTCGCGACCATTGAGCATGGCTTCACGCACTATCACCTGACCATCCAAGCACTTGGTCTCGGCGTTCTTGCTGCAGTGGGGCTTGCGCCTGCCGTGCGGGAGCCACGCTACCGCTGGCTGGAGTTGTCGGAAACCGGTGATGCCGGCTTGCCAGCACCGGTAAAAAAGCTGCTGTCGGGATTGGGCAATCCCCCGCTGTTTGCCTGAAGGGCGGATTGCCTACTTCAATCCCTGTTGTTCGAGAAAGCGGTGAATGGTCGTAAGGCGCAGGTCGGGGTCCTCAAGTTCCATCAATTTTTGTTTTGCCAGTGGCGGGATGGGCAACACTTCGGCCAGGCGATTCGCAAGCCATCCGGCCTCGTCGAAGTAGTGGGGTTGCGGCATCATTTCGGCCGGTAGCCTGGGCAGCAGCGCTTTCAGGAGCGTGGCGCAGGAGGTGAGTTCGGGGCGTACGGCAAGCACCGGGTCGTCAGCAATGCGATGAGCAAGCGCGCGGATCAACCCGTCCGCGGCGACACTTGTGGATTCGATACGAAAGCGATAGGTACCAGCGGTCTTGATCTGCAGGACGCCGAGCTGTTGCATGTCCCAGTCATGGATTTCAGCCAGACAGCCGATCACATGGGGCAGCGCGGGCGTGCCGACTTCAGAGCCTTCGCGGATCAGGCAGACGCCGAACGGCGTGCCGCGCTTCATGCAGTCGCGCGTCATGTCGACATAGCGTGCCTCGAACACGCGAAGTGGCAGTTGCCCTCCGGGAAACAGCACGGTGCCAAGAGGAAAAATCGGCAAGTGCTTCCAGTCCGGCGCGACGGTCGCAGGCGACGTGCTCAAGTCGGTCGCACCTCGCGATGGCGGACCAGGATTTCGGCGCCGATTGCGCCGGTGCCGCGTTGCTGGAAGCTGGCGGCCAGGCGCTCGGCGAAATACACCGACCTGTGCTGCCCGCCGGTGCAGCCGATGGCCACGGTGAGATAGTGGCGATTGTCACGGGCGAACGCGGGCAGCCATTTCGCCACGAACTGGTCGATGTCGGCCAGCAGTTCCTGTGCCGCCGGGGTGCCATCAAGAAATTCAATCACCGGGGCATCGCGCCCGGTCAATGGTCGCAGCAGCGGATCGTAATGCGGATTGGGCAGGGGGCGGACATCGAAGACCAGGTCGGCATCGAGCGGGATACCATGCTTGAATCCGAACGAGGTGAACACCAGGGTAAGTTCGGAGCGGCCCGATTTCAGAAAATCCTTGAGCCAGTCGCGCAGAGTGTTCGGCCGCAAATCACTGGTATCGATGTGGTGTGCCAGCGGCTGAACTTCAGCCAGCAGTTCGCGCTCGCGCTCGATGTACTCGGGAATGGTGGCGGTGCCGTCGTCGAGCGGATGGCGGCGCCGCGTTTCGGAAAAACGCTTGATCAGGGTTTCTGTCTTGGCGTCGAGAAACAGCACACGCACGTCGACCCCGTAGAAGGTGAGATTCGACAGGTATTGTGGCAGATCAGTGAGGCCCTTGCGCACAGTGTCGGTGAGCGATGCAGTGCGTGCATCAACGGCGACGGCAACCTGGTCGCGCCCGGCTTCGCGCAGCGTCGCGACCAGTTCCGGCAACAGTGGCGCCGGCAGGTTGTCGACACAGTAATATCCCGCATCCTCGAGTACATGCAAAGCGACGCTCTTGCCGGAGCCCGAGAGGCCGGTCACCAGGATCAGTTGCACGATTGTCGCCCTGGAGGCGCCAGATGCGTTCGACGATGCAGGGCGGCCGAAATCCGGCGCGGCGGCGCGCTGCTGCGTGTGGCGCTGACAGTAAGTACGGGCATGGGATGCAACATCGGTCGAATGATGCCGCAAAAGCAAGCGGGGCGCACTAATGTGCGCCCCGACAGGCAGCAACCGACTACGCGGGCGTCACTTGCTCAGGCACTCCTTCATGAAGGTCTTGCGCTCGTCACCTTTCTTGCCGGCGGCGTCCTTGTTGCAGGTTTTCATCTTGGTCTGCTGCGCGACTTTCTTGTCCGACAGGCATGACTTCATGAACGCCTTGCGCTCATCGCCTTTCTTGCCTTCGGCGGACTTGTTGCACTCGGCCATTTTTCCTTGCTGCTTGGTCGGTTCCTTCTTGTCCTGCGCCAGAGCCGGTGTCGCGGCCAGCGGGAGTGCAAGCATCAAACAGGCGAAAAGCTTTTTCATCGGGTGGTCCTCTCAGGGTTTGATGGCCGCCGTATCGCACGCCCCCTGGCGCGCCGGCTCCGATGGGAATTAGAGCACGGTTTGCGACAATATGTCACCACGCTGTGGGGCCGACGGTTCAGCCTTCGTCCATCGCGTTCTGCTGCCGTGCCATGAAGTCGGCCATCGTATCGACGCCACGCAACTGCAGGATGGTGTTGCGCACCGCAGCCTCGACCAGCACGGCGAGATTGCGGCCGGCGGCGACCGGGATACTGACGCGGCGCACATTGACGCCCATCAGTTCGTGATAGTTGGCGTTCAATGGCAATCGTTCATAGTCCGCTTTTGCCGAGGCGCTTGGCCGCTCCAGATGGACGATCAGCTTGACATTCATTTTCGGCCGCACCGCGGTTTCGCCGAAAATCGCCTTGATGTCGAGCAGGCCCAGACCGCGCACTTCGAGCAGATCCTTGAGCAGAGGGGGGCAGCGGCCTTCGATCGTTTTTGGGGCGATCTTGGTCAGTTCAACCACGTCGTCAGCCACCAGGCCATGGCCGCGGCTGATCAACTCCAGTCCCAGTTCGCTCTTGCCGAGGCCGGATTCGCCGGTGATCATCACGCCCAGACCCAGCACATCGACCAGGACACCGTGCGAGGTGGTCTTTTCGGCCAGCAGTTTGGTCAGGTAGACCCGCAGCATGTCGATCACGGACGCCGCCGCGGTGGGGGTGGTGAACACCGGGACGCAGTGATGAGCACAGGCTTCGACCACCAGGGCGGGGGCATTCACGCCATCAGCGACAATCACGGCCGGCGGGCCGCCGCCGAGCAGTTCCGCCAGCAGGTGCTGCTGGCGCATGGCAGTCAACTGCGCGAGGTATTCGTACTCCGGCAGCCCGATGACCTGGATCCGGTTCTTGTGGATCAGGTTCAGATGGCCGACGATGTCGGCCACCGCATGGGTGGCGTAGTCGTCCGGATTGAGGGTGCTGGCGCCGTGTTCTTCGCCGCCGATCCAGGTCAGGGCGAGTTCCTCGGCGGTGTCGTCGAACAGCGCTCTAAGGGTGAGAGTCTGCATCTGGGCGGAAAGTGATCAGGTCGTGATGAATGTGTTGCGCGTCGGGAAGGGTGGCCAGGCGTGAGCGCATGCGTTCATCGGCGAACATTTCCGCCAGCGCGGCCAGGATCTGCAGATGCGCGTCGGTGGCCTTTTCCGGAACCAGGACGAAGAACAGCAGATTGACCGGCTTTCCATCGGGCGCCTCAAACGGGATCGCTTCCTTCAAGCGGAGAAATGCGCCGACCGGCGCGTTGAGCTTGGCGATGCGGCCGTGCGGTATCGCGACGCCCTGGCCCAGACCGGTCGAGCCGAGTCGTTCACGTGCGAACAGGCTGTCGAACACGGTTGATCGGGCGATGCCTTGGTGGTGCTGAAACAGCAGCCCGGCTTCATCGAACACCCTGCGCTTGCTCGACAAATCAAGGTCGAGTGCGACATTGGTCGGCGGCAGCAGTCTGGCGATGATCGAGGGGGCGCTATGGGGTTGCGAACTCATGCTGCCTCGGCGATCTTGGGTCGTCGGGGGGATTGCGAGGCGCGGATTATACGCCCGGCCGTGGAAGGGCCCTTCATGGATCGCGCCCCTGGCGCTGAACGCGCCTGCACCTGCCGGATTGCGGCCAGCGCAGACGCGGTGTGGCCAATGATTAGGCTTCGGCTTGCGGGAGCACGCGTTTCATCGGCTCATGCTGATGGGCCTGGGATTTGTCCTTGTGCTTCAGGATCTGCCGATCGAGTTTGTCGGCGAGCGCATCGATGGCGGCGTACATGTTTTCGTCGACGGTCTCGGCGAAGATATCGCGCCCGCGCACATGGACGGTCACTTCGGCTTTCTGGGCCATTTTCTCGACCGACAGGATCACGTTGACATCGATGACCTGGTCGAAATGGCGCTTGACTCTGGATAACTTGGAATGAACGTAGTCGCGAATGGCTGGCGTTACGGAAACATGGTGTCCGCTTACTTTGAAGTTCATGCTGCCTCCTTTGCGTATCAAGCTGTCTTTCCGGTATATCGGCCGGAAATCACGATTTGCAAGTGCGACCTGCGTGAAACCTGCCTGCGCGTTCGCTACAAGGACTTGCGCAGGTTGGCTGGCGGGATCTTGAGCGCATCGCGGTACTTTGCGATTGTGCGGCGCGCAACAACGATGCCTTGCTGGCCCAGGATGTCTGCAATCTTTGAATCTGACAAGGGTCGTTTGAGATCCTCCGCGGTGACAAGTTGCTTTATTAAAGCGCGGATTGCGGTCGAAGAGCAAGCGCCACCGCTATCGGTCGCGACGTGGCTGCCGAAAAAATACTTCAATTCGAACAGTCCGCGCGGGGTTAGCATGTATTTGTTGGTCGTGACCCGCGAGATGGTTGATTCATGCAGACCGAGTTCGTCAGCGATCTCGCGCAGCACCAGCGGACGCATGGCGACTTCGCCATGGTCGAAAAAATGCTTTTGCCGTTCAACCACCGCTTGCGCGACTCGCTCGATGGTTTCGAAGCGTTGCATCACGTTTTTCAGCAGCCACTTGGCCTCCTGCAACTGGGTGATGAGCCCGTTCGGCTCGGCGCCGCCGCGGCCGCGTTCGCGCGACAGGATATCGGCGTACATCCGGTTGATTTTCAGGCGCGGCACCGCTTCCGGATTGATCGCGACCTTCCACACCGACTTCACCTTGCGCACCAGAACGTCGGGCTTGATATAACGCGTGTCGCCGGTGTCGAACTGGGCGCCGGGACGCGGATTGAGCTGCAGGATCAGTTCGCGCGCCGCGCGCAACTCCTGGTCATTGCACCTGCATGTGCGCTTGATCTGCATGAAATCGCGCGCGGCCAGAAGTTCAAGGTGGGAGGTGACGATGGTTCGCGCCAGAGCATTGGCGGGATGTTCGCGCAGGTCGCGCAACTGCAGGAGCAAGGCTTCCGGCAGGTCGCGTGCGGCGATGCCGGCCGGCTCGCAGGTCTGCAACAACGTCAGCGCGGTTTCGAGGTCGCCATCCTCGACATCGAGTTCGGGCGGAAGGATCCCATATATGTCGGCCAGCGGCATGGTCAGATAGCCGTCCTGGTCGAGGGCCTCGATCAGCGCCGTGACCAGACCACGGTCGCGCTGCGAGAGTCTCATCAGGGTGATTTGCTGCAGCAAATGCTCGCGCAGGGAAAGGCCGGCGGCGGCGATCTGGCGCCCTGGCGAATCTTCATCATCGTCGCCGCGCGCGGCTTGCGAGGGCGCGGCGCCCGGATCGCGATCGGCCCATTCAGCATCCGGCGGCGTGCCATCGGGGCCACCGGCGAAAGCGTCGGCGATTGATTCAGTCTGCACCCGCTCCTCGCTGCCGAAGGCGGATGCGTCCGGGGCGAATTCCTCTTCGCGCTCCAGCAGCGGATTCTCGGCCAGCATCTGCTCGATCTCGGCATTGAGTTCGATGGTCGACAATTGCAACAGCCGGATCGATTGCTGCAACTGCGGCGTCAATGTCAGATGCTGCGAAAGCTTGAGTTGCAGGGCTTGTTTCATGTTTGTCTAGAGACGGAAATGTTCGCCCAGGTACACCCGGCGAACGTTTTCGTTGTCAACTATCGCTTCCGGTCCGCCGGAGGCCAGTACGCGCCCCTCGCTGATGATGTAGGCGCGGTCGCAAATGCCCAGCGTTTCACGCACGTTGTGGTCGGTGATCAACACACCTATCGACCGTTCCTTGAGAAACCTGATGATTTTCTGGATGTCGATGACTGCGATCGGATCGACACCGGCGAATGGCTCGTCGAGCAGGATGAATTTCGGGTTGGTCGCGAGTGCCCGCGCGATTTCGACGCGCCTGCGCTCACCGCCCGATAACGACAGCGCCGGGTTGTCGCGCAGCCCCGCGATATTGAGGTCGGCGAGCAGTTCATCGAGGCGCGCCTCGATAGCCGCCCGGTTCAGGCCCTGCAATTCAAGAACGGCGCGAATGTTCTCGTCGACGCTGAGTTTGCGGAATACCGACGCTTCCTGCGGCAGATACGAAAGCCCCAGCCTCGCGCGTCTGTGCATCGGGTGTGAAGTGACGTTTTCGGTGCCCAGGGTGACGCTGCCGGCATCCGCACCCACCAGACCGACCACCATGTAGAAACAAGTGGTCTTGCCAGCGCCATTCGGGCCGAGCAGGCCGACCACCTCGCCGTTGGCGACTTCAAACGAAACGTCCTTGACGACCTCGCGCGCCTTGTAGCGTTTCTTCAGGCCCTGGGCTTTGAGACTGCTCATTTCCTGGGCGGTTCCGGATACTCGCTGCGCGGGGCGGCAATGCCGCCCGACGGCCGCAGGTTCAGATTCGGGCGCTTTTCGGCGGCGGCATCGGGTGCGGCCGGTGCGACATTGCGGGGCTGGATCACGGCGCGTACCCGACCGTCCGGATTGTTGGTCGAACCCGAGTCGCGGCCGCCAAGCACTGTGTAGAACTCGCTGCGTCCGTCGTAACTGATGAAATTGCCGCGCACTTCGTCGGCGCCGCGGACGATGCGTGCCCGGGTGATCAGTTCGGCCTTTTCTGAGCGCGCGTCGTACTCTATGCGTTCGCCCCAACCCTCGACATACTCGTCCATGTTTTCGCGCTTTTGCTTGAAGTACGCGAATCCGCCGGGCCCTTTTTCCGCTGTACCACGCTGGAAGCCTTCCGGGTCCTGACGCACCGTGAGCTTGTCCGCCCGAATCAACAGCGTGCCCTGGGTCAACGTGACATTGCCTTCGAATAAATTGACCTGGCGTAAATCGTCGTAGCTCATGCGGTCGGCTTCGATGTTCACCGGCTTGTCGCGATCGGCCTTCTCGGCGTGGCACACGGGCGGTGCACAGGTGAGCAGCGCGAACACGAGCAATCCCGTAATGCCTGCGCCGGACCAGGCGTGGCTCTGGCGGTCGCTAACTGTCGCGGTCGGCCGGTTCGGTCCGCTGGCCGCTGGTCTGCATAGAATGGTCAACATGCGCGGCAATCAGTTGTCGCCCGTCTTGCCGCGACGTTGCAGGTAGCTGGCGCGAATGTCGGCATGCAGCCGGAACTGCCTGTAGCGGTTGTCGAAATCCATCCCGGTGCCGTTCAGGACCGACTGGCCCTGTTCGACACGCACGGGTGCGGGCGTGTCGGCACGGTCCTCGTCGGGCACCACACGCAGGTAGGTGGTGGTGATGCGCATCGCGGTGCCACCGCCCTTGCCGGCGGTCGGTGCTTCGGCGGTGCGGAACAACTCGACATTGTCGTGCAGATAGGCGGTTTCGCCGCCAGCGGTGACGATGCCGCGTTCGGCGGTGATGCGCAATTCCGGCTTGCCGGGTTGCAACTGGCGCAAGTTCGGGCGGGTGAGGTAAGACTGATCATCGGCCGGAATGTGAAGCATGCGGTCGGCCGTCAACGAATAACGCGGCTGGCCGGTATCCGACAGGCGCGTCAAGGTGAATTTTTCAACGATGTAGTCCGGTTCGCGATTCGCCGGCGCCGGTTCCACCTGGACCGACAAATCGATGGTGCGCGCCAGCCACAAGGTCAGCATCGCCAGCAACAACATGATCGCCAGGGGAAACAGGGCGCCGGCGCCACCGCGCGGGATGAGTTTCATTCGAGGTACTTCGCGATCATCGCATCGAGCAATCCCTGATGATCGAGGATCAGCTCGCACACTTCACGCACCGCGCCGGCACCGCCAGCGGCTTGCGATACGTAGTGGACCCGCGCGCGCAATGGCGCCGGAGCGTGCGGAACGCTGGCTGCGAATCCCGCACGGATCAGGATCGGCAGGTCCAACAGGTCGTCGCCCATATAGCCGGCCTGCTGCGGATTCAATTGCAGTTCGCCGAGCAGGTCGTTGAAGGCGGGAAGCTTGGCTTCGACACCCTGAAAGCAATAGTGGAACCCGAGTTCGCGGGCCCGCCTTTCGACCAGTGCCGATCGGCGGCTGGTGATGATGGCGAGCTTGATGCCGCCATCACGCAGCATCTTGAGGCCATGGCCGTCACTGGCGCAAAAGGACTTGAATTCGCCGCCGTCTTCGGCGTACCAGAGGCGGCCGTCGGTCAGGATGCCGTCGACATCAAAGGCCATCAGCCTGATCGCCGCCAGCCGCGCGGAAAGGGCGGTATCGACCACGCCGCTAGACCACTTTCGACTGCAAGAGGTCATGCATGTTGAGGGCACCGGCCAGGATGCCGTTGTCACCGGTGACCAACAACTGGGTAATGCGGTTTGATTCCATCAAGTGAACCGCCTCTGCAGCCAGGGCGTCGGCGCTGATGGTGCGCGGCGCAGCCGTCATGACCTCGGAAACCACGGTAGTGCGGAAATCAGCCACCCGCTCAAGGGCGCGACGTAGGTCGCCATCGGTGAATATTCCGGCAATCCGGTGTTGGCGATCGACAACTGCGGTCATGCCCATGCGTTTGCGACTGATTTCCAGAATTGCCTGTACCAGCAAGGAATCGACCGCCACCGCAGGCACCGCATCGGCCGTGCGCATGACGTCGCGCACCCTGGTCAGAAGGCGCCGCCCGAGCGCACCACCAGGGTGCGCACGCGCGAAATCGTTCGGGCCGATGCCCTTGGCATGCAACAAGGCGACGGCGAGCGCGTCGCCCATCGCCAGTTGTGCGGTAGTGCTGGCGGTTGGCGCCAGATTCATCGGGCAGGCTTCCTTGGCGACACTGGTATCGATGGCCGCATCGGCAAGTCGCGCCAGGGTCGATTCCGGATTGCCGCTGATGGCGACAAGCTTGGCACCCAAACGCTTGATCGATGGCACGATTGCCAGCAATTCGCTGGTTTCGCCGGAATTCGAGAATGCCACCAGCACGTCATCGGCCGAGATCATGCCCAGATCGCCATGACTGGCTTCTGCCGGGTGGACAAAAAATGCGGCAGTACCGGTAGATGCAAAGGTGGCGGCTACCTTGCGTGCAATGTGTCCGGATTTGCCGATACCGGCCACCACGACCCGTCCGCGGCAGGCAAGCAGCAAGTCGATCGCGTGCGCAAACGAGTCATCCACGCGGTCCACCAGCGCCGCAACCGCCGCTGCTTCGATTTCAAGCACTTCGCGGGCAAGTGCCAAGGTGTGCGCGCCCTTGAGCGGCAACGATCCGGTTTGGCTTTCTTGCAACGCAGCAGCTATCATGCAGCCGAGTATAGCAAACGGGCTGCCGGCGAATGGAAATTGGCATCAAGATTGCAGACAAATGGTGAAAACAAGTGTTTCGCGGTCAGGAAATGTGCCAGTACGGGTTGCCAATTCGCGTGGTCGTGGCAGGTTTTCCGATTGACCCATGCCCAACACGCTTGAAATTGTCCTGATTTTCCTTGCGGCATCGGTCGGCGTGGTGGCGTTGGCGCGCAAATTTCATCTGCCGCCGCTCCTGGGCTACCTGCTTGCAGGCATCGTCATCGGCCCCAATGGACTGGGATTCGTGCCTGACACCTCCGGAAATCGTTACCTGGCGGAATTCGGGGTGGTTTTCCTGATGTTCTCGATCGGCCTGGAGTTCAACTTGCCAAAGTTGACGGCGATGCGCGGGGTGGTATTCGGGCTGGGGCTGGCGCAGGTGGCACTTACCACCGTGATGGGGGTCGCCGCTGCCATGGTGTTCGGATTCGGCTGGCGGGTCGGGCTTGCGCTGGGCGGCGCGCTGGCGATGTCGTCAACCGCGATTCTGGTCAAACTGATGGCGGAGCGCGGCGAGCTTGAAACGCCGCACGGGCGTGACGTGGTCGGAATCTTGTTGTTCCAGGATTTGGCGGTCGTGCCTTTTCTGGTGGTTGTTCCCGCGCTTGCCAGTTCACCCGAGAACATCGCAATCGCGCTCGGCGTCGCGCTGGCCAAGGCGTGCGTGGTGCTCGGCATCCTGCTGTTCGCCGGGCGCAAACTGGTGCGCGCCTGGCTGACGGTGGTGGCGCGGCGCCGCTCGACCGAATTGTTCGTGCTTAACCTGTTGCTGATGACCCTCGGCCTGGCCTACGTCACCGAGCACGCCGGCCTGTCGTTGGCGCTCGGCGCCTTCGTGGCCGGCATGCTGATTTCCGAGACTGAATACCGGCATCAGGTCGAGGAGGACATCAAACCCTTTCGCGATGTGCTGCTCGGCCTGTTTTTCGTCACCATTGGCATGCTTCTCGACTTCCGCTCGGTGATCGCACAGCCATGGCTGGTGCTGCTGCTGGCGACCGGACCGGTGGTCGCGAAGTTCGCCGTGGTGGCGGGCCTGAGCCGGTTTTTCAAGCGTCCGGCCGGCACTGCGATTCGCACCGGCCTGGCGCTGGCACAGGCTGGCGAGTTCGGGTTTGTATTGCTGGCACAAGCAGGCGGCCTCAAGCTGGTTGACGCCAGGTTGATGGATGCGATCCTTGCCGCGATGTTGCTGTCGATGATCGCGGCACCACTGCTGATCGCCTATAGCGACCGTATCGCGATGCGTTTCTCACGCGACGAGTGGATGCTCAAATCCCTGCAGCTGACGCAACTGGCGTCACGCACCATCAAGACCAGAAAGCACGTGATCATCTGCGGCTACGGCCGCAACGGCCAGGCATTGGCCAAGTTGCTGGCGGCTGAAGGAATTGAATACATGGCGCTCGACCTCGACCCCGAACGCATTCGCGAGGCGGCCGCGGGCGGTGATTCGGTGGTCTATGCCGACGCCAGTCGCCGCGAGTCGCTGATGGCCGCCGGGCTGGCGCGCGCGCAATCGGTCGTCATTTCGTACGCCGATACCCCGGCGGCACTAAAAATCCTGCATCACGTCAACGCGGTGAGGCCAGGCCTGCCGGTGATCGTGCGGGTCAAGGACGATACCGAAATGGACCGTCTGCACGCAGCCGGCGCCGCCGAGGTGGTGCCGGAGGCGTTCGAATCGAGCCTGATGCTGGCCTCCCATGCATTGCTGCTGTCGGGTGTGCCGATTTCGCGCGTGGTGCGCCGCGTTGGCACCGTGCGCGACTCGCGTTACGGCATGCTGCGCGGCTTTTTCCATGGATCAAGCGACGAACCCGAAGATCTGGGCGAACGCCAGCATGTCCGCTTGCATTCGGTGTCACTCGAGCCGGGTGCCGACGCCATCGGCAAAATGCTTGGCGAAGTCAAACTGGACCAATTGGGAGTGGAAATCGTCACTGTGCGGCGGCCGGGAAAGGCCAGTCCCGCGGTCGGCCCGGATTTGCTGCTGGAGGCCGGCGATGTGCTGGTGCTCAAGGGCACTCCGGAACCGATTGCACTTGGCGAGGCGCGCCTGCTGCAAGGCGCGTAGGGAACAGGCGCAACTGTAGTAACGCGCGATCATGCATGGCGGATATGGTGTCGGAATAGAAAAAGGCCCGGTGTCTCCAGGCCTTTTTGCGGGCACCAGTCGAAACTAAATGCGTCTGCGCCGGCCGATCGCACCGATCAGTGCCAGCCCTACCCCGAACATCATCGCCAGCGACGGCTCAGGAACAGGGGCTGCCGACCCGACAAAAAAGCGCTGAATGTCCAGCGCGTTATCACTTGGTGCCTGGGTGAAAACAACTTTCGATATCGACCCATTCGTTGTAAAGCCCACGAAATTATACGTGTTGGTGATAGCCGGCAACATCACTGACGAGGGAGGCGTGAAACTCCCGAACGACGACTCGATGCCGTTTGCAGTCACGGTGACGGTCAGCGGTGAATTCGCGATCAGGTACGAACCGAAATAAAAGCCGATGGCGCTTGCGCCGGATGTCGTCGCGGTAATTGTATTTGGGTCTGCGGTCGCAGTCTTGGCGGTATAGATGACGGTTGGATTTCCAAGAGCGCCGATGTCCGAAATGATGCTTTCGTCAGCAGTGAACGACACTCCGGAACCCGCGACCGGGACCGGATTGCCGAAATATGACTGCGTGGTGCCACCACCAGGGTTCAGGTCGTTAAAGTTGTACTCGACGCCACCCGCGCCGCCAACAGTGGCGCTGCTGAAGCTTGTGAAGTCGTAGTACGGCGAAACCGTGACCGGAACCAGAACAAAGGCATGCGCCGAAATCGTACCGAATGCCAATGCAGTGGCGAGGAGTTTCATTGCTGCCTTCATGAATGTATTCCTAGGACTCGGGTCGGGGCGATGATGAGAAATAAGCAATTTTCATGCAAGGAAAAAATATATAAATAAATCAGAAGGTTATGGATTTTCAAGAACAAATACGGGGCCGCATGTAAAAACCTCCGACATAGACATGGTGCGTGATGCCCGCCAACCCAACATCAGTTGATGATGGTTCCGCCGCCACAGTTGCCGCCAATGGCGCCACCGGGCGCGGCAGTCTGGCCATTGTTCCAGGGGCTAGAAACCGGAGGGCCTACAGCGGGAGTCGAGGCGCAGTTGGCTTGCGTCACCGGAGTTGCCCCGGCGGGCGCCCATGTGCTGAAGCGGAAATTGCCGGTGTAAGGATTGCCATCATCCATCTTGGTATCGATCTCCGCCATCACATTCGACGGAATCTGGTTACCGGTCTTGACGTTGGTACGTGCGGCAGGAAGCGTGATGGCGAACGCTGTACCGTTAAAGTTTGCGAGCACGTTGTCGGTGACCAATTGGAGCACACCGCCATAGACGTTGGTCGGACTATTGGCTGAGCTCGAAGCAACTTGCGCCACAGTACAAGTCGAGCAAGAAAGAAAGCCGGTTGCCGTCAGGTTCTGGAAAGCGCTTGACGAATCGGTCAGAGCGATCTGGCCGTTACCGCCCGCGGCGCCGTCAGTCGATGCCAGAACGCCATTGCCGACCAGCGCAACCTGCGCGGTACCAATGTCCCCCGGCACCAGCCGGAACCGGTCCTGGAACGCAAAGTACGCCGCGCGCACCCCGTTCTGCTGGTCAATCACGTTACGCACCCGCGCCCCTTGAATCAACTCCTGGCCGCGCAAAATACCGCCCAAAAGCAGGCCGATAATCACCAGTACGATTGCGATTTCGACCAACGTGAAACCTTGTTGCTTGCGCATTTTGCCTCCGTTAATTGACCAGCTCGGTATTTGTGGTGTTGCAGCTTGATGCGATGTATCTCGCAATCGAGACGTGGATGTTGCAAGGCTTGTGCCATTGCCAAATCATCGAGCAGGCCGCGGTTCTACCCGCATATTCGGCGCAGGGGGCGCAATCGGCGCCGCATAGGCGGGTTTTGTCGCTGACGACTGCCGATCCTGCGACATTGGGTGTCGAAATATCGTCAGGTGCCGCCTGCGGTGGCGCTAAGGATCACCCTGGCCGATCTCCTTCATGCGCGACGCGAGAAAGCGGAATTCCGCCGGGTCGGTGACCTGACCGCTTTCCAGTAGCGCTCCCAGCAACACCCGCGCGGCAGCCTGTTCATTCATGTCGGCCAACAGCAGAATCTCCATTTGCCTGGCCCACGCCGGTACCGCGGGACCGGTCGCATACAAGCGCAAGCTGCGGGCATATTCGCGCGCCAATCCAAGGTCGCGCAGGCGATGCCGGGCGACGTAGGCAGCATGCGCCAAGGCCGCCCAGCGACGGTTTGGGTCGGCGCGAAACTGTCGATGGACGAATTCGAGCATCAGCCGTTGCCGCTGCGGATCCGGCACTTCGCCGTAGAGTCTGCTGGCGGCCAGCAGCGGATAGGGGCCGCGCGGGTCCAGTTCGAGGATGCGCTCCAGCCAGCGAATCACCATCGCGTAATCGAGACTGGCAAATGGAATCGACAGCCCCGGCTGGTTGTCATGCGATTGCAACAGCAGATTCATGACTTTCGCCGCCGGCAGCGGATCGCCAAGGCTGGCGACCATGATCGTGGTGACCGCAGGGGGCGGCCTCAGATCAGCCGCTGTCGGCGCGGCGCGCGGGGCCAGCGTTGCGAGGCACAGTTGCGCGGCCAGGGCTGCAACAAACACCAGCCAGGCCATCGCCGGCACCCGGGAAAGTGCGCGCAGGTCACGTCGGTATCTCACCCAGTCAAACATTCTTGCGCATCAGATCGATCAGGCCGGCAGCCAGCAGCAGGACTATATAGGCCAGACTTTGCAACGCGATCAGCCGAAGATCGGCGAATGGCAAAGCGTCGCCGGTCAGCCAGTCCGTACGGGTGAAAAGGTCGAGGCGCGGCAATATCGCTGCAATCGCCTGCAAACCCAGGTTCGCGGCCTGGAAGCCGGCGGATTCGACCGGTGCGACGCTGCTCGATCCGATTGCCAGCAAGGCGCCGATACTTCGCGACAAGGCATAGAACGCGGCGCTGGCCGCCAGGCTGCCCACAACATGCGTGAAGGTCAGGGCACACATCAGGCTGGCGCTGGCCATCAGCATCAACTCCAGCGCCAGCGACAGGGTCCACACTGCTACCGCCGGCAAGGGTGCCGATGCCGACAGCGGAAGCGCGAACAACACCGCCAGCACCACTGCCGCCGCGGCGCAACCAAGCCATTTGCCCAGCAGATATCCGCCGCGCGGCAATGGCAGGGAAAAGATCAGCTCCAGGCTCTTGTCGTTGTGTTCCCGCACCACCGAGGCGATGGCGAAACTCGAAAGCAGGAATACCGCCGTCAGCCGGTAAAGCGCCGCCAGCGTCGCGGCGCGGATGCCGTGCGAATCGACGAGGGCGAGCATGTCGGTGAATTGCCCGAGGCAGACGCCAAGTGCAATCGCAATCACCGCCGCCAGCGCAATCCTGCTGTGCAACGCCTCGAGCAAGGTGTAGCGCGCGATGGTGATGATCGCGCGCAGTTGCGCCGCGCCGCTACTGCGAATTACGGCCGCCGTCGGCGCCGGCGGTTGGGTGGTGGTCATGCCGGGCGCCTGAGCGCAGAGCGCATGACGGTGAACCAGAGTGACGGCAAGTAGGCGCGCAAATGCATCGGGAGTGCTAAAGGCATCGGAAGGAATCGAAGGAATCGCCCTTGCAGGCCTTATTATGCGCCGACCATGATTTTGAAGCTCAAGCGTTCGCGCGACCTGCTGCTGATACTGGCGATCGCGCTGCTGTTTGCCGGCGAAAGCGCGTATCTGGGCGCGACCTGGCGACAACCGCTGTTTTTCGCGCATCTCGGCGCGTTTTTGTTGTGGCAGCCGCTGGTCGCAGGCAGTCGGCGCATGTCGATGCGCGAGGCGCTGTTGGTGGCGGGCGGCGCGGCGCTGGCGACGGCTTTTCTGACGCCGTGGATCATGCTGATATGGACTGCGCTGGTCACCGCGCTGGTCGGCGGACGCGTACTGGAAGGTGGCGCGCGTGAGCAGCGCTGGTTCTACCTCACTGTCCTGTTCACCTTGTTCGCCTTCCTGTTCACCGCAGTGTTGCCCGATCTGCTGCCGACGGCGTTGCGTGAGGCGGCGATCGCGCCGGCGGCGCGTCGCTGGATTGAAATCGGACTCGGCGGCGCGCTGGCGGGGCTTACGGTAGCCGCCTGGCGCATCAGGCCGGACGCCACTTCCTTGCTGCCGCCTTCGGGTGCGTATGACCTGATCCACAGCATCTGGCTGCTGCTGCTGCTGCTGCTGGTCAGCTTCTTCGGCATCGCGCTGATGACCCTTGCGCAGCGCGGTTACCTGGCCAGCATCGCCATCACCCTGTTGAGCGTTGCCGCGCTCCTGCTGGCCGCCGATGTCCTGTGGCGGCGCGCACCCGATGGCGACTCGCGTGCTGGCGGCCTGGCACTGCTTTTCTCGCGTTATTTGCTGTCTTACGGGATTCCCTATGAAGTGTGGCTTGAACGACTGGCGCGACTCGGTCGTGACGAGAGCGACGCCACGCGGTTTTTCGAGGCTGCGATGCGCTCGCTGGGCCGGTTGACCGCCCTGCAGGGTGCGCGCTGGCGCGGCGCGGGATTGTCAGGCGAACTTGGCATGACCGGTGGCGGCCACCAGGAATCGATCGTCGTGCCGCTGCAAAATGATCCCGGCGCCAGTATCGAAGTCGAGTTGCGCACGCCGCACCAGCTGTCGCCGGCGTTGGTGTGGCACCTCAAGCTGCTGTTGCAGATCGCCGTGCAGTTCTATGCCGCGAAGGCGCGCGAGCAACGGCTGCGCGACCAGCAATATCTGCGTGCGGTGCATGAGACCGGCGCCCGTGTCACGCATGACGTGAAGAACCTGCTGCAGTCGCTCGATGGCCTGATCGGTGCGGCACTTGTGCTTGACGACGATGGCCGCGTGCGGCAACTGGTGCAGCGGCAGCTGCCGGAAATCTCGCGCCGGCTGGCGCAAACCCTGGACAAGCTGCAGCAGCCCGGCGGCGATACACGGGACCAGAGGAGCCTCTATGCGTGGTGGTCGGAATTGCGTACGCAATACGCGGCGCGGAGTGTCGCCTTCGATGACGCCGGTGCAGAGGATGATGTTCCGGTTCCGGCCGCGTTGTTCGCAAGCGCAGCCGACAACCTGCTGCAGAACGCTTTGCAAAAACGCAAAACGGAAGCGGGCATTGCGATTCGTGCGGCCGTCACTGCGCTCGATGGCGCCGTCGTATTCGCCGTCGAGGACTCCGGTAGTCCGATCGCAGCTGAACTGGCCGAAAGGCTGTTGGCCGGCCCGGTGACCTCGAGCAACGGCCTGGGTATCGGGCTGTACCAGGTGGCGCGCCAGGCTGACGCAGCCGGAATGCGATTTCGGCTGGCCGAAAATCGCGCAGGCTGCGTGCGCTTCGAACTCGTCATGCGTCCCGCGGACGCCGACCTTGTCAGCGCAGGCGCAACCCGGACTGGATCATCCGGCTGACCAGCGTATTGGCGCCGATGAACACGACTTGGTCATCAAAGTAGCAGAGATTGGCACCGCCGTTGTCGGAGCAGCCGGCGGGAGTGTTGTCAAGCGGAGGCCGTACGATGAACGGGTTTGCAGCGAGTCTGGCGCCGGCGGCGATAGTGCCGAGCGCGGGTCCGTTCAATGCTTCGTCGGTCCCGCCTGCCGGCACCGGGTAGGCAGTACCGTCCTGCGCGGTGCCGCCAGCACGGTTCGGCCCATGCGACAGCACGACCGCTACCGCGCCGGAAGCCGGCACGACGGTTGAATTCATCAGGTATACCGAGCCAGGCCGGCCGGCTTGACCATCGCGCACCGGGATGTCGCCGGTGTCGGCAATCTCGAACGTACAACTGTTTGGATTGGAAGTCGTCGAGGTGCACCCGGCGGGCACGCCGCCCGGTGTGCAGCCAGCGAGCGCGGTTGGTGGCACGGCGAGATTGAATCCGGCGGTGGTGCCGCAAATCCAGTTGGGGTCGGTACCGCTACGCGTGAACTCGCCGCTGACGCGGTAGCGAAAGCGGGTGCCCCAATAGTCGGTCTGCTGTACGCCAAGTGTGACCCAGGGCAGGAAACCTTCATAGATACCGCCGGCGCAGCCGATGGTGGGCGTTGCGCCACTTGCATTGCGGTCTTCCACGCCGTCACCGGTTCGATCCGGGCACGGCAGCCTGCCGTTGATCGCGGCGAATGACAGCAGTGCGTCGCGCGCCGCATCAAGCCGCTCCTGGTTGGAATTGGTCTGCGAAATCTGGAACATGCGGTTTACCGGTCCCAGGGCACCCACCAGTACCAGTCCGATCACCAGCATCACGATGGCGATTTCGGTCAAGGTGAAGCCGGATTGCAAATCGCGTCGCGTCATGGCGCCACCACCAATGTCTTGTCGTTGTAGCTGCGTGTCAGGGCGGTTGTCGGGGCATCAAAGCGGTTGTCGGTCGCAGTGTTGTTGGTGTTTTCGACGCTGTCCAGATAGTTGGCGAGAATGGCGAGGTTGGCCCCGGTGCGCGACTGCGCTGCGCCGCGCGAGGCGGCGAACGGCGCCGCGACGATCGGCGCGCCGGCACCAATCACGATAGCACGCGCGTCCGCCACCGCGCCGGCAGCCAGACGGACCCCGGTGGCGCCGCCGCAGTTCGCGCTGCCGCTTGCGGCCGGTGTCGGTTGCGTGCAATCGGGCGCCACGTTGTAGATGAGGTAATCACCCCAGGAATTGGCATTGAACCATCCTTGTACGAGACTGGAAAACTCCGGATGCGTGCATGGATTGGGGTTCGGCGGCACCGATACCAGGGTAGTGGCCACGGTCGGTGCCAGGCCGATGGTGGTCCCGTTCTCGCATTGGCCGCGAAGTCTCGGTGTCAATGTTAATTGCGAAAGTGGTGCGGCAAAAGGGAAAAAGCGGTTGCTCGCATAATAGGTGCGCAGCGCGTCGGCGATATGTTGGGTCGCGCGGCGCTCGGCGACCTCCATCAGTTCGTCGATGGTGACGTACACGATGCGATCATTGCACTGGTAAGGCTGCGTAAACGACGGATCGTTGGCACTGACCTGGGAGGGTGGAGCGCATTGAATGAAACTCAACCCGACATTGTTGGGCCAGTTGAAGCGCGCATTGTCGTAGGTCCCGGGGACGCACGGTCGGGTGCAGGCCGCAGTGACTGTGACGGTATCAAGATAGGCGGCGGGGCCGGAAAGAGTGGTGCCTGGCCGCGCCTGGCCGCCCAGCGGCGGGCCGGGCAGCAAAAGCACGAATGCCGCGCGGTCGGTCAGCAGGTTGCCCTTGTAGTCGCGCACCGTCAGCCATGGAAACGGTTGCGTCACAGTGGCGCTGCCGCAAGTACCGGGCGCATAGGTGGTGTTGAGCAATCCCGGGTTCAGCGCCCTGACGCAGGTACTGGGGGCCAGATTCACCGACATCGCATACCACGGCACGTTACCGGCCGGGTCGGATTGCGCGCTCGACCCGAACATTCCCAGGCCCAGGGTTGCCCACGGCAGGCGGCCGAAACAGCGGGTGCCGGCGTTTGGTGTGGCTCCCATCACCGGAAGCGCCGCTCCGGCAACCCAGGTCGACAAGGCGCAGGCGTTGAAGTTGCCGTCGTAGTTCGCGGGGGCCTCCGCGGGATCGAGAAAATCGGGTGTCGGCAATTGGCCGGGCCGGACCACATTGGCGACGGTCATCGCCATTGATGCACCGATAATCGCGTCGCGCGCCTCCTTGAGCGCCTGATCAGGCGCTCGAACGACGCTGATCGCCCTGGACGAGCCCAGCATGCGCAACCCAAGCCAGGAGCCGGTGATCACCAGCAGCAATGCGAACAGCAACAGGATCGCGCCGCGCTGGCGATTCAGGCGCGCGGGCTCCCGCTTTCGGCCGGACGGTTTGATTGCCATTTGCATGGAGCCGCAATTTTCGCGCCAATCGAATCGCATTTTCCGGGCCCGCGGTCAACTGCGGTGATCGCCGGCGCTAACGACGCGGGTCGGGTGCAGCCATTGGCGGTGGAAGTATCGGCCCGCCGGGTGCCGCCGGCTTGGCGACCGCGGGCTTTGCCGGCGTCGCAGGCTTCGGCCCGCTGCCCGCCTTGCCGCGGCCACCTGCGCGGCGCGGCCTTTTTGCCTTGATCGCCTTGACCTTCGCCTCCGCTGCGGCACGCTCTGCGAAACCGCTTCCAAACGTTACCGGCAAGCCCGCTTCGCGCGTCACGCTGCCGCGGCGACCTGGCAAATCGTAGATTTCGCCGACTTCACCTGTTGAAAGGTCGACAGTCTGTCCGGGCTTCGCCAGACTTGACTTGCCGTCGCTGCGGGTGATGCGCACGCGACCGTCGGCCAGGCCGGTGATCTTCAGCCCCGAGAGGTCTTGGCCGGGTGCCAGTACACGGCCATTGATAACCGGAATCGGGGTGCCGCCTGGGCCCGAAATCAGGCCGCTCACGATGACCTTTTGTGGCCCCGCGATCTCGGCAGCAGCAGGCGGACGCTCGCGATTGCGTTCGCGTTCAAGTTGCTCACGCTCCGGTGCCGAGAAAAACAGCTTCCCGAGTTCCGGTGCGGGTGCGGGAGCGGTTGCCGCTGCAACTGCGGCCGCCGCGCCGCCCTGGGCATTTGCATTCGCCGCCCACAGGAGCAGCATCGCCGCGCAAGTAGCCACGGAACGTGCGTTGTTGCTCATGATGGCTTGGCCGCTGCGGCTGGCAGAGTAGATTCGACCGGCACCCGCACGCCGGTCAAGGTGGTCCAGTCAAGCTGGCACTCGCCCCTCAGGTTGGCGGTGGCTGCAAGAGTGTCAGCCGGATCAGCCGGTCTGGCGGCGGCACGCTGCAAGGTGCAGGTGCGTACTTCGAAAACACCGATTGGCGGGGTGCGCAGGCGCGCAAGAATTTGCAGCAGGTCGCCTTCGTGCACCAGGCCGAACTCGAGCTTCATGCTGCTCGATTCGAAGCGCAGACCGGGCGCCGGTTCCGGCAGCGCCGGATTCGGCAGCCGGGCAGCGACGCTGTAGACCAGCCGCGGCAGGCGCAGGTCGTCGCGAATCGCCGCGAGTCGTTCGATCCAGGCGAGCCGGTTCTCGTTGCCGAGCGCGCCAATTGATTGCAGCGTGTTGTAGCGCGTCAGATAGGCATCGATCTCAAGCCGTTCGCCGTAAACGCTGCCGAGTCGCTGGCGGGTGTCGAGCGCCTGTGCCTTGACTTGCGCCACCCCAATCTCGACGGTGCGGTGGCGGTCGATGCCGTAGAGCGCGGCCGCCACGCCGGCGCCGGCTAGCAGCAGTGCGCCCAGAACGGCCCAACGAACCTGGGCGAACGCGGTTTTCACGGGCCCGCCTTGCGTGTGATGCGGATCGATACCAGCGCGATCCGCTGTGCGGCCCGCACCACCTCGCGGTCACCGCCGGCGAGCGCACTTGCCGAACTGACATCAACCGGCTGCTTGTCGATACTGACGCTGGCGCCACGGATCG
Organism: Burkholderiales bacterium; assembly: GCA_031423955.1. Classification (GTDB taxonomy): domain Bacteria; phylum Pseudomonadota; class Gammaproteobacteria; order Burkholderiales; family JAEUOS01; genus JAEUOS01. The sequence goes on from JANPGJ010000036.1 coordinate 47,352, forward strand.
CGCGAAGCGTGATTGCGATCCGTTCGGCGCGTTCGAGATCGCGGCGCGGATCGGCGGCCTCACCGGGCGGCCCGATGCTGCCATGCAGGATCGCGATTTCCATCCCTTCAGGTTTCACCTCGGCTGCACCGCCGCTATTTGCGGCTACGATTCCGCCAGCGGTCAAGTCGGCGCTACTGCCTTGCTGCCATTCAAGTCTGTCGAGGCGGAAATCCGCCACCTGCGCGAGTACCTGGCCGATTTCCGCCAGCAGTGGTGTCGGTGAAACCGCACGCGCCGCCATTTTCTCGAATGCGGTGACGCTTGCCTTGAGCTGGTCGGGGGTTGCGGGCAGCGGCGGGAAGGATCGCTTGATGCGCTCGTAGTTCAGCTGATCCATGCGTGCCTGTGTCGCCAGCAGATCGCCTTCGCGGCGCAGGTTGTCGGCGTCAGCCCATCGTTCGGCGCCAAACGCACATCCTGCCAGCAGGATGGCCGCGCCACCTGCCCACACCGCATTGCGCACCTGCCACATGCGATAGGCCTCGCGCAACCAGCCGGGCGCGAAGTCCAGTGATGGTCGATGTTGCGCCAGAGCATGGATCCAAAGGGCATCGGCATATGCGTCCAGAGGGCGCAAGTCACCCGCGGCCTGGACTGCGTTGAGACCGGCGGCCTTGCGCGCGTCATGCAGATCGATCAGCAGAGGTTCGATCGAGTCGGAGAACAGGCCGGAGCGGTCCCACGCCGGCGTCTGGCCCGGCGGTACCAGGATCAGGGTCGGCAATTTGAAATCACGCTGCAGCAGGCGCAGGCCGACCAGGTACTGCTGGGTCTTGTTGATCTCGGCGATACAATTGGCGGCGAACTCGGGGGTGTCGATGGCGTCGTCGCCGGCGACCGCGGCCAGGCGGGAGAAGCGCGCCACTTTGCCATCGACCAAGGTCTGGCGCAGGCCGGCGCGATTGATCGTCACCAGCAGCAGGCGTGGTGGCGGGACGCCGGTGCGGCGGGCGATCGACCGCAGCAGGACCGATGCGCCCAGCGGCGGCGAGTACAGTCCGGCGAGCCGGATCCCGGCGGTGGAAAGCGGTGTCAGCCACTGGTTGAGTACCGGTGCGTTGGTCAACGCCATCAGCAGCACACGCTCGTCGCGCCGGCCGCCGGTTTCCCGGCCCAGCGAGACGCTGGTGTGGAATGGCGTGTCGCGATAGGTCTGGCTGGATTTGCGCGCCAGCAATTGTCCGCGCGCCGGGCCGCGCAGCGTGGGAATCGTGTCCTGGCGAAAGTCTTCCTCGATCTGGTCGGCCACGGCGACGAACACCGAGCGTCGGCGCGACACGATAAAGGCGCTGAAGTCGGCGACCTGATCTGGATGGAAGCTCGCCTCCAGCACCAGGCGATGGCCAGCGCTTAGATAACAGTCGCAACCGGCATTGCTGATGGCGAGGATGCGTTTGGGCGGGAACAACATTGCTTCAATGCCCCCTTGAGCGGCTGCCAAGCAGGTGCGGAGCTGCGCTTGACACTCGACCTGTCGCACACGGTTGTGGCGGGATTACCTGCGAGGCACGCATCATCGCCAGACCCTCAGATCTTCAGCTTGCCGATGGCATCGTAGATCGGCCCGAGCACCGCCAGCAACACCCAGCCGATGATCAGCCCTAGGATCACCGTCAGGGCCGGCTCGATCAGCGCCTGGACCCGCTCGATCGATTCGCGTACCTCGCGATTGTAAAAATAGCTCACGTTCAGCAGCGAGGTATCCAGCCCACCGGTCGATTCACCTACCTTGAGCATGCGCAGCACCAGTGGCGGAAACAGGCCCACTGACTGGAACGACAGGGTGATGTTCTGCCCCTCGCTGATCAAGCCACCGGCGCGCGCGAGCGCGTCGGACACGGCAAGGTTCCCGGCCACGTCTTCGGAGATCTTCATCGCATCGAGTACCGTGATGCCGGCCGCGTACATCATCGCGAAAGTGCTCGAGAAGCGCGACAGGATGATCTTGTGCAGGATCGGACCGATGTAGGGGATACCCAGTTTGTAACGATCGACAGCGTACGCGAAGTCCGATGAGTAGCGCACGCCCAGAATCAACACGCCGACAAGTAGCGGCGGAATCGCCAGAATCAGGTACCAGTATTCGCGCATGAAATTCGACACTGCAACCAGTGCCCGGGTCTGCACCGGCAGGTCCTGACCAAGATTTTTCAGGAAGCCGGCCAACTGCGGCACCAGGTAGATCATCAGGAACCCGACTGCGGCAAAGACCACCACGCCTACAAAGGTGGGATAGAGAACGATTTTCTTCGTATGGGCGGCCAGTTCATCCTGCCACTTGAGCATGTCGGCGATGCGCCGCAGAACCTCCGGCAACTGACCGGTGCGCTCACCGGCGCGGGTCAGGCTGATGAAGACGTCGCTGAACACCGCCGGATGATCGGCCAATGCTTCCGACATCGTCTTGCCGCCCTCGATGGATTCGATCATTGACCCGATGACCTCGCGAAACCTTTGCGATTCCACGCTGTCGCGCAATTCGGTCAAGCCTTCGAGCAACGGCAATCCGCTGCCGGTCATTTGCTCGAGATGAAAGCAGAAGGTAATCAGGTCGCGGCGGGTGACCCGGCCTGCCCCGAACAATGCGCGGCGCGCATCATTGGCGAGTTCGGCGTTGATCAGATCGAGGCCGATGCGCTTCAAGCGCATTTCGAGGTCGATCAGATTGACCGCTTCAAGACGGCCGTTCACCCGCTTGCCGCCGGCATCGACTGAACGGTAGGCGAACACGGACATTGCGCTTACCCGACGTGAACGGCAGCGGGTGGCGGCTGCAGTCCCGGTCGCGGGCCGCTCGATGTGGTGCCGGGAGGTTGCCGTCGATCCAGGGTCATTGGCCCATCACCCTGCTGGTGAAGTCGATCACGCGTGCGACCTCCTCGATGGTGGTCGAGCCGTCGAGCACCCGGCGCACCGCGTCTTCGGCAAGCGGGATGAAGCCCTTGGCCAGCGCCAGCTGCAGCAACTCGCGGGTGGTCGCACGGCGCGCCACCAGTTCGTCGAGATCGAAGTCGAGCTTGAGCACTTCCATTATCGCCAGACGGCCGCGGTAACCGCGATCCTCGCAGTGCTCGCAGCCGACCGCGCTGTAGATCGTCGGCGCTGCGCTGGCGTCGATGCCCATCACCTGGCATTCCACCGGCTCGGCTGCGTGCGACTCTTTGCAATGCGGGCACAGGCGCCGCACCAGGCGCTGCGCGATCACGCCGACGATATTGCCGGCCATGATGTCGGGCAGGATGCCGATATCGAGCAGGCGCGGGATCGCGCCGATGGCGGAATTGGTATGCAGGGTCGAATAGACCTGGTGCCCGGTCATGGCGGCGCGAAACGCCATTTCGGCGGTATCGGTGTCGCGAATCTCGCCGACCAGGATGACGTCCGGGTCCTGGCGCATCAGTGAACGGATGCCGGTGGCGAAATCGAGTTTCGCGGCTTCGTTGACGCTGGTCTGGCGCACCATGTTCATCGGGTATTCGACCGGATCCTCGAGGGTCATGATGTTGATGCCCTCGGAATTGATGTGGTTGAGAATCGAATACAGGGTGGTGGTCTTGCCCGAGCCGGTCGGGCCGGTCACCAGGATGATCCCCTCGGGCCGCGCGATCATCAGCTTCATCAGGCCGAGCTGGGCTTCCTGCAGGCCCAGTTTGTCCAGCGGCACCAGACCGCGCTGGCGGTCGAGAATCCGCAGCACGATGTTTTCGCCGTGGGTGGTCGGTTGCGCGGCGACCCGGAAATCGACGACACGGCCGGTCAAGGAGAGCGAGATGCGGCCATCCTGCGGGGCGCGGGTCTCGGCGATGTTCATCTGGCTGATCACCTTGATGCGCACCACCATTGCCGGCCAGTATTGCTTGTGCAGGGCGCGGATCTGGCGCAGCACGCCGTCGATACGGTAGCGGATGCGAAGGAAATTCTGCTCCGGCTCGAAGTGAATGTCGGAGGCATTGCGCTGCACCGCGTCGGCCAGCAATGCGTCGACCAGCCGCACCATCGGCTGGCTGTATTCGTTGGTGGTCGTCGACAGGCTCTGATAATCGATTTCGCCGGTTTCGATTTCGTTCAGGATGCCGTCGATCGACAGCTCGTAGCCGAAATACTGGTCGATCGCCCGCGCGATTTCCGATTCGCCCGCCAACAGCGACACCACCTCGAAGGGCTCGTGGGTGGTGGCCAGCAGGTGGGCGCGCAACTGGTCGAGTGCGACCACATTGTTGGGGTCGGACATGGCGACGGAAAACCGCCGTCCGGGGCGATCAAGCTCAAGCGGAAACAGCATGTGGCGCTTGGCGAATTCCGGCGGCAGCGCCTTGATGGCAGCCGGGTCGATGATGATGTGCGCCAGGTCGACGCCGGTGGCTCCGAGGTTTTCCGACAGAGCATCGCGCAGCGTCGCCTCGGTGACGAAGCCGAGGTTCTTGAGGGCCTTGCCGAGCGGTTGATTGGTGCGCTGCTGCTCCTTGAGTGCGATCCGCAACTGGTCTTCGGAAAGGATGCCGCGCTCGACCAGAATCCGGCCCAGCGGCCTCGGTTGCGCCGTGGCGGCACCGGAGATCGCTGCTTTGCCTGCCGGGGCGTTCATTTCGCGCTGATCGCGAGTTGGTCCATGCGTGCCTTGGCGCGCGCCGGATCAAAACCCGCGCGCCACTTCTGCGCCAGATCGAGCGCGCGCGCGTAATGTTCGTGGGCCAGTTTCGGTTGCCGGATCTGATCCAGGCTCACCGCAAGGTTGAAGCAATAGTCGGGATTCTCGGGTTCGGCGGCGAAAGCGTTGAAGTAGGCTTGCTGGGCTTCGGCCCAGCGGCTTTGTGCCGCCAACTGGTTGCCCAGCGCGAAGTGCAACGGGGCGGCGCCGGCCTTGTCGCTTTCGTTGGCCAGCAAATTCCTGACACGGCTTTCCGCTCCTGGCGCGTCGTTGCCGCTGCGCAACGCCGAGAGTTGCGCGGTCGCATAGGGATCGCGCGGATGGATTTCCAGTACCCGTTGATAAAGACTTTCAGCTGCACCGGTGCGGCCGCTGCGCGTTGCGACAGTGGCCAGGCCAAGCAGTGCATCGCGATTGGTCGCATCGGTTGCGAGTGCCCGTGAATAGTGTTCGCGCGCTGCGTCGAGATTGCCATCGGCCAGCGCGGCATAGCCGGCTGCGACAGCGGGGTCGATACCTGCAGGCGCCGGGTCTCGACTGACGCGTAGATTCGACGGTGAGCCGACCTGGTTGCCGCTGCGCGCGCCGGCGCCGGCGGCTGGGCGCGGGCCGGGGGCCGGCGTGCCGGGCCGGACTGCGGATTCCGCCGGCGCAGATTCGGAGGTGGCCGCAGGCGGGCGCGTTGCCGCCACGGCATTGGCGGGAGAAGTTGGCGCGCGCGGTGTCGTGCCCGGCGTATTGGTGGGGCCGGTGTCAACCGCATTCGCAGTGGCCGGAAGCGCAACTGTTGCAGGTGGCTTAGAGGGTGCGGCAACACCTGCTGGCGTCACACCGACCTTCTGCGTCGCAGCATCGATTGCCGGTGTCGGAGCCGACGGCGATACCGCTACTGGTGTCGGACCGATCGCCGGCGCCACCGTGCCCGCGGGCGACACGGGTGGTGCAGTGTTTGCGGAGGGAGCAGGTGCCGGGCCGTTGATCACGCCCGATGCGGCGCCGCTTGGCGGAGCGAAGGCGGGTGTGGCGGGAACCTGTAGTTGTGTCCAGAAATAATATGCGCCGCCGGCACCTGCCAGGACAAGCAGGCCGATGATGGTGAAAAATGGTCGCCTCGAAGACTCGCCTGCGGTTGCCGGGCGCTTGGCCGAAAAGACCCCTTTTGCTGCCTGCCGCTCGGCTGCTTGAGTGCCTGCCATTGACGCACGATCGCCGCTTCCAGGCGATATGACGGCGGCCGGTGGCGGGATAGCCGGCGGCGGCGGCGCGATGATGCCAGGCGGCGCCTCGATTGGCGCGCGATTCCGGCTCAACGGTTCGAGGCTGATCGCCGACCCTGCCTTATGCTCCGCCGGTGGCGCGGGCGCAACGGCACTCTTGGTCCTGGCGGGGTCGAAACCAAGTTCGGATTCAATCTCAGCCGGACTCATTTCAATGGTCAGGACCGGCCAATCGGTAGCCGGGCCACTGCCCACGGCAGAGGGCGTGCCCGAAGCCGATTGCGGCGCCACGACAGGCGTGCCTTGCTTCGCTTTTTCCGCCTTCTTGAGGGCGTCCATCAGGAGACTCATCAATGCCTCCTGCAGTTACTGCGAAACCGTGCCGGCACTTGACTCGCGCGTCGGACTGCGGTTGTCGCCCACACGTGGAGGTTCAAGCGGGTTTGGCCGGATGAAGAAATCCTGGTCAGGAAGAAATTGACGGAAATCCTTGAAGTCGCCGTCAAGTGTCGGGTCCTTGAGGACGACCGGGCGCAAGAAAATCACCAGTTCATTTTTGCGCGACTGCTCGTTGCGATAGCGAAACAGGTCGCCGACGAAGGGCAGTCGGCCGGCACCCGGCACCGTGTCTTCGAAGTTGTTGACCGAGTCCTGCATCAGGCCGCCCATCACCGCGATCTGCTGGTTTGGCACCTTGAGAATCGATTCCATCTCGCGGGTCTGCACTTCAGGCACCGGGTTGACCACGCCGGCCAGCGCCAACGCCGGGTTGGGATCGTTGACGTAGCGCAGAATGCGCGAAATGGTCGGCCTGACGTTGATGGCCACCGTATCCTGATCATCGATTTGCGGCGTGACCGCCATCACGAAGCCGACCGCAACGGTGTTCGGAGTCGAGGTGAAGGTGGTCACTGCCGGTGTGCCGAGCGAGCCCGGCGTGGTGGTGGCGCCGATGGTGAAGTACACGCGGTTGTCAACCACCTTCAGAATGGCGGTCTGATTGTTTAGCACCGACAACTTCGGACTCGACAGTACCCGCACCTTGCCGAAGGACTCAAGCAGGGTGATCGCTGCGGCGATATTGCCCAGTCGCGAGGTCGGATTGACATAGCCGATTTGCACCAGCCCGGAGTTGGTCGCGCCGGGATTGGCGATGGCATTGGTGACCGCATTGACGGCGCCGCCGCCGACGCCCGGGACGGCGCCGCCGGGCAGCGTGTTCGGGCCGATCGGCTGGGTGGTGATCGACAACCCGGTGGTGCCGGCACCCTGCAGGCGCTGCCAGTTGATTCCTTGCTGATAGCTCGAACTAAGCTCGACCTCGACAACGGTGGCTTCAATCAACACCTGGCGCCGCGCGCTGCCAATCACGCGGTCGACAAATTCCTGCACTTTCTCATGCTGGCGCTGCGTGGCGTAGACCGATAGAACACCGGATTCGCGGTTGGCCACCACCGGGTTGTTGAGCGACGCACCTGCGGCGGCCGTGGCGCCGGACACCGGCGGCGTGCAATTGATCTGCAGCGCCTGCGGCTGGGTCGCACTGGAACCTGGCGCGACCTGCTGCATCAATTGGGCCGCGCCAGCACCGGCAGGCGCCAGTGCGCGCGCCACGTTGAGGCGGTCTTCCTGGTCGCGTTGTTGCTGGCCGCGCGCGGCTTCGCGCTCCTCGCGCGTGATGACCCGGGTCGCCGCGACCAGCGAGCAGACGTTTAGAGCCAGCGAGTCCCAGAACCGGTTTGCCGACTGACTGACCACGGTGGTGATCGAATTGCTGCCGCTGCCGCCGCTGCCACCGCCGGTGGTGGCGCCACGGCCGGTCGAGCCGATTTCGGTGGCCACGCTCACGCTGGTGTCGGAGACGCGGGACATGTTGACGTAGTCGACCTTGTAGATGCGCAGGAACGCGGTGTCCGGCAGCACCGAAAGGTTCTTGCCATCCATGTCCCAGCGAATGTCGACCTGACGAGCGATGCGGTGCAGGAGTTGCGGCAGGGTCTGGCTGATCGCGTTCAAGGTCACCGTGCCGGCGATGCCGGGGTGGACGTCGACATTGACGCGCGCATCGCGGGCAAGGGCAAACAGCAGTTCGCGCACCGGCACTTCATTGACGACCACACTGTAGGTCTCAGCCTTGGTGCTGGCCACGGGTCTTGGCGGCAGCGGCGGCGCCGCAACCGGCGCCGGTATCTCGCCGGCAATGTGCGGCGCCACGCTCGCACCGACGTGTTGCGGATTGGGTTTGACAGGTGGCTGCACGCAACCGGTTGCGAGCATGCCGCAGGTGAGCGCGAGCACGATGGCGTGCGCCGGGCGACGCGTCAGCACACGTCGCAATGGCAGTACCTTCGCGCCATCCAGCGATTCGATGCGGCATGCACTCATGTGTCTCCAAAAGCACATTTGAAACATGTGCAGCTCCGGTTATATCACATGAATACTATCGGTTAAATATTTGATTTGCAATGGAAAGGTCTTGGCAGCGTTGCGTCCATACCACGTTGTCGGTGGCCCCCGCGAAGCGCTGGGCTCACCGGGATTGCAGGTCATTGCGGATACCGCCGGCAGTCCGGATCAGGGGTTTGCCGTCGCGCAGGCGCTTCGGGAGATCATCCAACGCGGCCAACGCCTTGGCGCGATCCGTATACGCACCGTACAGAACACTGAATCTGCCCGAACCGCGGATGACGGAACTGTAGATGTAGACCTGCTCGATGTCGACGCCGGCCGGCAAGCGAGTCAGCCAGGTATTGACTTCAGCCGCGCGCGCCGTGTCGGCAGTCAACAACTGCAGTGTGTAGGTCAAATCCGGTGCCTGCGCCAACCAGGCTTCGGTGGCGCGTTGGCGGGTTGCCAGCAGGTTGCCGGCGCGGACTTCCTCCACGGTCGATGGGAGGGGAGCAGTCGCCGCCGGTGCCTCGACATGGCCCGGCGGCGACGCCGCGCGAGGTCGCGCATTGCCGTCCTTCCCCGCGGCAACCGGGGCCGAGCCCAGGGCTCCCGCGGCCGCCGTCCGCGCCGTGGCTTCCACCACAGGCGCGACTGCGGGTTGCGTCATGCGCGGCTGCTTTTCGGGGTTCAAACTGGCGATCGCCGCACTCGTCGCCGGTGGCGGCGCCGCCGCGGTGGGCGCTGCGCTTCTGACGACCGACTCCGGTGCGATCGTTGCCGACAGGGAAGGCGAGCGCTTGATCGTGATGTAAACCGCAAGCAGCGCTGCCGCGGCGCCGGTGGCGATCAGGCCGGCTGCCGCGATTCCCAGTCCGATCGTGGACAAACCGACACCCTTGGCGCGGCGCAGGCGGGCGAACTCGGAGTCGCCGATGGCGGCGTTGACATGCCTGGGCAGTATCTCGTAGCCGCCGTCGGCAAATGCGGCCAGGAGAGCCTTGTCGGCGAGAATATTGACGCGCCGCGTCAGGCCCTCGGAAGCATCGGCGATGCGCCGCACGGCGCCGTCGGAGAAGATGTCCGGACCCTTGTAGCCGGCCAGGCGCATACGGAACATCAAATAGGCGCCGATGTCAGAGTGCACCAGCGGCTCCAGCCGGAAACTGTGAACCACGCGCTCCTTGAGCTGGCGCATCTGCGGTGTGCCAAGCACCTCGTCAAGTTCCTGCTGCCCGAACAGCACGATTTGCAGCAATTTATGGCGTTTCGATTCAAGGTTCGACAGCAGGCGAATCTCTTCCAGGGTCTCGACCGGCATCGCGTGCGCCTCGTCGATCAACACCACCACGCGGCGCCCTTCCGCATACAGCGCAACCAGTCGATCCTGCAGGCTGCGCATGATCAGTGACGAACGCTCGCCTGCATTGGGCACATCGAGGTCGTCGAGGATGGCGAGCATGATCTCGTCGCGGGCAAGCGATGGATTTGCCAGGTAGATGGTTTCGACGTTCGATGGCAGCCGCTCCATCAGCACCCGGCAAAGCATGGTCTTGCCACTGCCCACTTCACCGGTGACCTTGACGATGCCTTCGTCGTGGGTGATCGCATAGAGCAAGGCCTCGAGCGTGGCGCCACGATTGGCGCCCTCGAAAAAGAAATCGGTGTGCGGGGTGATGCGGTACGGGGCTTCGGTCAATCCGAAATGGTTGAGATACATGCTTCTAGCTCTCGCGTTCCAGCGCGGCCAAGCGCGAATAGAGGGTGGTTCGATTCAGGCCCAGCAGGCGCGCGGCTTGGCTGACATTGCCGTTGGCAAGTCTCAGGGCGGCGCTCACGTAGGCGCGCTCCCAATCGTTCAATTTTGCGTCAAGGTCGAAGCCGCGATCCCGCCCGAGTTCTTCGAAGGCGCTGGCGTCGAGGGAATCCGCCGCCCGTTCTGCCGCCGGCGCCAGCGTGACACCGGAGTCAAGTTCCTGCTCCAGTCCCGCGAGACCCACCGCAGCGCCCGGGTACTTGGTGACCAGCCGAATGACGATGTTGCGCAACTCGCGCACGTTGCCGGGAAACGGATAGTCCAGCCAGAGGCGCGAGGCCGGCGCATCGAAGGTGAATTCGCCGGCACCCGCTGCCGGCGCATACAAACCGCGAAAGTGTTCGAGCAGCAGGCGCTTGTCGTCGCCCAGATCGCGCAGTGCCGGCACCCGAACGCAAAACACTGACAAACGATGGTACAGGTCGGTGCGAAATCCTCCCGATTTGGCTTCGCGGCGCAGGTCGCGGTTGGTCGCGGCGACGATGCGCGCCAATGACTTGCGTGGCTGGGTTTCACCGACCCTGTTGTATTCGCCATTCTCGAGCACGCGCAGCAGCTTGGCCTGCAACTCCAGTGGCAACTCGCCGATTTCGTCGAGGAACAGCGTACCGCTCTGTGCTTCCTCGAAATACCCGGCGGTCGCGGTGTTTGCGCCGGTAAACGCGCCTTTGGCGTAGCCGAAAAGCGTCGGCTCCACAAGTGAGGGCGCGATTGCCGCGCAATTCAGGGCAAGGTAGGCCTTGTCGCGGCGGGCCGACAGCGTGTGCAGCGCCGCTGCCACGATTTCCTTGCCACTACCCGATTCGCCTTCGATCAGGACCGGAAACGGCGAATTCGCGTAAAGCCTGATCTGCGTTTTCAGGTTCTGCATTGGCGGCGACTCGCCGATCAGGGCGCCGAGTGCGTCAACCCGACCGGCAACCGGTTCGGTGACTGCGCTTTCGGCGCCGGCGGCGGCCATGACCTTGCCGAGGATGCGCAACAAATCCGCCGGACGCGTTGGTTTGGCCACGAACTCGGTGGCGCCGAGGGCGCGCGCATGGCGCGCCGCGGCGTCGCCGGACTGGCCGGAAAGCACGACGATTTTCATCGACGGTGCGCGCGCCAGAAGGCTCGCGATCAAGCGATAACCCTCGTCCGGGGCGTGCGGCTTCGGCGGCAGGCCGAGGTCGACCAGCGCCAAATGCAAACGCTGGCCCAGTCCGTCCAGGACCTTGATCGCCGCATCGTGGCAGTCGGCACAGGTTACTTCGTAGTATTGGCCGAGCACGATGCCCAGGGTGTCGACAATCAGCGGATCGTCATCGACCAGAAGCAGGCCGGGCTTTGCCGGCCGGGGCGCCGTGTCGTTCACGAGGCGTGCGGACCCGGCGCCGCGATCACACGCAGGAACGCAGTCTCGAGGCCCGCTGCCCCGGTTTGCGTCCGCAGCGACTCGGGAGTGCCGGCAAAGCGCAGGCTGCCAGCATCCAGGACCGCCATTTCGTCGCAGGTTTCTTCAATATCGGCCAGGGCGTGCGAGGTGAAGAAAACCGTACGGCCGCGGCGTTTCAGATCGGCCAACAGTTCCTTGACGTGGGCGCGTGCCTTCGGGTCGAGGCCGCTCATCGGTTCATCGAGGACGATCAGATCGCGGTCGGCAAGAAGGCAACTGGCGAGCCCAAGTTTCTGTGTCATGCCTTTGGAGTAGTCTTTGACCGGTCGGGTGAGTGCCGATTCCGCAAGGTCAAGCCGTTCGAATATCGCGCGCACCAGCGAATCATTGTACGGATCGCCGCGCAGGCCCGCCATCATGCGTAGAAAATCGCGGCCATTCTGGTAGTACGGCGGGGAAAATCGCTCCGGCAGAAAAGTCAGGCGCGCGCGCGCGCGATTTTCGATGGCCGGCACGCCGAAAATTTCAATCGAGCCGCCACTTGCCGAACACAGGTCGAGCATGCACTTCAGGAGAGTGGTCTAGCCGGCGCCATTGACGCCCGCCAAGCCGAACGACAAGCCTTGATCGACCCTGAAATTGACCCGTTCAAGTGCGTGAGCCGCGCCAAAACGCTTGCTGACATCGATGAAATTCAGCGCAGCGGTCACGTGTGGCGGGCGTCGGGCCGTGGTTGTGTTGCTTGCACTATAGCGCACGTCGAGTGGCCGCCCGAATTGCGACGCCAACAGTACCCGCTCCTGCTAAACTGCCCGATTGCCTACGCTGTCGACTCATCCCTACGTGCCTTCGCCATTGCCTTTCGTTACCATCAAGGGCGCCTCCTTCGCATATCCCAATTTGTCCGGGGCGCCCACCCGCCAAATCCTTTCCGGCCTTGATCTTGAAGTCAAGCGCGGCCAGCTGGTGGCGTTGATGGGGGGCTCTGGCTCCGGCAAGACCACCGTGTTGCGCATGCTCGGTGGTCAGGTGCGCCCGCAGGCGGGCACAGTGATGGTGGATGGTCAGGATGTGCATGCGCAGGACCTCAAGGGGCTGTATGCGTTGCGCCGGCGAATGGGCATGTTGTTCCAGTTCGGCGCCTTGTTCACCGACATGAGTGTGTTTGACAACGTCGCATTTCCACTGCGCGAGCACACCGGTTTGCCGGAAGCGGCGATTCGCGACATGGTGCTGATGAAACTCAATGCGGTCGGACTGCGTGGTGCGCACGCCCTGATGCCGTCGGAAATCTCGGGTGGCATGTCGCGCCGGGTGGCACTGGCACGCGCGATCGCGCTCGACCCGCAGCTGATCATGTACGACGAACCGTTTGCCGGGCTCGATCCGATTTCCCTGGGCATCACGGCGAACCTGATCCGCAGCCTCAACGATGCGCTTGGTGCGGCATCAATCGTGGTGACGCACGATGTACATGAGTCGCTGGCGATCGTCGACTACGTCTATTTTCTGGCCGAGGGGAGGATAGTCGCGCGCGGCACGCCCGCCGAGATTCGCGCATCCGACCTGCCCTACGTGAAGCAATTCATTGCCGGCAGCCCCGAAGGTCCGGTTCGTTTTCACTATCCGGCACCCGATTACGCCAGCGACCTGGGGTTGTCGAAATGATCGAATCGGTTCGTGGTTTCGGTCACATGATCACCGAGGTGATCGCCAAGCTTGGTTATGCGACCCGCCTGTTCCTGGCGATGCTCGCGGCCTCGGGGCCGGCGTTCCGGCGTTTTCGTCTGACCGTGGCGCAGATCCATTTCATCGGGAATTATTCCCTGATCATCATCGTGGTCTCCGGCCTGTTCGTGGGTTTCGTGCTGGGTTTGCAGGGCTACAATACGCTGCAAAGATACGGTTCCGAACAGGCGCTGGGCCTGTTGGTGGCGCTGTCCCTGGTGCGTGAACTCGGGCCGGTGATCACCGCGCTTCTGTTCGCCGGTCGCGCCGGCACCTCGATCACCGCCGAGATCGGTTTGATGAAGGCCGGTGAGCAACTATCGGCGATGGAGATGATGGCAGTGTCGCCGATCGGCAGGATTCTGGCGCCGCGCTTCTGGGCAGGCGCGATTTCGATGCCGCTTCTGGCGGCAATGTTTTCGGCCGTCGGCGTGCTTGGTGGCTATGTGGTGGGTGTGGTGATGATCGGGGTCGACGAAGGTGCTTTCTGGAGCCAGATGCAAAACGGCGTCGACTGGGTCGAAGATGTGGGAAACGGCGTTATCAAGAGTCTGGTGTTCGGATTCGCGGTGACCTTCATCGCGGTCTTCGAAGGATATGACGCCCAGCCGACCCCGGAGGGTGTGGCGCGCGCCACTACCAGGACGGTAGTGACGTCCTCGTTGGCGGTGCTTGCACTTGATTTTATGTTGACCGCGCTGATGTTCTCAGGTGCTTGAGGGCGAATGAAATGAACAGGAAACTGACAGATCTTTGGGTCGGCATTTTTGTAATCGCCGGGTTTGCTGCCATGTTGATCCTCGCGCTTAAAGCCGGAAATCTGGCATCTTTCAACTTTTCCGAAACATATCAAGTGCTTGCGAAATTTGATAACATTGGTGGCCTGAAGGTTCGTGCGCCGGTCAAAAGCGCCGGCGTAGTGGTCGGGCGGGTCACGAAGGTCGCGTTTGATGATCAGGAGTTTCAGGCGCTGGTCACGCTGTCGATGGACAAGGCGTTTGCGTTTCCCAAGGATACTTCGGCCAAGATCCAGACTTCCGGCCTCTTGGGCGAGCAATACATTGGCTTGTCGCCGGGGGGTGACAGTGCGAAGCTGATGCCGGGTGACAAGATCAAGGCAACTTCGTCGGCGCTGGTGCTTGAGGATCTGATTGGCAAACTGGTCTTTGACAAGGCGGCCGAAGGCAAGAGTGACAATAAGGACGGGAAATGAGTTTTTTTGCGAAGTGCCGTAATGTTTGCCTGTTCCTGCTGGTGGCGGCGCTCGCTGGCGGTTGCGCCTCTTCCGCCACGCCTGGCGATCCGTTTGAAGGCTTCAACCGCGCCATGTTCAGCTTCAACGAAGGCGTCGATGATGCGCTCCTCAGGCCGATCGCGTCCGGGTACAAGGCGGTGGTGCCTGAACCGGCACGCGATTGCGTGGGCAATGTCTTCTCCAACATCAACGATGTTTTCGTCGGCGTCAACAGCCTCCTGCAAGGGAAGGTGGTTGACGCGGTTTCCGACGCCTGCCGGGTATTGATCAATACGACCGTCGGCTTGCTCGGTTGTTTCGACGTCGCCAGCAAGGCGGGGCTGGAGAGGCACAATCGCGACTTTGGCCAGACTTTCGGCAAGTGGGGGTTTGATGCCGGCCCGTATCTTGTATTGCCGATTTTGGGTCCATCGAATATTCGCGAAACCGTCGGTACGCTGATTTACAGCAATCTCGACCCGGTATGGGCCAATCATGTGCCGACGCGCAACGTCGCGTATACGCTACGGGCGGTCAATCGTCGCGCCGAGCTGCTTAACGCGAGCAATGTTCTTGAAGAAGCCGCACTGGACAAATATTCGTTTGTCCGTGACGCATACATCCAACGCAGAAAAGGCATGGTTGATGAAGAAGGCGGCGGCAAAAGTGCGATTGTCGCGCCGCAGACCAAGCTTGTAGTCGAATTGCCGCAGGATATCTGGTTCGATCGGGCCAACCAGCGCGGTGAACGCCAATTGGATGCATCGCGTCATGCGCCGGCGACCAAGCGGCAGGCGATGAAGTCGCCCCCGCTGCGTACGGCGGCCAATGGAATCGGTTTCTAGGCGCTTGTGACCGGGATACGAATGAGAATGCTCAGAATTCTTGCAACTCTGGCGGCGGCGCTGGCCCTGGCGTTTGCAGGTGTGGCGGCGTGGGCGCAAGACGCGCCGGACGCCATCATCAAGCGCGCGGTCGACGAAGTGACAACGGCGATCAAGGCCGATCGCGAGATTCAGGCCGGCAACCGGCACAAGATAAATCAGCTGGTCGATACCAAGATCGTGCCGTACGTCAACTTTCAGCGGATGACGCAATCGGCGGTCGGCCGCCACTGGTCACGTGCGTCTGCCGAGCAGCAGCAGGCGCTGACGCGTGAGTTCAAGGGCTTGCTGACAAACACCTATGCTGGCGCGTTCTCGACCTACAAGAGCGATACGGTGATTGAATACAAGCCATTCCGCCTGCAGCCCGGTGAAGGCGATGCGGTGGTGCGCTCACTGGTCAAGCCTGGTGGCAGTGGCGAACCGATCCAGCTTGATTACTACCTCGAACGTTTCGACGGCGCCTGGAAAGTGGTCGATCTGAACGTCCTCGGTGCTCGACTGGTGGAAACCTACAAGAACCAGTTCAACTCGGAGATCGCGGCCAATGGCATCGACGGCCTGATCAAGGCGCTTGCGAGCAAGAATAAAACCATCGAAGCGAGAAGCAAGTCGTAGGGTCGCAGCTTCATCCTTTCGGGGTGTCAGGCTGCGGTGTCGGCAGCCAGTGCGACCTGCGTGCCGCTTCTGCACAGGACAACGAATGCCGTTTTGCCTTCCCGCCAGGGTTTTGATGGCTGATGCCCCTGGATTGCTTGCGCAGGGATCTCTCGCGCTGCGTGGTGGCGAGACAATTTTCGATCTCGGCGCTGTTATCGAGTGTGATTCGAGCCTGCTGGCATGTCTGAATGAATGGCGCCGCACGGCGGCCGGCAGCGGCGGCGTGATCCAGGCGATCAATGCGCCGGATGCGCTCAGACGGATCGCACGCCTCTACGGGGTAGAAGCGCTGACCCTTGGTTGAGCTTGCCGTCGTGTTGCCGGCCTCGTGCGCGGCGCCGATGAGCGCAATGAACCAGAGCCTGGCCGGGATAGCGATTCCACATCCATGAAATACGCGATTGCAGCGAGCGCTGTGCGCAAGCGATTTGGTGCCCTCGTTGCCTTGGACGCGGTTGACCTCGCGGTGGAGGAGGGCGAGTTTTTCGGCTTGCTCGGCCCGAACGGTGCCGGCAAGACGACCCTGATCTCCATCATCGCAGGCCTGACGCGGGCCGACAGTGGACGGGTGGCCGTGATGGGCCATGACGTTGTCACCGACTATCGCCTTGCGCGCTCCAATCTCGGGGTAGTGCCGCAGGAACTGGTGTTCGACCCGTTTTTCACTGTTCGCGAGACGCTGCGTTTCCAATCCGGTTACTACGGATTGCATGCGAATGGCGAATGGATTGACGAGATTCTGGACAATCTTGGTTTGACCGACAAGGCGAATGCAAACATGCGCAGCCTGTCGGGCGGCATGAAGCGCCGGGTGCTGGTGGCGCAAGCCCTGGTGCATCGCCCGCCGGTGATCGTGCTTGACGAACCTACCGCGGGCGTTGACGTGGAATTGCGGCAGACCTTGTGGAAATTCGTTGCCCGCTTGAATCGAGATGGGCACACCATCGTCCTGACCACGCATTACCTAGAAGAGGCCGAGACCCTGTGCGGGCGGGTGGCGATGCTCAAGGGCGGACGGGTGGTCGCGCTGGACCGTACCTCGGAATTGCTCAAGCGGCATGCCAGCGCTTACCTGAGATTGAAGGTCAGCGGCGCCTTGCCGGCGGCAGTGCGCGCTCTTGTGCCAACCGAATCCGCAGGAGTCTTTCGCTTCAAACTGCGCGATTTTGACGGCGTCGAAGCCGTACTGGCCGAGGTGCGGGCGGCCGGCTTGCATATCGAGGAACTGGCGATTGAAACGCCGGATCTAGAAGATGTGTTCGTCCAGGTGATGGCGGAGCAGTCGGCATGATCATGAAAGCGCGACTTGTGAGCGCCGGCATCGTCGCGCCCGGTCAGGCTGTCGCAGTGCGGTGGTTCGCATGAGAATGCCGGCGCGCACAGCCGCCGGTAGCGGATTCGGCATGCTGCTCTACAAGGAACTGCTGCGCTTCTGGAAGGTTGCCGCCCAGACCATCACGGCGCCGGTATTGACGGCGCTGCTCTACCTGCTGATCTTCTCGCATGTGCTTGAAGCGCATGTGCAGGTTTACGAGAATGTCCGCTATGCGGCATTTCTTGCACCCGGCCTGATCATGATGTCGATGTTGCAAAATTCGTTTGCAAACAGTTCCTCATCGCTGATCCAGTCAAAAGTCACCGGAAACCTTGTATTTGTCCTGCTTCCTCCGATCTCGCATCTGGAATTTTTCGGCGCCTATGTCATCGCCGCGGTCGTGCGCGGATTGTGCGTCGGCATTGGTGTCCTCGGCGTGACGATGTTTTTCGCCGTGCCGCCATTTGTATCGGTCGCCTGGATACTGGTATTTGCCTTCGTGGGTTGTGCGCTGATGGGGGCGATCGGTTTGCTCGCTGCCATCTTGGCCGAGAAGTTCGACCATATCGCAGCCTTCCAGAATTTCTTCATCATGCCGGCCACTTTTTTGTCGGGTGTGTTCTACTCGATCCATTCTCTGCCTCCGTTTTGGCAGAAAGTTTCGCACTTCAACCCGTTTTTCTTCATGATTGACGGTTTTCGCCACGGGTTTTTCGGGCAAAGTGATGTCTCGCCGTGGTTTTCGCTCGCGGTGGTTGCTGGTTGCTTTTTGCTCGTTTCGGGCGGATTGCTCCTGATGCTTGGACGCGGTTACAAACTCAGACACTGAAGGCAGGCAAGTTATGGTGACTCCGGAATATGTGCGCGATCTGATCGCGCAAGGGATCGAATGCGAACATCTCGCGGTCGATGGCGACGGCGCACACTTCGAGGCGCTGATTGTCAGCCGGCTGTTCGCCGGCAAGTCGCGCGTCGCACGCCACCAATTGGTCAATCAGGCGCTTGGTGCGCAAATGGGCAACGAGATTCACGCCTTGTCGATGAAAACCTTGTCGCCCGACGAATGGAAGGCCGCCTGAAAATATGGGAGCGAGCATCCTTGGCGGGAAAATGTGGTGCCTGCGACGCGCGCCTTGCAGGATGACTGCGGGGCTGCAATTCGATGCGTTGCTCGCGCGTCCACCATTATTTCCTGCCGCGATCCGGGGTTGATGATGGATAAACTGGTCATTCAGGGGGGCGAGCGCCTGCGTGGAGAAATCCCGATCTCGGGCGCCAAGAATGCCGCATTGCCGATTGTCTGCGCGGCCCTGCTCACCGCCGACATGCTCGAAGTCGACAACGTGCCTGCGCTGCAGGACATTGCGACAATGGAGACGCTGCTGGCGCAGATGGGGGTGCAGATCGAGCGCGTGGCAGGCGGCTTGAAGCTGGATGCCGCGAAGGTCGATCGCCCGGAAGCGCCCTATGAACTGGTCAAGACCATGCGGGCGTCGGTGCTGGTGCTGGGACCACTGCTTGCGCGCTTTGGCAGCGCGCGCGTATCCCTTCCAGGCGGCTGTGCGATCGGTGCGCGACCCGTGGATCAGCATATCAAGGGCTTGACGGCGCTGGGCGCCGAGATTCGGGTCGACCATGGGTATCTGGTGGCGCACGCGCGCCGGCTCAAGGGCGCACGAATCGTGACCGACGTGGTGACCGTGACCGGCACTGAAAACCTGATGATGGCCGCCTGCCTGGCCGACGGCGAAACCGTGATTGAAAACGCCGCGCGCGAACCAGAGGTGGTCGATCTGGCGAATTGCCTCAATGCCATGGGCGCGCGGGTCAGCGGCGCAGGCACGGACCGGATTGTCGTGCGGGGCGTCGAACGCCTGCATGGTGCGCGCTACCGAGTGATGGCCGATCGCATCGAAACCGGGACCTTTCTGGCGGCCGTAGCGGCTGCCGGTGGTGATGTGGTACTCACCGGGGCACGGCCGGATACCCTTGACGCGGTGCTCGACAAACTCACTGAAAGCGGTGCGCGGATCGAGACTGAACCCGACCGCATCCGCATCGTGTCACGGCGGCGGCCGCGCGCGATCAATTTGCGGACCGCGCCATATCCGGCGTTCCCGACCGACATGCAGGCCCAGTTCATGGCCTTGAACGCGATTGCCGAGGGTACCGGGATGGTGACCGAGACGATTTTCGAGAATCGCTTCATGCATGCCCAGGAACTGATGCGATTGGGTGCGCAGATCGAAATCGAGGGCAATACGGCGGTGGTCAGCGGGGTGCGCACCCTGACCGGTGCGACCGTGATGGCAACCGATTTGCGGGCGTCGGCGTCGCTGGTGGTGGCAGGCCTGGTGGCCGAGGGGGAGACGGTGATCGATCGCATCTACCATCTCGACCGTGGTTACGAGGCGCTCGAGGCCAAGCTGTCGGCGGTGGGCGCGCGCGTTTCACGCCGCCATTGAGGTTGGCGGCGCCGGGGCGTTGTGTGGCCGCGTTGTGCTGCCGGGATTGGCAGGAGCGACGGTGCAGCTCAGGTAAAATGATTGACTGCCCGCTCTACTCTAAAGAAGTTGCCCTGTGATCACCCTGGCCCTTTCCAAAGGCCGCATTTTCGAGGAAACGCTGCCGTTGCTGGCCAAGGTCGGCATCAGTGTCGCGGTTGACCCGGAAAAATCGCGCAAGCTGATCCTGCCTACCAATCAGGCGGATGTTCGCATCATCATCGTGCGCGCCTCAGATGTGCCGACCTATGTCCAGTATGGCGCCGCCGACCTTGGCGTGGCCGGTTCGGACGTACTGCTTGAGCATGATGCGCGAAGCGGCAGCGATGGCCTGTACCGGCCGGTCGACCTCGCCATCGGACGTTGCCGGATGATGGTCGCGGTGCCGGAGGATTTTGACTATGAAAATGCGGTCCGGCGCGGTGCGCGGATTCGGGTCGCAACCAAATACGTGAGCGTCGCACGCGAGCACTTCGCCAACAAGGGCATGCACGTCGACCTGATCAAGCTATACGGTTCGATGGAACTGGCGCCGCTGATCGGATTGGCCGAGGTGATAGTCGACCTGGTGTCCACCGGTGCCACGTTGAAGGCCAATCGCCTGCGCGCGGTCGAGGAGATCTGCAATGTGTCGTCGCGCCTGATCGTCAATCAGGCGGCGCTCAAGACCAAGCGTCCGGCGGTGCAGGCGCTGATCGATGCCTTCGCGGCGGCCGCGAAATGAACATTCGGACGGGCTGCATCGACATTGTCATTCCCGGCTGGGCAAAGGCGGCGCGCGATGGCGGGTGGCAATCATGAGCCTGCAAGTGCGCCGCCTCGACAGCACGATGCCCGGCTTTGGCGCGCAGTTGAAGGCTTTGCTCGCCTACTCGGCCGAGACGGACGACGACGTCGAGCGCGCCACCCAAACCATTCTTGCCGACGTTCGGGCGCGTGGCGATGCTGCGGTGCTTGAGTACACGGCGCGCTTTGACGGCATTGATGCGCCATCGATGGATGCGCTGCGAATTCCGGCGGCGCGCATCGATGCCGCGCTCGCCGGCCTTCCGCCGGCGCAGCGCGTCGCGCTGGAGGCGGCGGCGCTGCGCATTCGGGACTATCACCAGCGGCAAGTCAGTGCTTCATGGCGCTATACCGAAGCCGACGGTACCGAGTTGGGCCAGAACGTCACTCCGCTCGACCGCGCCGGCCTGTACGTTCCCGGCGGCAAGGCGGCTTATCCGAGTTCGCTGCTGATGAATGCGATCCCGGCCAAGGTCGCCGGCGTGGCTGAACTGGTGATGGTGTCGCCGGCGCCCGGTGGCCACACCAATCCGATGGTGCTGGCGGCCGCCGCGATCGCCGGGGTCGATGTGATCTACACTATCGGCGGCGCGCAAGCGGTGGCCGCACTCGCCTATGGCACCGACACCATCGCCGCGGTCGACAAGATCGTCGGACCGGGCAACGCCTATGTGGCGGCCGCCAAGCGGCGGGTGTTCGGCACGGTCGGCATCGACATGATCGCCGGACCCTCCGAAATCCTGATCATCGCAGATGGCAGTGCCAACCCGGACTGGGTGGCGATGGATCTGTTCAGCCAGGCCGAGCATGACGAAATCGCCCAGGCGATTCTGCTGTGTCCTGATGCGGCCTATATCGAACGGGTGGCGGCGAGCATCGAGCGGCTGCTCGCCTCGATGCCACGGCAGGCCATCATCGCCAAGTCGATGGCAGGGCGTGGTGCGCTGATCCGCACCCGCGATCTGGCTGAGGCATGCGCCGTCGCCAATGACATCGCGCCGGAACACCTCGAGCTCTCGGTTGCCGACCCCGAGGCCCTGCTGCCGCTGATCCGGCACGCCGGGGCAATCTTCATGGGGGCGCATTCCAGCGAGGCATTGGGCGATTACTGCGCCGGACCCAACCATGTGCTGCCAACTTCGCGGACCGCGCGATTCTCGTCACCCCTGGGTGTCTATGATTTCCAGAAGCGCTCAAGCATCATCAAGGTGTCGCCCGCTGGCGCCGCGACGCTGGGCCGGATCGCGTCCGAACTGGCGCACGGGGAAGGCCTGGCCGCGCATGCGCGTTCGGCCGAGTACCGGATCCCCTGACGGCTGCGCGCAGGCTGCCGGTGTTGCAATCTACGCGAGCGACATCGACTGGAGAATTTAGTGGTTCATGACAAAGGCATGCAACCGCGCGGCTGTGATGTTGTTGCAAACGATCGATAATCAAGCGCGCCAAATCAATCACACCATGACTACCCCACAGAACATCATCCGGCCCGAGATACTTGCGATGGGCGCCTATCCGGTGGCCGATGCCACCGGCATGATCAAACTCGACGTCATGGAAAGCCCGTACTCCCTGCCCGACTGGCTGGCGCAGGAGGTCGGCGCGGTCGTATCGAAGTTGTCGCTCAATCGTTACCCGGTACCCAGCCTGACCCGCTTGCGCGCACTGATCGCGCAAACCATGGGCGTACCGGCCGGGTTCGACGTGCTGTGCGGCAACGGGTCGGACGAATGCATCCAGTACATCACCGCGGCCTGCGCGCGCGAGGGCGCCGTGGTGATGGCGCCCGCGCCATCGTTTGTGATGTTCCAGATGCACGCGCTGTTTTATCGGCTGCGATTCGTCGCCGTGCCGTTGCGTGAAGACTTTTCGCTCGATGCCGACGCATTCGTCGCGGCGATGGCGCTGCACAAGCCGGCCCTGGTTTGGCTTGCCTATCCGAACAATCCGACCGGCAGCCCGTTTTCAATGCCTGAAGTCGAACGCATCGTGCGCGCTGCCCCCGGTTTGGTGGTGATCGACGAGGCTTACCAGCCATTCGCCGCCGACTCGTTCATGCCGCGCCTGCCCGAGTTTCCAAACATGGTGGTGATGCGCACGGTATCGAAAATCAGCCTCGCCGGCGTGCGCCTGGGATACGTCGGTGGCAGTCCGGCGTGGATCAGGGAATTCGACAAGGCCCGCGCACCGTTCAATATCAGCGTGCTGGCCGAGGCGGTTGCCATCAAGATCCTCGAAAACAAGCAGGTGCTTGATGAGCAAGCGGCGCGCGTGCTTGCCGAACGCGCCGTGGTCGCGCGCGCGCTGGCCGCAATGCCGGGTGTGCGGCAGTATCCGAGCGCCGCCAATTTCATCTGTGTCCGTGTCGCCGGGCCGCCCGGTGCCGGATCGGCCGTGTTCGAAGCCATGAAGCGGCAAAAGGTGCTGGTGAAGAATTTTTCCGGTGGCCATCCGATGCTTGAAAACTGTCTGCGCCTGACCATCGGGGCGCCGGCCGAAAACCAGGCGATGCTGGCGGCGCTGGAAGTTGCGCTAAGCTCGCAGGCGTTGAACAATGCCTGAGATTCGCAAACGCGCGACCGCGAGGCGTCGCGAGCGTGTTCCCCGCAGCAGGCATTGCGCAGGGGCAGGCGTGCCCAACCTTCCGATTGCCGAAACCTCTTCACCGATCACCGCAGGAAATTCGCAGGCATGAGAACCGCCGAAGTCGTTCGCAACACCAGGGAAACGCAGATCCGTGTCAAGCTCAACCTCGACGGTAGCGGGGTGGCAGCGTTTGCCACTGGTGTCCCGTTTCTCGACCATATGCTTGACCAGATCGCCCGCCACGGCATGATCGATCTCGATGTCGCCGCCACCGGCGACCTGCACATCGACGCCCACCACACGGTTGAAGACATCGGCATCACGCTTGGACAGGCGTTTGCACAGGCGATCGGCGACAAGCAGGGCGTGCGCCGCTATGGCCACGCCTATGTGCCGCTCGACGAAGCCTTGTCGCGCGTGGTGATCGACCTGTCCGGTCGCCCGGGGCTCGAGTTCCATGTCGATTTCAAGCGCGCGATGATCGGAGCCTTCGATGTCGACCTGGCGCACGAATTCTTCCAGGGCTTCGTCAATCATGCCTTGGTGAGCCTGCATATCGACAACCTGCGCGGCGAAAACGCGCATCATCAATGCGAAACCGTGTTCAAGGCCTTCGGGCGGGCGTTGCGCATGGCATCCGAACCTGATCCGCGCGGGGCAGGTGTCATTCCGTCGACCAAAGGTTCGCTCTAGCCGTATCACCGGCCTGAACGGCGCCGCCACGGTGGCAAACTTCCAACAATAGCGATGCAGACGATTGCAGTCATAGATTACGGGATGGGCAACCTGCGATCGGTCGCCCATGCGATCGAACATGTGGCGCCGGCGCTCAAGGTGGTGGTGACCGGTGACCCGCAGGTGATCGGCAGCGCTGACCGCGTGGTGTTTCCGGGTCAGGGTGCGATGCCGGACTGCATGCGCGAGATGAATGAATCGGGGCTGCGCGAGGCGGTGTTGAATGCCGCCGCGAACAAGCCTTTTCTGGGCATCTGCATCGGCATGCAGATGCTGTTCGACCGCAGTGCCGAAGGCGATACACCGGGGCTGGGTATTCTCCCGGGCGCGGTGCGACGCTTTCCTGCCGACATGCATGCCGCGGATGGCGCCCGCTTGAAGGTCCCGCACATGGGCTGGAACCAGGTTCACCAGGATCGCGCTCATGTGCTTTGGCATGGTATCGCCGACGCCAGCCGTTTTTACTTCGTCCACAGCTTTTATCCGGACCCTGCCGACAGCGAGGTCGGTGCCGGCTCGGCGGACTATGGGATACACTTCACTTGTGCGGTTGCGCGGGCCAACATTTTCGGCGTACAGTTCCATCCGGAAAAAAGTCATCGTGCGGGTCTTCAATTGTTTTCGAATTTCGTCGCTTGGAATCCATAGCATCCTGTTGAAAATGCTTGAATCCGGATTGTTTGTCTGCCTGATGCACCGCAAGCCAATACCTACAGCCTCGCGACGCAGTGGCGTGGCCCCAGCCCCAGCCCCATTTCCTTGCGCGTTCGCCGATTGGTCAATCGTGCGCTAGCCATGTCAATGGTTCGATCGCCTCAACCGCAACGACTCCCGTGAAACTTCTCCAGGTGCAAGCATGTTGATCATTCCCGCGATTGACATCAAGGATGGCAAGTGTGTCCGCCTGAAACAGGGCGACATGGCCGACGCGACCATATTTTCGGAGGCGCCGGCCGCGATGGCTGCCCACTGGAAGGCGCAAGGGGCGAAGCGCCTGCACATCGTCGATCTCAATGGCGCGGTCGCCGGCAAGCCGAAGAACGAAGCTGCGATCAAGGCCATCATCAAGGCGGCCGGCGACGACATGCCGGTGCAGCTCGGTGGTGGCATTCGTGATCTCGATACCGTCGAGCGTTATCTGGACGACGGCGTCAGCTACGTCATCATCGGCACCGCGGCGGTGAAAAACCCCGGGTTCCTGCACGATGCATGCGGCGCGTTTCCCGGACACATCATTGTCGGCCTCGATGCCCGCGACGGCAAAGTCGCCACCGACGGCTGGAGCAAGCTGACCGGCCATGATGTGATCGATCTCGCACGAAAATTCGAAGACTACGGCGCCGAGGCGATCATCTATACCGACATCGGGCGCGACGGCATGCTCGGCGGCATCAACGTCGATGCGACCCTGCGCCTGGCGCAGGCGATGAAGATACCGGTGATCGCGTCCGGCGGTCTGGCCAGTGTCAGGGACATCAAGGCCTTGAAGGCAATCGAAGGCGAAGGCGTGGTCGGGGTCATCGCCGGCCGCGCGGTCTACGACGGCACCCTGGATTTCAAGACCGCGCTGGCTGAAGCCGAAAAGAAATAGCCGCTGGCGCCGGGGACGCGGCGCATGGCGACGTGCCCCGCGAGCGTGCGCCCCGGCCATCGTCGCTCAAGCGGTGGCCGCCATCCTGATCGCGCAACGCGCCAACCATGCCCGCCACTCCCGATGCTTGCCAAACGAATCATTCCCTGCCTTGATGTGACAGCCGGCCGCGTGGTCAAGGGCATCAACTTCGTCGAACTCCGCGATGCCGGCGATCCGGTCGAAATCGCAAGGCGCTATGACGACCAGGGTGCGGACGAACTTACGTTCCTCGACATCACTGCCAGCAGCGACGACCGCGACATCATCCTGCATGTGATCGAGCGCGTCGCCGCGGAGGTGTTCATTCCGCTGACCGTGGGCGGCGGCGTGCGCCGGGTCGAGGATGTGCGGCGCCTGCTCAACGCCGGCGCCGACAAGATCAGCATCAATACCGCCGCGGTCCAGAATCCGCAATTGGTGGCCGACGCCTCCGGGCGCTACGGTGCGCAATGCATCGTCGTTGCGATCGATGCCAAACAAACCGCGCCCGGTCGCTGGAGCGTGTTCACCCACGGCGGCAGGAACGATACCGGGATCGACGCAGTCGAGTGGGCGCGCAAGGTTGCTTCCCTGGGCGCCGGGGAGATTCTGCTGACCAGCATGGACCGCGACGGCACCCGCAACGGCTTCGACCTGGGCCTGACACGCGCGGTGGCTGACGCGGTATCGGTGCCGGTGATCGCCTCAGGCGGGGTCGGCACTCTCGATCATCTGGTCGAAGGCGTGCTCGCAGGGCGTGCCGATGCGGTATTGGCCGCCAGCGTCTTCCACTACGGCGAATTCACCGTCGGCCAGGCCAAAAGCCGCATGGCCCTGCGTGGCATCGAGGTACGGCTGTGAGCGGCACGGAGAATGCGCCCGCCGCACCTGCGGGCAAAACGCCTGGCGCGGTGGCCGGGTCGTCGCCCGGTCCGGTTGCCGCGGCAGTCGGGGATGCGTGGCTTGAGGCGATTGCCTGGGACGAGCGCGGCCTGGTGCCGGCGATCGCGCAGGAAGCCTTTACCAACCGTGTGCTGATGTTCGCGTGGATGAACCGCGCGGCTCTGAAGGCGACGATCGAAACCGGTCATGCGGTGTACTGGTCCCGTTCGCGGCAACGGCTCTGGCACAAGGGCGAGGAATCCGGGCATCGCCAGAATTTGCGCGAAGTGCGGATTGATTGCGACGCCGACGTGGTGCTGCTCAAGGTCGACCAGGTTGGCGGCATTGCCTGCCACACTGGTCGCCACAACTGTTTTTTTCGCAAGCTTGAAGGCGACGCCTGGGTCGAAATCGATCCGGTCGTCAAGAGCGCAACCGAGATTTATGGCAAATGAATGATGACGTGTTGTTGCGCCTGGGCGCGGTGGTGGCGTCGCGTCGCGGCGGCGATCCGGCGCAATCCTACGTGTCGCGCCTGTTGGCGCGCGGCGAGGATGCGATCCTGAAGAAGATCGGCGAAGAGGCAACCGAGGTAGTAATGGCCGCCAAGGATGGCGACCGGCCGCGGATCGTGTCCGAAGTGGCGGACCTGTGGTTCCACTGCCTGATCGCACTTGAACACCACGGCCTGGGTCCGGCCGACGTGCTGGCCGAACTGGCGCGGCGCGAGGGATTGTCCGGGCTGGCCGAGAAAGCGGCGCGACCCGACCCGTCATGAGGCCAGGCCGCCGGCCGCCGGATTTTTTGAGCCACCACCAATGACCATGAGCCCATCCGTCCATACCGAACCCGACTGCATTTTCTGCAAGATCATCGCTGGCCGCATTCCATCTTCGAAGGTCTACGAGGACGATGAGTTGTACGTGTTCAACGACATCCATCCGGCGGCGCCAGTGCATTTCATGATCGTCCCCAAGGAACATGTCGAGTCGCTTGCGCAGATGCATGCACGCCATCAGGCACTCCTTGGTAGAATGCTGTTGCTGGCGCCAAATCTTGCGCTGGAGCAGGGGTGCAATCCGGGGACCGCTGGCGGATTCCGGGTGGTGGTGAACAACGGTCGCGAAGGCGGCCAGGAAGTTCTTCACCTGCACATGCATGTCATGGGTGGGCCCCGACCGTGGAAACGCGGCTGAAATGTCGGGCCCCGAAATGATGTGCCGCGCTGCCGACCGGGTTTTCAAGCAGGGTCGGCGCGCAGAAATTGAACGTGGCCAAGCAACAATAAGAACCGACGCTGCGTATTGACTGTCGACAACCACGTTTCAAGGAGTCTTTCCATGGGATCGTTTTCAATTTGGCATTGGCTGATCGTTCTGGTCATCGTGATGCTCGTATTCGGCACCAAGAAGTTGCGCAACATGGGTTCCGATCTCGGCGGCGCGGTCAAGGGCTTCAAGGACGGCATGAAGGAAGGGGCCGCGAACGCCTCCGCCGATACCGCTAGTACCGGTGAACCCGGCAAGGTCGGGCAGACCATCGACGTCAAGCCCGAAGAAAAAACCCGCGCCTGAGAAGCGGTTTTTCCGGACCATTGCGGGCTGACCAGGCGAACGCCTGGTCGCCTTTTTCCGTTGCGCTTACCGGAACCCCTTGAACCTTCATGTTCGACGTCGGATTTTCTGAATTGCTGGTCATCGGTGTGGTGGCCCTTCTGGTCATCGGCCCGGAGAAGTTGCCGCGGGTGGCGCGCACGGTCGGCGCCCTGATGGGGCGCGCGCAACGTTATGTCAACGATGTCAAGGCCGACATCAGCCGTGAAATCGAACTTGACGAACTCAAGAAGCTGCAAACCACGGTGACCGAGGCGGCGCACAGCATCGAATCCTCGATGAAAGAGACGGTCGCCGGTTTCGAGGCGCAGGCATCCGAATTCAACAAACTGGCCACCGAAGTCGGCGCGCCCGTGCCGGAGCCTGCCGCACCTTCCGCGCAGGCCCTGGCCGACGCCGATGGCGCAATTCGCCAGGCGCTTGACAATGCGGAGGCCACGCCTTCGGCGCCTGCACCGCAAGCCGCGCAAGCCAGCCTCCCGCTCGGCGAACCAGCGGTGGCGCCACCGCCAAAGGCAGGGTGAGGATCATGATTGGCGCGACTGCCGGCTCGGGTGGCACATGAGCGAAGAAACGCAGGACACGTTCATTTCGCACCTGGTCGAACTGCGCGACCGGCTATTGCGCAGCGTCATCGTGTTCGTGGTGCTGTTCGCGCTGGCCTTTTTCGTCTGGCCGAAGTCCGGCCCGATCTATGACTTTCTGGCCCTGCCGCTGATCAGTTCCCTGCCGCAGGGCACCAAGATGATCGCCACCTCGGTGATTTCGCCGTTTCTGGTGCCGCTCAAGGTCACGGCGATGTTCGCCTTCCTGGTCGGCCTGCCGTTTTTCCTGTATCAAGCCTGGGCCTTCATCGCGCCCGGGCTGTACAGCCACGAAAAAAGGCTTGCTGTGCCGATGGTGGTGTCGAGCACGCTGTTGTTTCTGATCGGTATTGCCTTCTGTTACTACTTCGTGTTCGGCCAGTTCTTCGCGTTCATCAACTCGTTCGCGCCGGCTTCGATCACGCCGGCGCCGGACATTGAAGCCTATCTCGGCTTCGTGCTCACCATGTTCATCGCTTTTGGCGTCACTTTCGAGGTGCCGGTGGCGGTGGTGGTACTGGTGCTGACCGGCATGGTCGATGTCAGGAAACTCAAGGAATGGCGTGGCTACTTCATCGTGGTTGCATTCATTGTCGCCGCAGTGGTGACGCCGCCTGACATCG